>NZ_CP019646.1:0-322363 GCF_001999965.1 Limihaloglobus sulfuriphilus | reverse complement strand
CGGCTTCTTTACAGATCTGGTACATATCGGGGACATGTTTAGCGTAGATATACATGTGAAACGCAAGTCCGCCGCTCTTGCTGCCCCACTGGGTATTGTAGTCCCACTTATTATCGCCGCCTCTGCCGACCTGCATTTTTTCCATCCACGCAAGGGCTTCGTCGTATCTGGCCATCACCTTTTTATACCTCGCCGTGTCCGGCTCTATAAACGGCAGACCCGCCGCGTAGGCCTCGAGTACATACATATACATTGCCGGACCCTGCTCTTCGAGTGTATAGGGAGTTATTTTGGTCAGGTCCTGAGCGTTTAGCCAGTCTATAGTGCCATAGCCGGCATTGAGGTATTTTTCGTCTCCGGTTTCATAATAAAGACTGAACGCAAGGCCGCCGAATATTCCGGTTGAGCACCACCACGGGCCGTCATACTTTGACCAGATGCCGTCCGTAACTCCGCCGCCGGGCCTTATATAATTTTCTATCACAAGATCAGCGTACGCCTTTACCGAATCCATATACACTTTCTTCTCGGATCCTTTTGGGCATCTGACCGCTGTTGAGAGAACACCCTGTGCAATACTGGCGCAGTCGGCTGCATACCAGTTACCTGTTGTTTCACCCGGTTTCCTGCCGTAATTCATGTAATATGCGCCGGCAGGGGTCATGCCGTTTTGAAGTTTTATCATCTTGTCCGACCACTTCTTACACGCCTCCAGATACTCTTCGTTTCCGGTCATATCATAGGCAACCCCAAGCGCCCTGACCGAATAAGAATCCCTGTAATGCTGCTTTCCTCTGACATGCAGGTTATCCCTGGCAAGTTCAACGCAGGCATTGTCGCAAAGTTCAAAGAACTTAGCGTTAAAATCAACCTCTCCGGCGAACAGACATGAAACCGCAGTAATCATTAAAATAACTGTTATGCGGATTTTACAATAAGAGCTTTTTGGCAACATTTTAGTCTCTCCTTTTAAATAATAACTTAAATGTTTTGTTTTTTCTTTTTAAGCCCCTGCCCTTTAACATAACTATTCCGATATTGTTTTGGCGTAATACCGACGTTCTTTTTGAATAGGCGATGGAAATAATGGTTATTATCGTATCCAATACGTTTTGCTATCTGCGAACAGGTCAGGTTTGAACATTTCAGAAGCGTCTTAGCCGCTTCGATACGTAGATTTGTCTGGTAGTTCAACGGCGTAGTTTTGAAACTTTTTTTGAACAGCTTTATGATATGCCCTTCAGAGAGATAGCTGATTTCGGCTAAAGTCCTCAAACTTATATTCTCTATGAAATGGCCGTCTATGTAGCTTTTGACAATGTTTGCAGGGTTTTCGTTTGAAGGCTGTTTACTGTCAAGCTCGCATACATTGAGGATAATGAAATCTATAAGAGAGGCGAGTGTCCTGTAAGCATTGAATTCACCGATCTCAGTTTTACTTTCCAGAAAATCAATAATACGGGAAAGAATAGAGACAAACTGGCTTATTTGACGGGCATCCAGCTTCAGCCGGCCGGATTTCAACTTTATCTCAGTACCTGTATAGAGTGAAAGAAGCTCCTGGAAGGGAATATTCAGGGTTTCGGAGTCATTTGCGAAAAATGAAAATGTAATCTCAGAATATTCAAAAGAACTGCATCGGGTCACAAAGTCATGTTTCTCCCAGGGCGAAACTATAACCAATGAACCAGTCTCGGCGGGGTGGAACTCATCGTCAATGAGAAATTCACCCGCTGTTTTGGTATATAGGTTAAGGTGATAAACTTCATGAGTATGAACCCCCAGTGTGAAACGCTCCCCCAAAACCTTGTTCTGGTCAACCGCGGCGTGATGAATAACAGGAAAAAAACACTTTCCCTCATGTAAAAGGTTAATCGCCTGACAGCGGCATCTTTCTGATTTTGTTCTTACATATCTGAACATATCATTATTGTGCAATAAAAAGCTCTTATTGTGTATTGATTAGCTATTTTTAAACATTATAATACAATAAAATTGACAAATTAAAAGGTTTTTATAAAAAAAATAAAGATCGCTTAATAATCTGTTTTACAGGAAGGTTTAGCATTATGGCTAAAAAAGTATCAAAGGGTTTTACCCTGATCGAATTGCTTGTTGTTATCTCCATTATCGCACTCCTGATGGCTATTCTCATGCCGGCGTTAAGCAAAGTTCGAGAGCAGGCCAAATCTGTTGTATGCCAGTCAAGAATGCGGCAGTACGGGCTCGCACTCCACGCCTATTCAACTTCAAACTCCGACATCATACCTTATTTCGCTACTTACTGTCCAACTACGGACAAGCCCCCGAGCGGTGTAGCAAATGTTTACTGGTATGAAGCGCTGGCTCCTTACATAAGCATAAACGAAGACAGCTCAAAAGGTAGTAAGCACGAAAGTGAAGCGTTCACGACTGAACTTCGCACCTGCCCGGCCAGCACAAGGCAGTCTCCTATACGAATCGGGGTCAACTTCTGCTGGGACGGCAAGACTTCCCCGTTCTATTACGGACACTATTACGGTAAGGAATACCCGCACTTTAAAATGTCGAAAGTCAAAAACACCGCTTCTGCTATGGCTTACATGGACTGCGGGGGGCTGCTGGGCCCTGATGCGATAAGCCACTGGGTTTATAATCCCCGTGACCCAGGCATGGGCTTTGTTGACGATTATGACCGCAATGGCGTCAAGGATTCGATCATAAGCTACGGCGGAGCACCAAGACCGTTCAATTACGGAAATCCTAAAGCTCACTACGGCGGATGCAATGTGACGCTTCTGGATGGACATGTCGAAAGGGTGCAATACGAGGATCTCTGGGAAGACCAGGAAAGACTTGGCAGGGCTTATGTCCCCAAACACCCCTTCTGGAAATTAGACTGATTTTATGAGAGGACAAATATATTATATCAATAAGAAAGGAGGCATGGCTTAGGAATACTTCTTTACGGTGTTGTTATACATAGTTTAAGTAAAAAAATTAAATTTATCTTAATAAGGAGTTCAAAATGAAAAAAACATTGTTTTTAATTTCAATTTTTTTGATTTCAGGTGTTATTTCGGCTGTTGAAATTCAGGACGTAGTTGTCTGGGATTACTCAAGTTATTATTACGGCTCACGTTACGACTTCTATCCGGATTACGTCGTCAACGGCTACGGTCTTGACACTGAAACAGGATTCCACACTGGAGACCGCTGGGAATACGCCTACTGGATGAATGGAATAGGAACAAAGGTCGTTAACGGCGATCAGTTTATAGAATTCAAGCTCGGACCGATTCCATACTATCTCACAGATATACATATTTGGAACTTCAACAGAAACGGTTATACCAGCAGAGGCACTCAGGAGATGGAGATTCTGGTTCGTAACGGAGGCTCCTATACCAGCCTGGGCGTGTTTACCCTTGGACGCGGAACAGGTCAGGACGACTACCCCGGCGAGACAATCCCGATATCACATACAGAGCCCGTAACTTATGTTAAATTTGTACCTCTTACAACTTACGGCGATGCCAGTTACGCAGGCCTTTCTGAAGTAAAGTTCTACGGCAACGGCACAAGCAATGAACCGCCGTACGTCTTTGCAGGCAAACCTCAACAGTTGAAGGGGTTAAATGCTACACTCAAAGGAGCTGTAACAGATGACGGCGGCACGCCGAGCATCAGCTGGAGCAAAATCAGCGGCCCCGGAAATGTAACCTTTACCGACTCCTCAGACCCTGCTACGGAAGTAACTTTCAGCGATTACGGACTCTACGAGCTGGAGCTCAGCGCTGATGATTCCAGCTATGAGGTTTACCAGTTCACAACGGTAAGATGTATCCCCGAATGGTGGAAAGAAATCGATGAGGTGACAGTTGACAGCTCTACAACCGCATACAGTCAGTATTATGAGGCAGAAAATGTCATCAACGGAAACGGTCTCTACGATACCGGTTACCACACAGCGGCGTCTTACGATTACCACTGGTGCAGCGCAGATTCACCTTCAAGTGCAGAAATAGTTTTTGCTTTGGAGACCACTACAAGCTTAAACGGCGTGCGCATCTGGAATTTCAACCACAGCTATGGCGGTTATCTGGAAAACTGCGCCATTTCGAACTTTGAAATCAGCGTCTCAAACGACAAGGCTAACTGGGAGAGCCTCGGAACTTTCAGCCTGGATAACCCCCTGGACTGGCCGTGGGATACATCAAAAATCATCCCCCTCTCACCCACACAGAGTTATCAGTATATAAAGTTTGACAGCTTCAGCAGTTTCAGCTCGACAAATGTGGCTTTCTCCGAGGTGCGTTTCTCCGGAACGCCGGACAACACTTCACCGACAGTTGACGCGGGAGAAGACCTTGACACCTGGCTTGCTCCAGATGAAGCTGTTGCGGCGATTGATATTACGGCAGCAGATGACGGCGAGCCGACGCCTCCCGGAGAGCTTGCTTACACCTGGACTAAAGTTTCTGGTCCCGAAGGGTACAGCTTTGATTCGGATTCTATCGAAGACCCAACTGTAACTTTCACCGAAGCAGGCGAATACGAGTTCCAGGTTGAGGTTACTGATTCTGAATTTATTGTAACAGACAATGTTATAGTAACGGTTTATATCAACGGATGTGAACACGCCAAGGCTCAGCCGGAATACGTTCCACTGCCCGGCGATGCCGATGCTAACTGTAAGGTTAATCTCGCAGATTTCAGCCTGGTGGCAGCCGGCTGGCTGGAGTGCAACTCTTCTGACCCAAATGAATGTTTTTAATCAGATTTTAGAATTGCAGTCAAAAATGACTGTTTTCTAACCAGATAAGTTTTAACAGAGGGCCGGACTTCTAAAGGTCCGGCCCTTATTTGAAGAACAGATTTAAAAGGGAAAACAACAGGGTTATCATTTGAATCTTTTAACAAAAAATTCTGTTAACAAGCGTGAATCACTCCTGCGTTATTACGGCATCACTCTGGGGCAAAAACCTTCGATTGAAGATTACAACGCGGCAGCAGGTGACTACAAGGCCATAATGCTTTCAAATCTTTTATTTATAATAGAACGATTCGAGCGCAATAAGAGCTACCCCTGGATAGACACAAAATACAATCTGATTACCGGCTCTGATGCCGATGAAAGCGACCCTTTCTGCGGAAAAAACGCCGTTTACTCATGGATTCAGGGCAGAGCGTTAGAAAGCCTGAGTATTCTGGCCGACTGGATTAAAAATAATTGTGATGACCCTGACTGCGGCAGCCTTGCTCAAAGGACTGACAAAGTTCTTAAAACTGTTCTTGAGAGCGTACTGGCTGCCAGAGAGAAAAACTGCGGCCACATGTTTTTTTGTATCTCACCCTCGGGCAGGGCTTGTTTTGTTGAGCCAAAGGGCAGCGTCAGAGAAGTAAAACTCGATGAAGACTCCCCTTACAATTTCAGCGACCTTTTCTGCAGCAAGGGGATATACGCCGCGGCCTGCTACCTTAACGACAGGAAACTCATGAGAACCGGACGCGAGTATATTTCACGGGTAGAGCATGCTATCTGGAACGGCAGCTTCAGGACAGACCAGCCGCAAACCGACCCGTTGAACCCAGTAGGAAATAAAAACGGCAGAAACGGCTACAGCCATTTTATGATTCAAATCGGCGCGATATGCCTGCTGATGAAAAACGAGCCGGACATCGAAACAGCCGACCGGGCTCTTAAACTGATAGACTATATCCTGGAAAATTATGTAAACTGCACAAAGCAGTTCAAAGAGCTTGAGCAGTACGATTTCTGCGAATATATCGACAACAGCGGCAAGCCCTATAAGCAGGATGAGCATATTCTATGCGACGTGGGGCATGTCCTGGAGTTTGTCGGACTTACGCTGAAATTCGCGGCATTGTGCAGGTGTTTTAATGGCATAACGCAGCAGCAGCTCTCCCACATCAGGGAAATAGAAATGCTGGTCCCAAAAATATTTGTTCACCATTTCAATCTCGGCTTTAACACTCAAGCAGGCGGTATATATAAACTTTTTGACCTTCGCAGCCGCAGCGCATATAATCCGACGATGCCCTGGTGGTCACTGCCTGAAACGATCAGAGCAGCTCTTTTATGTATGAATCTGCCCGCAGGAAACAATCTTGGAGATGAGCTGGAAAACATATTTATAAAATCCCATAACGCTTTCATAAATAATTATATAAACAGCAGCAAGAACCTGCTGGCTTACCAGACGATCGACGAAAATGCCTTGCCGGTAAATGTGATACCCGCTGTGCCGGATCTTGACCCAAACTACCATACGGGATTAAGCCTGCTGGAGAGTATCGGGCTGATCACTAAGCCGGCCGGCAAATAAGATTAGAGAAGCAATAAATTCACCGAATATATGCAAGAATGGTATTTGTACAGACCTGAAAAACCAATTACAAACAGTTATTTTAAATGGAGTTATTGATGTATCTTAAAAATTTCTTCAAAGCCAGAATTTCAGCGTATTTTTTTGTATTAATCGCAGCCGCCGCCAGTCTTCCGGCAATTTCAAATGAAGCTGCGGCGAAAGACGAAAAAACAATTGCCCTTTACTGCTCACAGGCTAAAGACTCAAAACCTCTGGCAGACCTGCTTGCTCAGGACGGTACGGACGTAAAAATCCTTGAGCCCGCAGAGCTGGAGGAAATAGACAAGATTGATGCATCATTGCTCGTTATCGGCCCGGAGACAGTTTTCCCTCCGCAGGCCAGAATCGCTCTTGACAAATACCTCTCGGGGCCAAACAGCCTTGTGTTATTATCACCCGGGGCATTTGATTATTCCCGAAAAAGCGTCCAGCCGGTGCAGATCGCGGATTTCGCCAAAAAAACTTGGTCTCTTATCAAACCAGACGATTCAGAGCTCAAAGACATCGACAAAATTCAGCAGCTCAATATAAAAACATGCGGCAATGAAGATGCAGTCTGGCTGATCACGCCGGATTTGGCTATGGGCGATATTTTTGTCGATATCCCTCTAAGCCGTTATCATAACCGTCATCGGACAGTGTTAAACTTCCAGGCCAGAGGCGACTACGAGGTGGACATCCTGACGCTCAAGATTATTGACAACAACGGTGACGAGTGGTATCGTTTTGTCGAGCTTGGCAGAGACTGGCGGGACTACACCGTATCGGTATTTGACTTTATGCCGCAAAAGAGCCGAAAAGCCGCGGCCCCGCTCGACCCGTCAAATCTCAAGAGCCTGCAAATCGGCCTGGACGTGTCAAATCTCTGGCGGGACAAGCCGGGCAGTTTTGCACTGGGACCGGTTTATCTTGGAAGAGCCTCGCGGTTTGAAAACGTCGCATCATCAGATCTGCGTAAATGGAAAATCCCTCTCGAACAGGCTTCTGCACAATACCCCCAATGGGTTGTAAGCCCCTTCCTTGACGCAGTAAAGTTTGACGATGCCGCCCGGGTTGAACCTGCGCTTGGACAGAATATTTATAACGGCCAGTGTGATTTCAGCTATACCGGTCTGCATGAGATACCCCCCTATCTGCGAAACGACAAGAGCACAACCAGCCTTGGCACTGATAAAGGCCTCTACGAGACATTGCACAATTCTAATATCAGACGGATTCCCATTCTCAACGCAGTTGACAATAACGGCAGAATCATGGGACCTGCGGCAGAAATCCGTGTCCATATCGAGGGCCCCCGCAAACGAGCCGGCTTTGGCCTCTTCGGCATAGAAGGCGCGGATTATTCAGCAGACTCGGTTATGGGAAAGATACTAAAGCAAACGTGCGACTTCCTGCTTTATAAACCCAAAATACGAAAGATAACTCTGTTCACCTCTGAGTTTGACCAGGATCCGGAAAATCTGCTTTGCCAGGTGTCTCTGGACAACCCGCTTAACTCACAAGTCAAAGGAAGTTTGAGCCTCATCGCCGGCGGAAATCAGATCAATGTCAGCCGCGAGATTGAGATAGGCCCCGACCAGACACAGGAGTGTGTTCTGGAGCTGGGTGAAATCGGCAGAGATTTCCCGCTGCTCGATTTTGACTGGAAAGTAACGGTCAAAACAGACAGAGGCGTTGATATCTTAGAAGACAGGGTAAGTATTGAAAAGTCTCTGATCAAGGTCGGCAAAAACATGCTTGATCTTCGCACAACACACAGGGACAAACGTATCAGCAACCACTTCTTTATCGACCTTTACGGGGCACGGGCAATGCTTCAGCTGGGCAAATACCTCCAGCAGAACAAAGACGCCCTGCAGCGTAATCAGGATGTTCTCGGGGACACCAGGCCTCAAGATTTTATCCGCGCGGCAGAGGAGTTATCAGACATGATCTGCTCCGTTCAGGACCCAGACGGCTCTATACCACTGGGATACAGCGAAATGAGAAAAATCCGCTGGGTGGCTGACAACGGCTCTGTCGCTTTGGGGCTGGCACAGATGGCTCTGGAATTTGAGCCTGAGCTGGCGGAGAGATGTATGCGTGCGGCTAAAAATTACGTGGACTGGCGGCACACATTCTATATTAGCCCCGAAAAATCCAAAATGCTCCAGGAAAAATTCGGCAAAGACAAATGGACCCGCCCCGGCAACTACGGCTTTGGGTATATGACCAGCAACTGGGATACCAAAGAACAATGGCACGAAAGAAAACGCGAAGAAAGAGGCCCTGATTACGTCCTTGGTATATGTATCGGCGTTATGGGGGCTCTGGACGTTCTGGAGGACTGCCCGTATTACCATGATATAGCCGTGCGGGATACTAAGCACTTTATCGACGGCGATTACTCAACCGCAAGCTATTTTCAGGCGGAGGGAATCTTCTGGATGTACTACACCCTCAAGGATCAAGGCCTTAAAGATGCAATCAAAGAACGTCTGGAAACATCATTTCTGCCTTCTGTGATCAACGGCAAGAAGTATCAGTGGTTTTCTCACGGCTCAAGGGGATCTCTGCTCTGGCTGACCCTTGCTTACTACTACAATTTCATGGATGATACACCGGCAGTTCGGGCATCTCTTCTAAAGGCGATATGGGAGCACTGCTCCGATTCTCTGGGTATGTCCATGGACTCGGTTGCGCAGCGGTTCTCTCATTCAAGCCACGGAAACTCTGTTTCAGCCTCAAAATACGCCGGTTCGTGCAGCTCGATATGGCTTATGGAAATGCTTGAGCCCGGCTCGACCCTGCTCGAAGGCTTCCCGGTTGAATAGAAAAAACTTTAAAATTTTGGAAACATTGACATCATGAATAAAAGACAATGGATACAGGAAATTCTAGCAGGCAATAAGGATGCCCCCCTGCCGCAGCACTGGATGTCCTTTTTCAACGGAAATCTTGCCAGAGAGCTTACACCCCAAAGCTGTCATTACAAACCCATGTGGCTCTATAATGCGCCGAAGGATTTTGACAGCTCTGCTATGGGTGAGGCCCAGCTGGACAAAATGATTTCATTTAACAACTATACCGGCAGATGCCTGGCATGTTTAGGCAAATTCGCCAACATATCCTTCGGCCACGGCGGGCCCGGCGAATTCATGCTTCGCCTTGTCAGCCGAAAGGAAAACGAAATTATTGCCGAGTATGAAACAGGCGTCCTGGTTAAGGCCCAGCTCAAGCCTCACTTCACTCACGCTTACAATCATCCGGTTAAAACCATACAAGATATTGAGATGCTTGAGCTGCCCGACCCTGCCGCACCGCAGCGGTACGAAGGACTCAAAAAGGACATCGAATATCTTGTCTCACGCGGCGAATATACGACAGTCTCGCTCAACGGGTTTTTCTCCGGCCTCCATTATTTCCTGATGGATTACGAAGTTACCCTGATGGCTCTGGCAATCGAACCTGAGCTTATAAACGCGGCACTGGATAAGCTGGGAAACTGGAACCTAAAGGCCGCTGAGATGATAATAAATGCCGGCGCCGACAGTATTGCATTATGCGATGACCTGGGCTCAAAGCAAACCCTGCTTCTTTCTCCGGATTATTACAGAAAATTCTTCAAACCATGGCACAGCAGACTCTGCGACCTGGCCCACAGCCGGGGAGCGACCGTTCACCTGCACAGCCACGGTGCCATCACTCCCCTTCTTGACGATCTGGTGGAATGCGGATTTGATTTCGTAAACCCCTTTGATCCGGAAGAGGGTTTTGATATAGAAAAAATCTTAGACCGCTACGGAGACAGTTTCGTTGTAACCGGCGGATTCCCCGCAAGTTTCTGGGACTGGCCATTCCAGCGGCAGAGAGAGCACTTGGAGTATCTAACCGGCGCAGGGCGTAAAAAAGGGCGTCTTATGCTTATGGATTCGGGCGGAATCCCGGAAAATGTCACAAAAGAGCAATTTGATAAAATTCTTGAAACAAGCGCAGAGCTGCGAGGCGTAAGGAATTTCCCCGGCTGCGTTTAATTTTTAATTTATACCACTTAACATGGGAGTTTAATTAATGTTTTTATTGGCTGCAAGAGAATTGAAGAACCCTGATTATTTTATTATTATCACCTACTTCCTTATAATGGTCGCCATAGGTCTGTATTTTTACAGGCGTATGCGGGTGATGAAGGATTTTTTCAGCGGCTCAAACAACATAACATGGTGGCTCAGCGGCGTTTCGTTCTACATGAGCTGTTTCAGCGCGTTTGGCTTTGTGGTTTACTCTGCCCTGGCATATGAGTACGGCTGGCTGCCCATTACCCTGTTCTGGACATACATACCGGCAGCGCTTCTGGGCGGACTCTTCTTTGGCATAAGATGGAGAAGAGCACGTCTGGACAGCCCTGTTGAATATCTCGAGACCAGATTCGGGGCGACACTTCGCCAGTTTTCCGCATGGCAGGGCTTGCCGGTAAAAATCATTGATGATGCGCTCAAAATCGTGGCAATCGGAATTTTCCTATCCTCTACGCTTGGCCTGCCGCTCAAACAGAGCATGATCTGGTCGGCTGTTGTTATACTCCTCTACACTTTCATGGGCGGCTTATGGGCGGTAACAACAACGGACTTTATACAGTTCATAGTCATGCTCGCAGCGATCTTGCTGCTTTTCCCTTTATCGCTTCACCAGGTCGGCGGCGTAAGGGAGTTTTTTCAGAACTCACCGGAAGGCTTTTTCCGCTTGACCGGCGGCGATTATAACCTGTTTTACATCGGGTGTATGATATTTATGTACAGCCTTTCTATGTCAAGTGTGCACTGGCAGCTGATACAGCGTTACACCTGTGTGCCTACAGAGAGGGATGTCCGCAAGGTCAGCTACATGGTCGTTGCCCTTTGCCTGATAACGCCGATTATCATGTATGTTCCCGCGATGGCGGCAAGGCAGTTTCTGCCCGCCGATACAATGCCAAAAGAGGTCTATCCGCTTCTATGCCTTCAGCTGCTGCCGACAGGGCTTCTGGGGCTGACTATCGCGGCGATGCTGGCGGCGACGATGTCAATGCTCAGCAGCGATTACAACGTGGTCGCAAATGTTATGACAAACGATGTTTACAGAAGATTCTTACGCCCCGGCGCCTCCCAGAGAGAGCTGCTGACTGCCGGGCGTATCGCTACTCTGATTACCGGCCTGCTGGCATTGGGAGTGGCACTGCTGATGGTTGAGGCCGGCGGCGAAGACCTCTTCAAGAACATGGTACAGCTTTTCAGCGTATTTACCGCCCCAATAGCGTTCCCGATGATTCTGGGCATATTGACAAAGAAAATCACCAACAAAGGCTCCCTGTACGGATACCTGGCAGGCATCACAACAGGCCTTATACTTTTCTTCGCTTTGCCTAAGTCCGTGCAATTATTCGGTTGGGAAATACAAAAAGAAAACGTCATTCTTATATCAACATCCTCCGCGACAGTCCTGGTTATGATTATAACCAGTCTCCTGACAGCCCACAGCCCAAAAGTAAAGCAGCGCGTTGATGAATTTTTCGAGCGTCTCGAGCTGCCTTTAGGCAAACTTCCCGGCGAGGAGAACCTGAATTTAACAGACACTTCAGATTCTGCCATATCACCTTTCCGTGTTGTAGGCGTTGCCGTTGCCGCCATAGGTGTAATGATGCTGGCAATACTGCCGTGGATCGAAAACGCCTATGCGTTAAAGATGAACATCTTCGTCGGCGGCGCATTGCTGATAGCAGGTATTGTCATGTTTAAAGCATCTATGAAGAAAACTGCCCAAAGCACGGATTAGCGGCACGGATTTTCGAATCAGGCTTTAGCCTCCGGCTCGAGCTCAACCGGATAATCCATCTTGTCAAGTTTGCTGTACCAGACCACGTAGAGTATTACGGCTGATACGGCAAATATGCTCAAAGTTATAAACATCTGCCGCGACTGCTTTAGCACGAACTGCATCAGGAGTATAAAGAACGTAACCTGACAGAGCATGGCAAACGGAACCGCAATCAGATCCCTGCGGTGCTCGGCCTCCATGTTGAGCCTGCATTCAGCTTTGAGGCGTGATTTGAGCGGGCCCCATAAACCGAATGGACGTGTTTTAATATAGTAATTCTCGAGTATATGCGTCTTTGTCGGCCGTGTCAGCAGGGCCGCGGCAACAGAGATAAACAGCACGGCAAAGAACAGGACAAAGAACTGCGTACGTTCATCCGAGAGGAACACAAAAAACGGCATCTCGGCTACCGCATCACCAAAGCCGCCGGTAGTTGCCAGCCTTGTAACCGCCGCCAGAATCATGCCCGCCAGCATTCCGATATTGAAGCCGGCAGTATTGAAACGCCACCAGTAGAACTTCAGGATACCAGGAACCATAAGGCCCGTTCCCAGGCCCATCACGAGGAATCCCCAGATGTCGTTTACGCTTTCCAGTGAGAAGGCAAAGAGGAAACTCACCAGCACAAGAGCGAAGATGAATATGTAGCTTGCCATGATCAGCTCTTTGTGAGAGGCTTTGGGCCGGACAACAAACTGATACAGATCACGCGTAAAAAAGCCCGTCGCCGTATTAACCGCCGAGTCGAACGATGACATGATAGAGGCGATAAGAGCGACCATGATTATCCCCCTGAATCCAACCGGTATGCTCTGAAGCAGAACTACCGGCATTATAGCCTCGGGGTTGACATTGCCGTGAAAATCAATCAGCCGCATTTTTGTCTGCCAGTTATCTCCAAGAACCTCCTGGAGGCTGGGCACTATCGCGGCATACTTATCACTTTGGGGGAAACTGGCGATAGAATTCACCAGATCATTCCAGCCGGTGGCCCTGACCTGCGGGAAAGCATCCTTTACAATCTCGCCGGCAGTTGCAAGAACACCCTGGTCTGGAAGTATATTTGATATGAGGATAATCCCCAGTACGGTAAAGGCTATCATAATAACCCAGCGGATACCAAGGGTAAGCCCCCAGAGTATGCTCAGCTGGCTGCATTCCTTGTCGCTTCTTGCGGCGAAGTATTTCGGGTCAGCACCGGAAGCTGAGCCGAAGAGAATATTCTGCAAAAGACATATCACCGCAAACCAGAACAGGTACTGGTATGTTTCGTAACCTTTGGGCAGGTTCGTAAAATATGACGGGACGCTGCTCATCCAGTCCTGATTGCCCGAAACAGAAGCCGCCAGGTTACCGAATTCTTCTGCGCTGCCTGTCAGCCGCATTGTGTATATGCACACTCCAATGGTGCCGACAAAAAACAGCACCGACTGCAAAACGTCCGTTACAACAACGCCGTAAAAACCGGAAAATATCGTATATATCGTCACTACGCCGATAAACAGCAGCGAACATTGCCAGGGCGTCAGCGGTATAAACATCGCCATAAAGATTCCCAGCCCCTTGATGAACATCGCCAGCATCGCCACCGTGCTCAGAATCACCGCCAGCACGCTTACCAGCCGTGTCGTCGCAGCGCCCATACTGTCACCGAAACGGAACTTCATATATTCGGCTCCGGTAATACAGCCGCTTCGACGGTGCCACTTACCCGTCCAGATCATCATAAATATCAGAATCAGCCCTGCCCCGCCGCGAAACTCGACATATATGCCGCGAGGCCCGAGCAGATACAGAAATGCCACAATAACCATAGAGCCGGTAAGGCTGATCCATGATGCCATACCGGAACATCCCAGCAGCCACCAGGGCAGACGCCGCCCGCCGAGGAAATAATCCTCAAGGCTCTCAGAGGCCTTTTCCTTAAGTAAAAAACCTATTCCAAGCAATACGATTCCGTAAGATGCTATGATGATGTAGTCGATAACGCTGAAATATCCGCCCATTTTGCTTCCTGAAAAAAAATTAGTTTATGTTCGTACTCTTGAAATTTACTTCCCGCGGCCGATTGCGTTTATGGCTTTTTCTGTGTCTGCCGGATTTCGTTCCATTCTAAGCCGCCATAAAAGCTCCTCGGGGGTAATTACCTTAATATCCTCGTCAAGTCTATCTACGCACCAGCCGGTTGGGGTCACGGCGGCCTGGGTTCCCGGCGCCATAAACTGGTCATTCTCGGCCTTTTCGTCATTACCCTCGATCTTCTTGAAGCCCGACCAGGTATGCGTCATGCCCCACTCAAGGTATCTCTGACCGCTGCTCTGCGCCTTTGCCGCGTCTTCGTTTATCATGCGGGCAACCGCCGCGGGCGTACCGGCCTTTGCCATGTTGGTATTGGCCCAGATCAGATATTCACAGGAAATCACCGGAATATCAACGCCTTTGGAGTTTTTCACCCAGTAAACGCCGCCGTCCTGGGGATTATAAGGCATGTACTGAATGACAAACATGCCGGCAAGCTCTTCAATCTCCTCGGCGAATATCGTATATGCCTTGATCGCTCCGGGCGAATCCAAATCCCGGCACAGGAACATACAGGTTCTAAGCCCGTACTTGTTTATGTAATAGCCGACTCTGCGGGCGTGTTTGCGAAGAGCAGCCTCGGCTTCTTTATCGTCCAGATATTCACCAAAGATATCCGGCATATAATATCCGCCTGCGTGCAGGTTGATAGTAGCATTTCGCGGCTGAGTGTTATACAGCACCTCCATCACCTCCGGGCATACCTGGTCGAGATCCCCGTAAGGCATCCCCCAGCCGATCGGGTAATCACCGTGATTGGGGCTTGCCCAGTAATACTGATTATGCACAAAATCGCCCATCAGCCACTGCACATTATCGCCGTCACTCATGATAAACGAGACAGCCGGGCTCTTGTCGCTGTAGTCAACCGCTGAGGGGTCTATCGTATGAAAATTCAGCGGGACATCGTATTCCAGAGTGCCCGAGGATAGAACCGTCAGATTCATGCACCAGTTGCTCGGCAGCAGGATATGCCCATAGCGTGAAAGCTGCTCGACAAATTCGCCCTCTCCCGGGGCGTTCCAGCCCATTACACCGCCGGGTTTGTTCATCCAGGCGTAAATCGTTGGAGTAGGCTCTTCTATACCGAAAATCACCGGTACCTTATGAGCAATAGCCAGCGGCCTGTGGTGAGCGGTTATCGGATCCTGTGCAAACACGAAGTCCTTGTTCAGATGCGATTTATATTTATCGAACGCCCAGCCTTCGTCTTTGCCGCGTGCGTCAACGAGCATTTTCAGGCCCATAGCCTTTGCCTTCTCCTCGAGCTCTTCGGCGATCATAACGCCCTGCTCCACCGAGCAGGCAACTGTCGCGGCGTTGGCGGAGTGGTTCAGCCCCTTACGCAGAGATGGTATCTCGCCCTGTGTAAAATCATGCGTATAGAGAACATACCCCTTTACTATCCCTTTACCTTTAAAGTATTTAACGAGATTCCAGAGCTCTTTTTCGCCGGCGTCCTCAAAACCGATGCGTTTTTTGGATTCACGGAACCACATTTCATAATCCGGGCCGTGGCTCTCTATCTTGTGCTGTTTGATCCAGACCATCTCATTGCCGCGTCCCTCATTTACCGCCTGTGCGGCAAGTCCGGCAAGCGATGCGGCAAGCATATGCTCCTGGCCGAAACGAACATGAACTGTTTCACCTTTGGGGCTTTTGTAGGATTTCATGTCGTTGACATCGAGAACATGAACAATCTCGGGGGTTTTCGTTACAGGCCACCACCGCGACTCTTCTCTTGGAGAAGCCTCTGCCCTGCGGCTCATTGACGCCGAATAAATGTTAACAGCTGTAAAACTGATTAAAAGCAGCAAAAAAAGATTTCTTTTGAGCATTTGCGACTCCAGATTTAAAAATATTTCTTTAAAACAGAACTACTAAATTCATAACTCGTTTAAACACAGGCCTGAATAATAACATAAACCCATGCAGACCGAAATTTATTTGCAAAGAAATATAGCCGCAAAAAATTAAAATGCAAGCAAAATATGACAAAATCAGCCACATATATGTAAGAACATAATTTTAGCATATCTAACGGTTTAAACAACAGACATGCAACACTTATACAACATCTGCGATATAAGTGCAACATTTACACAAATTTTTCTTGACATTGATGCCGTTTATTTTTATATTTTAATAAGATTTTATTATTTAAGGTTGGTTAATGCAGGAAATTCAAAGAGTAAAATTACATTTCAAACGCAGCAGCGATTCGTCGGTACCGCTTTATGAGCAGATACGGAAGTACATACTTGCTTGTATTTCGAACGGTACGCTTGCCGCGGGCGACACCATACCCCGGATTACTGCTCTCTGCCGCGACTGGAACGTCAACTACCGCACTGCAAAGATAGCCTTTGAGCTGCTTGAACGTGACGGCGCAATAGAATGGGAAGCCAACAAGGGCGGCACAATATCAACCCCCCGGAAAATCATTCCTCTCAACGAAAATGAAATTTCCATCGCCTACCTGAGATTCCGTAACGACCCGTTCACTTCTTCGCTGACCAAAGGTTTTCTAAGGTTCTGTGAGGAACTGGAGTTAAACCACAGTATTATCGATGCAGGCAGCTCTCACAGCAAAATTTTTAATTCGCTCTCTCACCCGGGGGCAGGCATAAACGGCGTAGTCCTGGCACCTTTTGAGACACAAAGCTATGCCGCCGCTATCCAAAAAGCCATAAAAAACGGGCTCAAGGTTGTTTTCTTAGACAGATCGCTTGATGAAATAGACGTAAGTGTTGCCAGTGCAGACCATTATATGGCGGCTTATACGGCCTCGAGCAGACTGCTTGAGATACACGGCCGGCCGGCATACTACTTTGGCAACACTGATTCGCCAAGCTCCTGCCGCGACAGAGTCCGCGGCTGGAAAGAGGCAATGCGCGAATTCAACTTCCTAAACACCGACGATTACCTTTTCGGCCTGCCAATGCCCGAAGATGTAGAAGCGACAAACCAGGAGCTGGCGGCAATCCACGTGTATCAAAACGCTTTGATGCTGTTTCAAACCAGAGAGGCAGATATATACACTGTATTCGCGGAAAATGACTATATGGCACGCGGAATATATGCCGCGGCGGAAAAGATGGGACTCAGAATCGGCGAGGATGTCTTTGTTGCATCTTGCGACAATCAGCCTTTTGCATTGCGTCTGCCGGTGCCGCTCTCAACCGTGGACATGAACCAGAAAATGGTCGGCTACGAAGGCGCAAAACTGCTGTATGAGACTATAACCGGCTCGATTCCACATGCGATAAACAAAATAGTACCGGTTGAGTTTATAGAGAGAAAAAGCAGCAGCCCAAGCGGCACAGCCCAATTCGCTACTGCTTCTGCATAAGATATTAGATGTATTAAAGAATATTATTTTTAATGGAGATGCTTTATTATGAAAAAAATGTTATTAGCAATCATGCTTGGAGTTATGGTACTCTGCTCGTACGCTGTAACGTACGACACAACAAACCTTGTCACAAACGGTGATGCCGAAACGGGCACGTTTTCCGGCTGGTATCATGCTGCCTCGCCGTTTGCAACAGTAACAGACACTGACAGCGCCGGCGATGGGGCATACAGTTTCATGCTGGACACGACAGGCTCTGATTCTAACGCTAACTTAAGGATGGTACCTTTGGAGGCCGGACCGGAAGAGCCTTATCTGCTGAAATTTAAATACAAAACGCTGCCCGGCGCAATCCTGCCCAATGACAATTCGTTCGTGATGCTTTTCAGAAGCTACGAAAGTATTGACGGCGGGAATACGGTAAACTGGCAGGGGCAGACCGGTATGAACCTCGCCGCCACAGACGGTGAATGGGTCTCTGTTGAACTTGAGGTGGTAACTGAAGCATCTCCAACCGGCGCTATAGATATTATGTTCGCCCTCAACACTTTCGACGAAGGCTACGCCAACGGCATTGCACTGGTTGATGACGTTGAACTTTACAGAGGCTCCACCACGGTCTATGAAGAAACAAACATTCTCAAGAACGGCGACGCAGAATCAACGGTTGACTTCCAGTACTGGTTTAAAGCAGCAGCCCCGTTAGCAGTCATCAACAGGACAGACAGCGCCACATACGGCACAAGCTCCTTCGAGCTGGACAACACAACTAACGGATATGCACAGCCTGATCTTCGTTCGCAGCCTATTTCGGCAGAATCTGAAGAAAAATTCTACCTGAAATTCTACTATAAGACCACAGACGTTTATGACTTTTATGGGGAAGTTCCCGACACAGGCGCTTTTGCTGTGTGGTTCAGGAGTTTTGCATCCGACAACACATTCCTTGGCCAGTTCTATATGCCCCTTGAACCAACCGACAACGAATGGGCGCTGATAGAAACAGAGGTAGCCGCACAACCCGCCCAGGACGGCAAAGAAGTAGATTATTGCGATGTAAGATTTGTGCTAAACAATGTAAATCCGGTTGACGGCATTGTAAGAATCGACGAGATAGAGCTTTACCGCGAAAAGGGCGACGTGCTCGTATATGACAAGTCAAACAACCTGCTGACAAACGGAGAGGCTGAAAAAGGCACCTCGGATAACTGGCATCTGTTTAATAACGCCACTGTTGTCGAGACACCGGTCCAGGCGGGCAGTTATGCTTTCCAGGCGGACACGACAGGCGTTACAGAAATGACTCATAACTCGTTCACTGTAAATCCTGACGAAAAACTGCTGCTTGAGTGCTGGCTCAATTCTACAGATACAATGACCGCATCGAGCGTCAAATTGAGATTTTTCAACACTTCTGTTGATCCACAGGTTTTCCTCGGCGAAGAGTGGATCGGCTTTGACAATACCGGCGGTGAGTGGGTACTCTACTCCAACGAATACACAGTCCCGGCGGAGGCAACCGTTGCAGATGTATATATCCGTATTGACTCACCGTCTCTCTCTTATGTTGACACAGTTGGCGTTTACCGCCAGATAAGTCAGCTGGGGCCCTTCGAGCCTGCAGACATTTTAAGCATGTCTTCGGCATGGCTGAGCAATGACCTCCAGCCGCTTCTGTCCGACGTAGAAACTGATGACTTTGAATCGTACGCCTCACAGGGCGATATGGAAGTATGGTGGGGCCTGACAAGCGGCTCTTACCCAAGCAGAGGCACAAGCACTATAACACTGCTGACCAACCCGGCGGATGCCTATGAAGGCAATAATGCACTTAGATGGGAGTATGACAACAGCGGCGTCGAGACAGAATCCTGGACGGAATTCAACAGAATACTGGCTAACCCCGTTGATCTGAGCCAGTACAACGAAATGCGGATATGGGTAAACCGCCATATCGGCAACAGCCAGGAAAGACTGCTCTACCTGAAATTCTATCAGGAATCTATAGTAGAATCCAACATTCTCGCCGAGGCGCAACTTGACGTCTCCCAGGGTTCAACCTTTGAACCGATCGGCTGGAACCAGATTGTTATTCCGCTAAATAACGAAGACCTTATCTTCACTCGCGGCGCATCGAGTATGGAAGACCTGAGCAACGTTGTCGGATTCTTCTTCGGTGTTGTCGGCGATGAAAATACCGGCAAGGGCAGCGGCACGATTGATATCGACGATATCAGCTTTGTCAATACTGACCCCAACTGCGGCGGCAACCCGCCGGCTTGGGATCTTGACGGAAACTGTGCGGTTGATTTCGGTGATTTTGCCATAATGGCAGCGAACTGGCTTGCCGCTCAGTAAGTATAGTAAGTACAACGGGTGCGGCGGATTAACTGCCGCACCCATCAAATTTCAACATAATTTTATGGTATAAAACATGAAAAAGAAAGCATTTACACTAATTGAACTTCTCGTTGTTATCTCGATTATAGCAATGCTGATGGCGATCATGATGCCGGCACTGGCAAAGGTAAGAAGGATTGCCAAACAGACTATATGCGGCACGAGGATAAAACAGAATCTTTACGGCGCAAGTCTCGTAGCCAATGATAATAACGGCAGGCTGCCCAAGGGCGGTTTCCAGTTCGGTAATATCAATTTTGACGATGCGATCAGCATCCGTGCCGAAGAATATCTAAATCTCTGCGAATACACGGTCGGCATCGGAGGCTCAATAAACACTAATGTCAACATGGATCCAAGAGAGATGGCTCCAATTGCTCAAAAGGTGCTTACCAGCAAAGCCA
This sequence comes from Limihaloglobus sulfuriphilus, assembly GCF_001999965.1. Lineage (GTDB taxonomy): Bacteria > Planctomycetota > Phycisphaerae > Sedimentisphaerales > Sedimentisphaeraceae > Limihaloglobus > Limihaloglobus sulfuriphilus. The sequence continues at coordinate 301,925 of NZ_CP019646.1, read as the reverse complement.
GAGACAACTTTGTCTGTCCGGAGCTGGAAAAACAGGAATATGACCTTGGCGGCACAAACATAATCCGCGGCGTGACCAAATCAACAATGCCCTATATTGCACGTTACGGCGGTGCCGGCTGGAACACGCGTATCGGGTACTGCTATCTGGGCGGATTCGACAGCGACAAATGGAACTGGGACAATTACCCTGAGATGGCGGAAAAATGGCGTTCACCAATGACTATCGCCGACAGCGGAGATTCTGCGCTGGTTACAGACAGATACCGCTATGTGCCTAAACGCGGCGCTCTGGTTGTAGTACACGGAAAAACCGGATATGAACAATACCCCGAAAATGATTCCGACCCCAGAAATGTAATGAAGGAATACTCCTCCGCCAAAAGTAATGTCGGCAGGCTCGACGGCTCTGTTATTAACAAGGGGATAGGAAGCCTCAAACCTTATCATGTTACATGGGAGACAACTGAAAATTACAATGGGCCTTGGGACTATACCGGCCCTGACTACTATTTCTGGTAAAAGATATTAAACCCGGAAATGGAGTTTTTGGAGGTAAATTATGGACGTGATAAAAAAAACTAAGGCGTTTACGCTAGTTAGCCTCCTTAATTCTTAATTAAAACCGAAGGTTTCCATCATGCAGAAAAACAGACGAGATTTCCTCAAAGCGGCAGTCGGAACACTGGCCGCTTTTTCATTTACCGCCCAGACAATAGCTCAAGACCATAATAAACGCCCTAATATACTGATGGTAACCGCCGATGATATGAGCTTTGACACACTGGGCTGTTACGGCAACAAAACAGAGGATATCACCCCGAATCTCGACAGATTCGCAGGGCAGTCTGTGAAACTGGAAAACGGTTTTGTAACCGTTTCTGTCTGTCAACCCTGCCGCTCCAGCTGGATAACCGGCCGTCTGCCTCAGCATAACGGAACAACCGGCTTTAACCCGATAGCACCCGGCGTGCCGCGGCTTGGGCAGGTTATGAAACAGGGAGGATACTATACCGGCATAGTACTCAAGGTTCCGCATTTCGCGCCGGCAACAGAAGACGACTGGGACTACATCAACAACGACATGCCCGGCCACGGCCGCGAACCCAAAGAATTCGCTCCGATGCTGGAAGAGTTTCTAAATAAAGCCGACAAAAGCGGAAAACCGTTTTTCCTTATTATCAACATAACCGACCCGCACAGGCCGTTTGTCGGCAGCAGCCAGGAAAAGGCCAAATACGAAAAAAGACGCAAACCCGCTCCCAAACCGTCAAGAATATATAAAGCCGATGAGATAGCGGTTCCCGGCTATCTGCCCGATACACCGGGTATGCGCGGCGAGCTGGTGCAGTATTACAACACGGCGAAACGCTGCGACGACTCGTTCGGTGTTATAATGAAGACTTTCGATAAAACAGAATACAAAGATGACAGCGTTGTGATGTTTCTCTCCGACCACGGAGCCCCCCTGCCCTTCGCCAAAGGCAGCATCTACCGCCAGTCTGTGCAGACTCCGTGGATGATACGCTGGCCGGGCGTTACAAAGGCCGGCACCAGCAATGAGCGGCTGTTTGCAAACGGATACGATCTTATGCCGACGGTTCTGGATATGGCAGGAGTTCCCGCGCCGCCGCACATGGACGGAAAATCGTTTGCACCAGCTCTGAAAGGCAAAACATACGATGGGTTCGATACCGGCTACGGCGTTTTCTTCCGGGCGCATACGTTCCATTTCAACCAGCGGGCGATACATGAGAAGAAATGGAGCTATATCTACAACGAATGGGCGGCGTGGCAGTTCGGCGATGTTGATTTTATCGCCGACAACATGACGCCGGTGCTTTACCCTGCGGCAGAGACTGACCCGGAAGTAGCCCGCAGATACGAGTTTTACCTTAACCGAGCACCCGAAGAGCTTTATGATTACGAGAACGACCCGTGGAGTTTAGTGAATCTGGCATCAAACCCTAAGTACTATGACCAGCTCAAGATAATGCGTGAAAAGATGCTAAAAAGGCTAACCGACACAACCGACCCCGCGACCAATTCTTTCAGGCAGTTCATAAATGCCAATGCCAAGATGAAACCGGTCAGCGGCGAAAACCTGATCAAAAACCCTGGCTTTGATGACGGCGACAGGCACTGGAGCGGCTCCGGTGAAACCGCAGAAATAGTAACCGATGCTAAGACGGGCAACAAATACGCCCAAATCGTTGATATATCAAAAGATAAGAATAAAAACTGCGGCTGGGCAAGCAAAAAGGTACCCGTCAGGCCCGGCGCTTTTTACGCGGCGCGTGTTACGGTCAACGTCAACTGCGCCGACGGGGCTAATGTGTACCTGAGGTACTTCGACAAAGACGGTAAATACCTTGGACAGGGCTATACAAACCTGCCGATGAGGTGTTTTGCGCCGCGAATGGTAGAGATCGCCCCGATCAAGACGCCCAAAAACGCGGCTGCTCTGGATTTCTACGCCGCGACGGGTGGAAATGCCGCAGGTGTGTTCTGGATCGATGACGTTGAAGTCGTCGAGGTCGCAGGCTGAGCCGTGTCAGTTTTTCAGTAGAAGAGAAAGGTCTGCCGGTCTGTCCGTGGTGATACCGTCCACGCCGTACTGCCGCAGCCTCTGAGCGTCTTCAAAGTAGTTGACCGTCCAGACATAGACCTCCAAGCCCCGTGCATGGGCAAGGGCGACGAATTCTTCGTTCAATCCGCCGTAATTGACGTTTAAACCTTCAAATCCGGCGTGGAGGGCTGTGTCTATCAGAGATGTATCATAAGGCAGTATCTCGCCGGTTTCGCTGTCTTTTGACGCGCCGATGAGCCAGTAAGCCGGAATATCCGGGATCTGTTTTTTCACTTCATCAAGCACATCCTTGTTAAAGGCGATTACAACCAGCCTATCTCTGTTGGGGCTGTTGTTGAAAAGCTCTTTGAGATACGGAACGATTTGGGGCGAGCTTTTAACCTCAACAAAAAGTTTCCTGCCGGCGGGGATTGACGCGATGACATCCTCAAGCAGCGGAATCCTTTCATTTTTAAAATACCACGACTTATGTGACCCTACATCAAGTTTTGAGAGTTGTTCATAACTCGACTCGGTAACTACCAGTTTTTCGCCGGAGACGCGCTGAGTATCCCCGTCGTGAATTACAGCGATTTTGCCGTCCGAAGTGAGATAAACATCAACTTCAACAGCGTCCGCATCAACAATCCAACCGCTCTGCACCGATGCCATTGTATTTTCCGGCGCATAGCTTGAATTGCCCCTGTGAGCGATTATCATCGGACCGCTTTTACAGCCGCTGAATATAGAACAACACATTACCATAAGTAAAATAACTTTCATAATCAGTGCCTTTAAATAAACTTGTTGATTTAATCTTGATTAGCGGCGTCTGCGTTTTTTGCCGGAGCCGCCCTTACCTTTGGCTTTACGCACTGATTTTGTCATTGATTTGCGGTTTACCAGCGGCTCAACCGGAGCCAGATCAAGCTGTTTGCCGGGGACATTGACCGATACAACCTTTGCTTTGAGCGCTGTGCCAAGCGATATGTGCTTGCCGGTGAATTTGCCGATAAGCGATTGGATTGACTGCTCATAATGCCACTGTTCGTTGCCGAGCAGCTCAACCTTAATGAAGCCCTCGATCCCGTATTTCATGCACCGGGCAAAGATCCCGCTGCGGGTTACACCGGAAACAACACATTTAAGCACAGAGCCGATACGCTCGCTGAGCATAGTCAGTATAAGCGTCTTTATAAGATCCCGCTCTGCGCTTTCAGCGTTGTTTTCGGTCTCGCCGAGATGCTCTCCAAGAGCTATCAGATCATCTTCGTTGGGGATATCCGTGTTTTTACCGCCTTTTTTGAGCCGCCCTTCGAGATATTCCTGCAGGAGACGGTGGATGGTCAAATCGGCGTATCTTCGTATGGGACTCGTAAAATGGGTATAATGCTCAGATGCAAGGGCATAATGCCCAACCTTAAGCGGGGAGTATTCGGCACGTGTAAAATTGCGAAGAACAAAGTTGTTAATCGCGTATTCGCTGTTGGTGCCCTTCACCTTAGAGAGCAGAGCCTGCAGCGCGAAACGGTCAAGTTTTTTAGGAACCTTGATACCGAAAACACGTGTAAAGCTCGAAATATCCCGCATTCCAAACACGTCCGGAGCCGGGTGGATTCGCCTGATTGCGGGCACATTCAGTTGATGCATCAAACGTGCAACAGCCTCGTTGGCCTCTACCATGAACATCTCGATTATTGTATGGGGGTATGAATCGTCTGCCGGCTCGGCATCGACGACCTTGCCGTTGTCGTCCATGATAAGCTCTGTCTCGGGCAGGTCCAGATGCAGCATACCCTGGCGCCGGCGGCGTTTTTCGATTATTCTGGCAAGGGAATTCATTTCCTTCATCAGCTCCAGAACCTCCTTCGGGAAATCACTGCGGCCCTGGAGAATTTCATTTGCCTCTTTGTATGTCAGTCTGTAAAAGGAATTTATAACACTGTTGGCAAATCTGGCATCAACGACATTCCCGTCGCCGTCGTATGTGATATATGCACTTTTAACAAAACGGGGCTGTTTGGGCTGAAGCGAGCAGATACCGTTGCTGAGCACCTCCGGCAGCATCGGGATAACCTTTCCCGGAAGATAAACGCTGTTGCCGCGTTCTTTTGCCTCGACATCAAGCTGTGAATCCGGAGTAACAAACCGGCTCACATCGGCAATATGCACGCCCAGAACCTTGCGGCCCTTATCGTCCTGTTCGAGTGAGATAGCATCATCAAAATCACGGGCATCATGCGGGTCGATGGTGATTATAATCTTGTTGGAGATATCTTCCGCACCGTCGGCGGGGTCCGCTTCGCCCTGCTTGAAATATCTTTGCGAAATATCTTCGGCCTCGTTAATACATTGTTCTGGGAAATCACCCGGCAGCTCATACTGCCCGATAACCGCGGCAAGCTCTGTATCATAAAGTCCCGGTTTGCCGAGAACTTCGAGTATTACCCCCCTTGCAGGAGCCGTTTCCGTGGGAAATTCCATGACGCTTACAAGTACCTTGTCGCCTTCTTTGGCGCCTTTGGCTCCAACATCATCGACTATGACATAATCGCCGAGCGGGTTGCCGTCGAGCATCACAGCCCAGAAACTTTTTTTCTTTTTCAACACGCCCACAAATCTTTCACGGGCCCGCTTCTTGACTTCAATCACCCTGCCGTCGTAGCTGTCGGGGCCGTGGCCGCGGCTCTTCTTGACCCGGGCAACAACAGTGTCGCCGTCAACTGCACCATTGACGAATTCTTCTGGAATATAAACATCTCCGCCGCGGTATTTTATATCAGGTATAACGAATCCGAACCTGCGTCTGTTAGAGCGGTAGCGGCCGGTTACCTTTGAAGGCATCGTCGGCAGTTTGACAAGTCCTTTGCCGGTAACGACTAAGCGGCCTTCTTCTACAAGCTGATTTACCGCTGAGTCAAATTCCGCCTCATCTTCTGCCTTGATGTAGCCGGCAAGCTCGGCCTTGTTTACAGGCACGTACTTGCTGTTTGATATAACCCGAATGATTTCTGCCTTATAGACCTTATCCATAATGTTCTCCGAATACATTTTATATGTTTTATGCTTTGTTAAGTTATATCAGAAATCTTCTTAACTGGCAACTGTAGATTTGATTTATTCAACCACCGGGAAATTCTAAAAATATATTTCATTTCCTGCTCATAGGTTTATACTATCATAAAGACTGACAGGCAGCCGGCCGCACCGGCTTGATGATTTTTTAGAAAATGAAGTTTAAATAAGATTGGAACAAATATGCAGGTACCGTTACTTGATTTAAAAAAACAATTCGCCCGGCTCGAAGACGAGATAATGCCGGCAATTACCGGGGTTTGCCGAATGCAGGCGTGCTGCCTGGGACCGGCGGTAGCGAAATTTGAAGAGGAAATCGCCGATTACTGCCACTGCAAACACGCAATCGGCGTATCGAGCGGCAGTGATGCTATTATCGCGGCTTTGATGGCGCTTGGAATTGGCCCGGGCGATGAGGTTATAATCCCATCGTTTACCTTTGTTGCTACATCGGGAGCCGTTGCAAGGGTCGGGGCGACACCGGTTTTCGCAGACATAGAAGCCTGCACATTTAACATAAGCCCTGTAGAGATAGAGGCTAAGATTACAGAGAAGACAAAGGCTATTATACCGGTACACCTGTTCGGGCAGATCGCCAACATGGAGCCGATAATGGATATCGCCCGAAAAAACAATATATATGTCATCGAAGACGCGGCACAGAGTATCGGTGCGGCACGAAACGGCATTAAGGCCGGCAACTTCGGTGATTGCGGCTGCTTCTCATTCTACCCAACCAAAAACCTGGGAGCATTCGGAGACGGCGGGCTTATAACGACAAACGACGACAATCTCGCTAAAATGATAAGAATGGTCAGAAACCACGGCCAGAACGCCACTTACCAATACCAGGTCATTGGCGGCAATTTCCGCCTCGACGGGATACAGGGGGCAGTTCTGGGCGTAAAACTCAGATACCTCTCAAGCTGGCATGAGGCAAGACGTGAAAACGCCGCCGCGTACAGCCGCGCCCTTGCCGGCGTCGGCGACATCACGATACCCCATATCGACGACGTTAATTACAGCATTTTCAATCAATACACAATACGCAGCGAAAAACGCGATGAGCTAAAGGCGCATCTCCAGGAAAACCAGATCGGCTGCGGCGTTTACTATCCCGAACCGCTGCACACCCAGCAGTGCTTCAAACATCTCGGTCTCAAAGAAGATGACCTGCCCGTAACCGCTAAGGCGTGCAGAGAAGTCCTCTCTCTGCCGATTTCACCCGAGCTTGAAGAAGACCAGCGAGATTTTGTAATACAGAAGATAAAAGACTTCTACGCGTAACTCAAGCCTTAGCATATTGTTAACGAAAAAAAAGCCGCAGTTGGCGAAAACCAATTGCGGCTTTTTGAATATCTGTAAAACAGAGGTAAATTAACGCTTTGAGAACTGGAAGCGCCTTCTTGCACCCCTCTGACCAGGTTTCTTACGCTCTTTCATGCGTCCGTCACGGGTCATGAGGTTCAATTCACGAAGCGGCCTTTCCAGCGATTCATCAAAATTGCTAAGCGCTCTGGCAATACCCAGAAGTGCCGCACCGGCCTGACCGGTGGTGCCGCCGCCCTTAACGTTTATGACAACGTCAAATCTGCTGTCCGCTTCGGTTGCCTTGAGCGGAGCAAGAACCTGGTTCTGGTCCTTGAGCAGGGGGAAATACTCTTTAAGCTCTTTCCTATTTATAATTAGCTTACCTGTTCCCGGCTTGATACGCACACGTGCCACAGAGCTTTTACGCCTGCCGACACCGCAGATATATCCGCCCCTGTCAGGTTTTTGTTTTTTTGTCTTGGCTGCCGGTGCCGCTGTCAGGGATATTGCCCCTGGCACAGTAGCCGGGTCGATTAAAGGAGTGTTAGCTTGTTCCAATTCTGCCATCTAATTCACCTTTTATAATTAAAGTTCAAACTTTTCTGGTTGCTGAGCGACATGGTCATGCTCGGCTCCGCTGTAAATCTTTAGCTTTTTGAACATTGCCCTGCCAAGTTTATTCTTGGGAAGCATTCTTCTAACAGCAAGCTCTACAAGCATTTCCGGTTTTTTCTCAAGCAGCTCTTCATAGGAGACATACTTATGACCGCCTGGATAGCGGGTGTAATAGTCATAATACTTCTGTTGAAGTTTGTTGCCGGAGAGCTTTACCTTATCAGCGTTAACAACCACAACATAATCGCCTGTATCAACATGAGGCGTGTACTGAGGCTTGTTTTTGCCCATAAGAATTGGCGCAACCGCTGCAGCGAGACGGCCCAGTGCCGCGCCTTCCGCATCGATCAGCAGCCATTTCTGCTCTACCTGACCTGTTTTTGCCATATAAGTCTTCATTACGTATATACTCCCGAGTTTTAGAGTAAATTCTGTTATATTATGATAAAGAGAGGCAATTATAAAATCCGCACCCCTGTTGTCAAGAATGTATTTGAAAAAACTACATTCTATTTGAAAAAAAATTGAAAAAGTACAAATAACCAGAAAACAGAATCAGCAATACTTATTTAACCATAAGGCAAGCTAATGCTGTTCCGGCCGCAGCAAAATAGTTCAAATCGATATAAACTTGCTGAAAAAAAGGAATTATGTAGATATAACGGCAAAGAGAACCTGCTAAAACGTACGTACATTATCCTTTAAGATTGACAAAAAGGCAAAAACACCGTATAATATTTCGTTTTATGATATAGGGTAGCCTTAGAATCTTACTGTTAATTCTTTTAAACGGGCTATCCGTTTCTGCAATTATTTTATAATTTTAAGTAAAGTGGCAAAAAAGACAACTAAAAAAACCGTAGCAAAGAAGAAAACTTCCAAAGCTGACAAATCGTCTGCCCCAGCAAGCAAAAAGACGACTAAAAAGCCGGTGAAGAAAACAACTGCTAAAAAGACGGCAACAAAAAAGGCTTCAGCAAAAAAAACTGCGGCCCCGAAGAAAAACAAGACCCTCGCTGATTTTCAGAAGGTCAGGCCTTTCAATAACTACGACAAGGCCCTGAACTATCTGTTTTCAGTAACGGACTACGAGCGCGCAAGACACATGCGGTATAATGTCGATACGTTTGATCTTGAGCGTATGAGCAAGCTCTTGGAGCTTCTTGGAAACCCGCACAAGGGCAAAAAGTTTATTCACGTAGCCGGCACCAAAGGCAAAGGCTCCACAGCGACACTGCTGGCACGGCTTCTTCAGGCAAACGGCTTTAAAGTCGGACTTTACACATCACCCCACCTGCTGAGCCTGCATGAGAGGATAGAGTTCAACTCCCGCCGCATAGACCAGAATGAGCTTTCGGAGATGATCAACAAGTCGCGGCCTGTGGTCGAATATATGGAACATGTGGGCATGAAACCCACCTTTTTCGAGATATTCACCGCTCTTGCAATACTGTATTTTGACCAGATGGGCGCTGATATATCGGTACTTGAAACCGGTCTGGGCGGCCGTCTCGATGCTACAAACGTGGTAGATCCGCTGGTTTCGATCATAACCCGCATCAGTATAGACCATCAGTACCAGCTGGGCAGGACAATTGACAAAATCGCATACGAAAAAGCCGGAATTATAAAACCAGGCGTCCCTGTTGTAACCGTTGAACAGGAAGAAGCCGCGCTGCAGGTAATAAGCGAAGTCGCAGAGAAAAAAGGCTCTCCGCTCTGGGTAATCAATAAAAATGTCAATTTTTCCGCGCGTGTTGAGTCTTCGCCGGAATACGGCCCTCATGCACGGATTTGCGTGGACACAGAGACCAGTATGTACCACCACATACGGGTACCGCTGCCGGGAGAGCACCAGGCGGAAAACCTGGCTTTGGCGCTGGCGGCTATTGACCAGCTTAAACGCATGGAATACGAGATAGACGATGAAAAGATTATCGAGGGTATAGAGACGGTCTCGCTGCCGGGCAGGATGGAGCTGATCTGGAACGATCCGAAGGTGCTTATTGACGTGGCACACAACGCCGCGAGCATCAAAGCGCTGATACGGGCAGTCGGCCAGCATGTGCCGTATGATTCGATGGTGATGATCTTCGGATGCAACCGGGACAAAGACGTCGTTGGGATGCTCAAAGAGCTGCAATACGGCGCGGATAAGCTGATTTTCACACGCAGCAATTTCCCGAAAGCCGTCTCTCCGACTGACCTGGCAGAGCTTTATACAGAGCATACCGGCAAGATGTGCCAGACCGCTACGAGTCTCGGCGAAGCGCTGCAAATCGCCAGAAGAGCGGTAAATAGAGACGATTTAATCTGCATAACGGGCAGTTTTTACCTCGCCGGACAGGCAAAAGAAAGGTTCATAAAAGCCGCTCAAAGGGCTTAAAAACGCGTTTTTATGTGATTTTGTGGTGATTTTGAGTTTTTTTTGGAATTTTAAAAAAAATCTTGCTTGAAATTGCCTATCCGCCGTTGTAGAATACCAGCAATGGTAAATGTAGATTTGCGTTAAGTGTATAGCTTAAACTTAAATATAAAAATATGGATACTGTAGTTTTGTCCCGCGTGTGCGGGGCAAGTTTCAAGGAATACTTATTGGGTAATTTCGAAAGGGTAATTTAATGAAGAAATTAACACTATTAATCGCCATGATCGGCATGACGGCTGGTGCTTTCGCCATGGATGAAGTGGGCGTCACATTAGATGCTACATACATGAGCAAGTACCTGTGGAACGGCTATGACATTTATGATGACAAGGGCGCATACGAAGTTGGCGTAATGATGGATTTCGGTGAAACCGGATTCTACGGCGGCGTCAGCTACATCAACGCTCTCTCATCGGGTAATGTTTATGCCGGTCCGATGGCTACAGGTGGTATGCCTGCTTACAACCTGGCAGAGTTCGACTATAAGCTCGGCTACAAGTCAGTTGTTCTTGAAGGCGAAGCACTGGAATCAACCTATGACCTGAAATACGTTTACCACGACCTCGGCGACTGGCCGAGCGGCTGGGGCGCTCCTGACGAATGTGATTTCCAGGAAGTTTCAATCTATGTTGAGATGCCGAATCTTGACCTTGCAGGTATCAAGCCTCACTTCTCTGTCCTCTATACATGGGACGGATTTGATGGCGGAACTAAAGATACTTTCACCGGATACTACGGTGCTATCGGCACCGGCTGGATCTCAGCAGTTGGTCTCAGCTATGACCTCGTAACAGACGGCTTCACAGCTGAAAACCCGGAACAGGTATTCACATTTGTTGGCGACGTTGTTTACAGCAGCAGTGTTGCTGATTTCAACTCAACAACTCTGGGTTCTCAGGAAAGTGGTTGGACACACTTCGTTGTTGGCTGCCAGACAGACTTCAACATGTTCAACGGCGTTCTGACACCTGGTGTTTACTACCAGACTGCATTCTCCGGTTCAAGGCAGGATCTCAAACCAAGCTTTGGAGCTGGTGATTCTCTGATCGACAACGATCTTTATGCAACAGTAACATACTCACTGTCATTCTAAGACATTGAGAATTTAAGACCTATACTACAGTAGATTCAAAGGCCGAAACCTCGTGGTTTCGGCCTTTTTCGTAGGTCGGGCTTCCAGCCCGACACTTGATGGTAAGAGTACACGCTTCAGCGTGCTTGTTTTCTTTTAAGCATCTACAGGCTAAAGCCTGAACTCTTGCGGCGGTCTCCAACAGGCTGGAAGCCTGTTCTACTTTACGCCGATTGAACCGATGTAGAGCCTGCCGGTATATTTCGCGGCGCACGGCTCGAGAAATCCCTTTTTACAGCCCACAAAGCTAACTGTCTCCGCCGCCGTTACAGCAGCCCCAAGCGGCTCTCCCGTATCGCAGTTAAGCCCGGAAGGTATATCGACCGAGAGTATCGGCTTCTCTGCCGCGTTTATGTGCTCAATTATCCGCGGCCAGGGCTCGCGAAGACTGCCGGAAAGCCCCGTCCCGAAAATTGCATCTATAACCAGCTCCGCCCCGCTAATCTCCTGCAGGCCCACTTTTGCCGCACTTTCGGCGGATTTAACATCAATACTGGCGCCCAGCCGCTCCAGAAGTGTATAATTGGCTTTTGCGTCGGGTGTTAACTTATCTGTGTCCCCAATTAGAATTGTCAGACATTCAACTCCCCTGTTCATCAACTGACGGGCTATCACAAAACCATCGCCGGCGTTATTGCCTGTTCCCGCAACCACAACTGCTTTTTTGAGAGATGGATACATTGATTCTACCACCTCGGTGCAGCCAAGGGCGGCGTTTTCCATCAAAACAAGCGAACATATCCCCAGCTCATCAATCGCCCAGCGGTCAAAATCCTTAGATTCCTGCCGCGTTACTGTCTTATGCTTTTGCGGGTTATATAACTCTGCTATCGGCATATTAACTCCTTACTGAGAATTAAGAATTAGGAATTAAGAATTAGGAATTTACCTTTCTTTTTTTGGCAGTTCGAGGCCCAGCTCTTTTACGACCTTAAGCATGTCGTCCCAGACGCGTCTTCGGTTGTCAACTGTATATGCCCTGAGCAGATATGACGGGTGGTATGTCGGCATAACCTTTATGGTCTTTGCCCCCGGTGAGGGCGTATAGTCATGAAACCTGCCGCGGAGTTTGCCGATGCCTTCGTCTGTCCCAAGCAGCTCACGGGCGGCATGGCTGCCAAGCGCCACAATCACATCAGGGGATATCAGCTCGAGTTGGCGGTCAAGGAAAGGCCGGCAGGCGTTTTTCTCGCCTATGAGCGGATCCCTGTTTTCCGGCGGCCTGCATTTAATGGTATTACAGATAAACACATCGTTGCGTGAGAGCCCCATCGCAGTGATTATATTCGTGAGCATCTTGCCGGCACGGCCAACGAACGGCCTGCCGGTTTTATCCTCATCTTGGCCCGGTGCCTCGCCGACAAAGACCAGACGTGCATTCGGGCTGCCCTCACCCGGGACGGGATTGAGCCGGCTGGAACCAAGCTCGCATTTGCGGCATTGATTCACCATTGACGCTATCTGCTCAAGACTGGCGGCTGCCGAAACATCATCTAAGAATTCCGAAATTGCGGCCGGATCAGATGTTTTCGTCTCTGGTTGCGGTGTAATTTCAGCTCTGAGACTGCGGAAATCCAGCTCGGGGCCCAATATCCCGAAATCTCCGGTAAAAAAACTGTCGATCTCGAGATGCTGTTTTGCTATTTCTTTTAAGTCTATATCTGCCATAAGATACAGTTTATCAATTACCGCATCATAAGCAATAAATAAAAACCAAAGCCTCGCTTCGCTCGTTGTCCCGCATTTTTCAAAGAACAGCGAACAATAATGCCGCCAGAATTGGACATTTATATAAAAATACGCAAGAATCAGCTGCCTAAAAAAATACAGAAACTCAAGCACCGCTGTCGCAAGGTTTTGTGAAACCGATAATTAAACCACAAATAGATGCCGCAAATGCTCGATTCTGAATTTTTAGCTTGTTTTGAGTAAATAAGAACTTATTATATAGATACTGTATTTATACATTTATAATTTTTTTGAAAGGAACTTGATTATGGTTCAGTCATTAATTTCCAGACTTATCGCCACTGCTGAAGAAACAGCCGCCAAGGCCTCAGAAGCAGTCGAAGCGGCAGCTCCGGCAGCAGAATCTTCCGGAACATCAGCCCAGGGTATAATGGAAAAAGTGCAGGCGCTTTTTGTTGTTTACGGCTTAAAACTCCTGGCCGCTATTGCCATATATATCATAGGTAAGATGGTAGTAAAGGTGCTCTGCGCAATAGTTGAAAAAATGATGGTCAAAGCAAACGTTGATACGACGCTGGCTAAATTTACAAGGCATATCATGTATTTCGGCCTTATGATATGTGTAATCATCGCCGCGTTGCAAATGCTCGGCGTGCCGACGGCTCAGTTTGTGGTTGTACTTGGTGCTGCCGGCCTGGCTATTGGTTTTGCTCTGCAGGGCTCGCTATCCAATTTCGCCTCGGGCATCCTTATAATGATCTTCAAGCCGTTTAAGGCCGGAGACTATGTAGAAATAGCCAACCAGGGCGGCACGGTCGTTGAGGTACAGCTTTTCAACACGGTCATAAACACTCCTGACAATGTACGTGTAGTCGTTCCAAACGGCGGTATAACATCGAATAACATCAAAAACTATACAGCAAACGGCCAGCGGCGTCTTGACATGGTCTTTGGCATCTCATACAGTGACGATATTCAGAAGGCCCGCGAAATCATCACCGAAGTCATCAATTCAGATGATCGCGTACTCGAATCGCCTGCTCCAACAATAGCCGTAAGCGAGCTTGCAGACAGCAGTGTAAACTTTGTTGTGCGTCCGTGGGCAACTGTAGCGGATTACTGGGGACTGTATTTCGATATGCAGGAAAAGATCAAAACCGCTCTGGAAGCAGGCGGCTGCACAATTCCGTTCCCGCAGCATGATGTTCATATGATTCAGGAAAAATAACCATTCGTAACTCTCTACAGTTTTAAATTCAGCAATACTCATAAGGGCCGGACCCCCGGCCCTTTTTTATCAGAAATAATTAACAGGAATTTAGTATGAAAAAAATTGCATTTATCTCTCTAAGTGTACTTTGTGCCGCAGTTTGGGCTGATGTTATCGTAATGAATAACGGCGACAAAATCACCGGAGACGTAACCTCTATGGAAAACGGCAGCATTACCATAGCAACCGAGATGTTCGGCGAGGTAAAGGCTGATATGGCCAATGTCGATACATTCAGCATCGAAAGCGATCAGCCTGTCCACCTGAAAGACGGCTCGATAATCAAAGGCAAGCTCACAAAATCAGATGATTCAACCGTTACCATAACCGGTGATACCGTCAGCAGTCAAATAAGCGCCGGCGACATAGCCGCAATCAATCCCGCTCCGCCGGAGCCGGTTAGGTGGAAAGGTCGTGTTTACGGCAGCGCATCAGTCGAAAACGGAAACACCCAAAGTGAAACCTACGGCGGCGGGGCACATCTGAGCCGCAGAGGCGAGGACGACAGAATAACCCTCTCCGGCGACTATGCTCGCAGCAAGGATTATGATGTGGTAACCGAACACTGGTGGGATACCAGGGCAAAATATGACTACTTTATCAGCAAAAAAACCTATGTTTTCGGCGAAGGCCGCTATGAAAAAGACGCGATGGCCAATCTTGACCGTCGAACCATAATCGGCGGCGGTCTTGGGCATCAGTTTATAGAAACCCCTGAAATGAACTTCAACGTTGAGGCCGGTCTTGCCAGTATGCATGAATCGTATGAAAATCCCAGCACATCCGACTCAAGGCTCAGTGCACAAGCCGGATATCATTTCGATAAACAGCTTATGGATAATCTTATGTTTATAAGTGAGCTGACCTACTACCCCTCAACAGAGCAGGTTTCAGATTACTATCTGACATCCTTTGCCGAGCTAAGGCTCAAAATAAACAGCCGGATGTTCACAAATTACAAGTTTATATTTGATTATGACGCAACCCCATCCCAGGGCAATACCAGCACAGACACTAAGCATATTCTTGGTGTCGGCGTTGACTTCTAAACAGCTCAGATAAAGAATAAAATCAACTTCCTCTGCGGGGCTGTCTTTGCGGCAGCTCCGCGGTGGATGATTCCCTTGTACCCGCTAAATCTCAAGAAGCACAATATCTTCCGGCACGGCAACTACGGATTTACGATGGTCGCCGAGAATGTCGCGTATCTCGCTGCTATGGCAACCGGCAAGTCTCTTGAGCTCGTCACTGCTCAAGGCGGTAACCGCTTTGGCGCAGTCTGAGAGCATCACGACCGAGCCCGCATCAAATAGCCCCTTAACAGCTTTTATCCCGCTGGGAAGCAGGCTTTTATTGTTTGAGATTGCTTTTACCGCCCCTTCGTCAAGCTCAATCACGCCGGCAGGATCTGTGTTGAGAATCCACCTTAAACGGCTGGAAAGCTTGCGCTTAGGCAGAAAGAGCGTGCCTATCACTTCGCCTCTGACAATCCGGTTGATGACATTTTCCAGCCGCCCGTGAGCCAGAACTATCCGGCATCCGGCATCAGAGGCAATTCTGGCGGCCTTTATCTTTGTCGCCATGCCGCCTGTAGAGTGCATACTGCCGTTCTTGCCGGCGGCTTTGACTATATCATCGGTTATTTCCGTTACAAGCTCAAGTGCGGCGGCGTCTTTATGCTCTTTTGGGTCTTTGTCATAAAACGCGTCTATGTCGCTGAGTATTATCAGCAGGTCGGCTCCGATTTTCGCCGCGACTCTCGCTGAAAGGGTGTCATTATCGCCGAATACCTTGCCGATCTCGTCCGTACTGACGCAGTCATTCTCGTTTATTACCGGCACGACATCCAGCTCAAGCAGCGTGTCGATGGCGTTGCGCAAATTAAGATAGGAGCTTCTGTTATTCAATACGTCGGTTGTAACCAACACCTGTGCGATATTGACATTGTAAGCCGAAAAGGCCTTCTCGTATTCGTGCATCAGCAGCGGCTGGCCAACCGCGGCAAAAGCCTGCCTTCTTTTTGTTCCGGTAACCCTGCCGACATAGCCGAGCCGGC
The DNA here is from genome assembly GCF_001999965.1 of Limihaloglobus sulfuriphilus. GTDB lineage: Bacteria > Planctomycetota > Phycisphaerae > Sedimentisphaerales > Sedimentisphaeraceae > Limihaloglobus > Limihaloglobus sulfuriphilus. Next base: position 285,781 of record NZ_CP019646.1, on the reverse strand, counting down.
CGGCACCCATCCCGATAGCACCGGAGCTTACAAGAAGCACCTGGCGTTTGTCATCGAGAAGCGCCTTAATCTGCCGGGCCAGTAAAAGCACATACTCTGAATCAATCGCGTTGTCCTTGCTCAGGGTATTTGTGCCAACCTTTATTACTATACGCCGTGATTTTGAGAAGTTCCGCATAAATTACTACACGACAATCAGATATCGCAATTCTTTTCTAAATTCTTATGTGTAAAACTTTTGTTTCCGCCTGCGTACTCAGCCACAGTCTGGCCCGAGCCGATCAATTTCCACTTGTAAATCAACAGCCCTTCCAGACCTACCGGGCCGCGGGCGTGTATCTTGTTTGTACTGATGCCGACCTCCGCGCCAAGGCCGTAGCGGAATCCGTCGCTGAAACGCGTACTTGCGTTCCAGAAAACATTACCCGAGTCTGCAAGTGCCATGAATTGCGATGCGGTGTCACGGTTTTTAGTAACAATTGCCTCTGTATGGCCGGAGCCGTATGTATTTATATGCTCGATCGCCTCTGTAAGGGAATCGACTATCTTCACAGAAATAATGTTGTCGAGATATTCGGTTTTCCAGTCAATCTCCGCCGCCGGCTCCGCACTGATTATGCCGCGAGTCTTTTCGCAACCCTTTATCACCGCGTCATTAGCGTCCATACGCTCTTTGAATTTCGGCAGAAAATCCGCCGCGACGGCCGCATGAACCAGCAGCGTCTCCGCCGCGTTGCATACTGCCGCGTACTGGCACTTGGAATCTACAGCTATATTAACAGCCATATCAATATCCGCCTCGCTGTCGATGTAAACATGGCATATCCCGTCGGCGTGGCCAAGTACCGGAATACTGGTATTCTGCATAATGTAGCGTACAAACTCGTTTGAGCCGCGGGGAACTATAAGATCAATGCAGTCTTCCAGCTTGAGCATTGCCGCGACATCATCACGTGTTTCCATAAGGCCGATCCAGCCATCGGGCATACCCGCTTTGTCGGCGGCTTCTGCGATAATATCGGCCAGGATACGGTTTGTATTCGCCGCTTCACTGCCGCCCTTGAGCAGGACGGAGTTGCCGCTTTTGAGGCACAGCGTAGATATCTGTACCAGCGCATCAGGACGGGATTCAAAGATGATGCCGATAACCCCGATAGGGCATGTAACTCTGTACAGCTCAAGCCCATTGTCCAGCTCAGTAGCTTTCTGGGTAACGCCGACAGGCTCCTCAAGAGATATAAGGCTTTTTATCCCGTCGCAAACGCCTTTTATTTTCGCCTCATCAAACTTAAGCCGTTTAAGCAGGGGCTTCTCCAGATCATTTTTCTGAGCGTTTTGCAGGTCAATACTGTTTGCTTCTATAATGTCAGCCTTACGGCTATCGAGCATCTGGGCGATGTATTCCAAAGCCAGATTTTTCTTTTCTCCGCTCTGAGCAGCCAAAGCGATAGATGCCTTTTTTGCCCGTTGTGCAAGTTCCTTCATGTTCATAAATTATTTTCTTACAAGTAACAGAATAAAGTGTTTGTAATTGTTTTTCTAAGATTGATTTACCGGTTTGTAGAAAGCAATACACTTGAAGTTACGGAATCAACAGCTTCTGGCCTATTTGCAGCTTTGACGGATCTTTTATATTGTTGGCTTTCTGTATTTCCTGCCAGCGGTTTGGCGTTCCGTAGTATGCCCTTGAGATAGAGCTGAGATTTTCTCCGCTTTCAACGACATGTATTACCTGGCCCTTTGCGGGCAGTGTAGTCTTGACTGTTTTTTCAGCCTTCTGTTCTGGATCGTCTTGTTTCTCTGCCGGTTTAGCGGCTACTTCTGTCTGCTCGACAGGTTCCGGCATCTCCTCTGGCTGCTCTTTTAGCCCGCTGGATTCAACCCTGCCTAAAGAAGCGGCAATTTCAGAAATTGTAGCTGGTTTCGGTTTTTCAGCCTCTGCGGCCGGCTCGTTTTCCGGCGGCGTTTGAGTTTCTGCCGGCTCGGCAACGGGCCGGCTCTCCGGTTTTTGCTGAGGGCGAACTTTCGAAAGCGCATCTGTTTGTATCGCGGCGGTTCGGACAGGCTCAGAGCCTCTCTCATCAAGGACAACACCGGGGATTTCATCAGGCGGAGCAGTTGCCGTATTCTCACCGGCAGAGGGAGACTGTTCATCCTCTGAATTGATGCTTACCAATATAAACACAGCGGCAAGAACAATAAACGCTATTAAAAAACCTGTTTTGAATGCTTTGCTCATAACTTATTCCCTTATCATAATCAGCAGCATCTTAAAACGCTCGTCCGCGTCAACAGAATGCGGAATATTTGAAGGCATTATAAGAAGCTCGCCGGCAGAGGCCTCAACCGCTTTGCCGTCAATGTTGAAGCGGCCCTTTCCATCGACTACCTGCACTACGGCATCATAAGGCGATGTGTGCTCGCTCAAACGCTGGCCGGCATCGAAGGCAAACAGCGTTAAATTACCTATAGTCTTATCCAGTATGGTTTTACTAACGACCGAATCATCAGAATAATCGATCATTTCATTCAGATTTTGAGCCTTAGACAGGCAGCTTTGAAGTATTTTTGTTGTTTTCTTTTTTTCCGGCACGGTTAATCCTCGAACTGTTGTTATTGTTTCATTATAAATCAGTGCTGTTCAATTTAAACAGAAAACTCAATATTTATCAAGCTCCATTTGGAATCATTGCCTCCCCTGCGAAAACACATAACATAAAAACATCAATATCAATGCTTTATAATAAAAGTAGATTTAGCCCTTTTGACCCTTCATTCATAATGTGACCACATTCGAAGTATTTTGACCACCCTTTCTTCTTCGTTGATACTGTAAACCAATCTGTGCTGGATATTTATCCTGCGCGAATAACAGCCGGTGAGATTGCCCACGAGTTTCTCATACGGAGGTGGGGATTGAAATGGGTCGTGTTCCAGGATATCAAGGAGTTTCTCCGCGTTGGAACGAAAGCCCGATGATGAAAGTTTTCTGGAATCCTTTCGTGCCCTGGAGGTAAAAACAACTTTCCATCCTACCATCCCGGATCCTCGGAGCACTCTTCTATGGGCGTGTTCATGCCCTCGATAATGCTCTCTGTCATCCCCGGGATCGACTGGAGGTAGAGAGTTTCCTGTATCGCCGACCAATCCTGCTCGGAGATTAAAACTCCGCCTCCCCGTTTACTGGTAATATGTACGGGTTCATGCGATTGCTGCAGCTGATCAAGAAGATTATATAGTTCTTTACGAGCGTTTGTTACAGTTATAGATGTCATTAAAATATTCCTTGACTTAAAACGTACGGTTTAACGTACATAAAGTACGCCGAAATGTCAAGAAAAAAAATCTATTCCGGAGTTTATTCGAAACAAAAAAGCCCGGGTACTTCTTCTGTAAGATTTTATAAGCCAGATAATTAAATCATAAATAAATTCCACACACTAAGTTTTTAAAATTTTTAATTTTTACTTGACAAACTTCTAACTATCTCCTAATATGAATTTGTAAACAGAAACGAGTTTTAATTATGAGCAAACTAAAACTAACAATATAAACCCGAACGCCAGGAAGAGTTAATCTCTTCTTAGCATTCGGGTTTTTTATTTGCAAGGACGGCATATTATAAAATGCATGTTGCTGAAAAAATATTGGAAACAGTTAAACCGACACAGGAGCGAAGTCTTCGGTGTCGGTTTTTTTTCGTGCCGGCTTAGCGGCCGGGTAACATATTATTACTCTTAATCGTGAGGTAAGAAATGGACGCATTAGAAATGAAGGTTACCAACAGCCTGAAAAAAACGGGCTGGTGCACCGAAGTAAAGGATGGTGATGAGATGATAGGCTACCGTCCCCGCACTAAGAAAATGATCTACGGGAACCTGTTTCATTTATGTCACGACCATGAGATCGACATCATTCTGCATCACAACTTTAGCGAGTAACGCTATTATCAATTTTTTATCCTGATTTCCGGGATCCAAAGGCGGCGTCAAACGGCACCGCCTTTTTTTTGTATCTGTCTTTCAGAAAGACACTTAACCCACCGAGGCACCTGCTTTTGAAGATATTTCTCTAAAACACAGGATTAAACCGCGATAAACTGCAACACAAGAGAGGGCTTGTGCCCTGAATATTTGTTGCCCATGGATAAATAGTTAGTATAATGCCGGAAAATCATGTTATTATTCTCATAAGGAGAACTGTATGTCGAACGTACTTATAATCGGAGCCGGCGGAGTCGGCAATGTTGTAGCGCATAAATGCGGCCAGCTGCCGGATATATTCAGTAACATCACCCTTGCAAGCCGTACTTCTTCAAAATGTGAAAAGATCGCCGCCGATGTAAAAGCGGCAACGGGCACAAAGATAACCCCAGCCGGCGTCGATGCCGACAATGTGCACGAAATGGTGAGCCTGATAAAAAGCGTAAAACCCGAGCTGGTTATCAACGTGGCACTGCCCTATCAGGATTTGCCCATCATGGACGCATGTCTGGAAACCGGCGTAAACTACCTCGACACTGCCAATTACGAGCCGATAGACGAGGCAAAATTCGAGTACAGCTGGCAGTGGGCATACAGGGATAAATACAAAAATGCCGGTATCATGGCACTGCTGGGCAGCGGATTTGACCCGGGCGTTACGAATGTATTCTGCGCTTACGCCCTCAAGCACCATTTAGACGAGATTCATTACGTCGATATCGTGGACTGCAACGCCGGCGACCACGGTCACCCGTTCGCTACAAACTTCAATCCTGAAATCAATATCCGCGAGATAACCCAGAAAGGCAAATACTGGGAAAACGGCGAGTGGAAAGAGATCGAGCCGATGAGTGTATCACAGGACTTCGATTTCCCCGAGGTAGGCGTGCGCAAGGCGTACCTGCTCTACCACGAGGAGGAAGAATCACTGGTCAAGCACATCACCGGCCTGAAGAGAATCCGTTTCTGGATGACCTTCGGCGAGGCGTACATAAACCATCTAACCGTCCTGCAGAACGTGGGTATGACCAGCATTGAGCCGGTTGAGTTCGAGGGTAAGCATATCGTGCCGCTTCAGTTTCTAAAAGCGGTTCTGCCGGATCCGGGCAGCCTGGGCACGAATTACAAGGGCAAGACCTGCATCGGCTGCATTATGGAAGGCGTCAAAGACGGCGAGAAACGCAAAATGATGATATACAACGTCTGCGACCACGCACAATGCTACAAAGAGGTCAAGGCGCAGGCGGTTTCCTACACCACCGGCGTGCCGGCGATGATCGGGGCAAAGATGATTCTTACCGATAAATGGAACCGCCCCGGCGTGTACAATATGGAAGAGTTCGACCCTGACCCGTTCATGGACGATTTGAACAAATACGGCCTGCCGTGGAAAGAGATCAATCTATGACCGAACTGCCCAGGGAACTTCGAACACCTTGCTATGTAATTGACAGGGCCTTGCTGAGAAACAATCTCGAGACACTTAAATCCGTTCAGGATATGACCGGTTGCAAGATTCTGCTGGCACAAAAGGCGTTTGCCATGTGGTCAGTCTCAGATCTTATCAGAGAATATCTCTGGGGAACGTCGGCAAGCTCGCTCAACGAGGCAAGACTTGGACGCGAAGAATTCGGCGGGGAGCTGCATTTCTGCGCACCGGGGATCAGAGAGGATGAATTTGATGAACTGCTCCAGCTCTGCGACCATATAGTATTCAACTCGTTTTCACAATGGAAACGCTGCAAAGACAGAATAGAGGACAACGAGCGTAATATCAGCTGCGGCCTGCGGATAAACCCAAATCATTCAGAGGTGAAGACGGCTATTTACGACCCGTGCGCCGCCGGCTCACGTATGGGGATACTGCCGGAATTTTTCGAAAGTGAAACCCTTGAGGGTATAAGCGGCTTTCATTTTCACAACCTGTGCGAATTGAACAGCGACGCCCTGCAAAGGACACTGGCAGCGGTGGAGGATAATTTTTTTGACTATCTGCCTGAAATCGAATGGATCAACTTCGGCGGCGGCCACCACATAACCAGGCCGGACTACGACATTGACCTGCTTTGCGACCTGATAAGTGATTTTTCGCGAAGATACGATGTGCAGATATATCTTGAGCCGGGAGAGGCTGTGGCACTGAATACCGGCGTACTCATCGCGTCGGTACTGGACATAGTGCATAACGACTTAGACATCGCCGTTCTTGACACTTCCGCCGCGACCCATATGCCCGATGTGCTTGAAATGCCCTACCGGCCGGAAATCCGCGGCGCAGGGAAACCCGGTGAAAACCCATATACATACCGCCTGGCAGGCCCCTCATGCCTTGCCGGCGACGTAATAGGCGATTACAGTTTTAAACAGCCCCTTCAGCCCGGCAGCCGCCTTGTTTTCGGCGATATGGCGCATTACACCATGGTCAAGAACAACACGTTTAACGGCATCAACCTGCCCGATATAGTGATACGCAATGAAGACGGCAGTTTCAAACTCCAGCGCCGGTTCGGCTATGAAGACTTCAAAAACCGCCTGTCCTGATCCCGCCGGCAAACTCAATGCGGCATAAACGCCGCAGCGGTCTTTACCTTGACCCGCCGGCTTTCTTCAGTGCCTCGGTGGTTGTGTAGTACTTCGCCAGCATATTCGGAATCTCCCACGCGGGGAGTTTGCCGTCTTTGAGGTAGCCCAGATACTTTTCTGTTACCTGTATAAAGTGAGCCTCATGGCCTACGCGGTACTTATCCGGAATTACAACTTTCCAGATTTTCTCGCCCGCCTTTTCTATCTCCAGGCCCGGATACATCTTCTGGAGCCTGCCATTGCCGGCAACGGCATTCCGAAGCTGCTTTTCGATGTTTTCCCCGCCCCCCGACTCAACATAAAGAGTGGGTTTATAGTTTTCTTCCGGGCCCTGCCGGATTATAAGATTTGATTTCGTGCCCTGCATGATTGAATAATGCGTATCGCCCGTTCCCTCGGGTGCCTGAAACTCCCACAGAACCGATACTTTCGCCCAGGTGTCTTTTATCCGGTAAACCATTTCACCGTTTGAGAATACATTGAGACTGCCGCCGTCCACATACGGTGCCAGATACTCCGGATAGCTGCTCAGGCCGGTAACCCTGGAGAACTGCCCGGGGGTTATCTGCGTCGTCCACCGTCTGGCGTCGTGCATCTCGATATCATTTTTGTAGTCGATTATCTGTTCGGGATAACACTCCCACTGTATCAGGTCAACCAGATGCGTCGAAACGTCTGTGAGAGCTTCGCCCCGCTGAGCCGGATCAAAGAACCAGCCAGGGCGTTTTATCGGGTTTCCGGATACATACTTAAAGAAGTGGTGCACACTTTCCTTGGTGACGGCGGGATTTTCGGGTGTGCCGGCCTTTAGCGTGCCGAATACACCCTCAACCTGCGAGAGCTCTTTCTGCAGTATCGTTGTTACCTCGTGACGTTCGGTCATGATGTCATAGAGCAGAACATCGTTTTTACCGGCTTTCTCGAAGCTCTTCACGAGCAGATCAAACTTCTCCGGAAAAATCACCATCGGCTTATCCGCCAGCACGTTCATTCCAGCCTTGATTGCGGCATAGATATAATCGGTTTTCGCAGAGTTATTGCCGGCAAGAACAACAATGCTGCCTGGTTCATCCATGAGCATCCTATCAAGAAAGTCATCGCCCGTGTAAATGCTGGAAACCCATGAGGTCGGGTTATCGCTGCGGGTATTAAAACCCTCAATGCGTCCAAGATGATCCTCGATATCAGGCCCTTCAGGAGCATACAGGCTTACATTCGGTGAAATCTGCCTGTACATCTGCTTTTGAACCAGAGCCGCATGAAAATGCCCCGGATCGAGAGTTATAAGTTTTAATTTTGCATCATCGCCGGTAAATGCCGATTTTTGACATCCTGAAAAATTTACACTCATAATTAGAACCAAAACCAGTAAGAAGTATCCTTGTATTTTCATAGTTCAAACTCTTTACATTTAACTAATTACACTCTCCGTGCCGTATCCTTTTCTTTGAGTTCTTCGAAGCATTGAATTTGCCTTATCATTGCCGATGAACTCTTCTTTGACAGGATCCCATTTCAATGTCGTATTCGGTATCTGCATTGCGATGTGCGCCAGCAGACACGCCGAGCATGAACGGTGAGCAACCTCTGCCGGCGCGACAGGCGTGCGGCGGCTCCGGATACAGTTGAGCCAGTCAAGGTGCTGTTCGGGGCTTTCATAGAGCTTTAAGGCGTTTGGCCCGAGCTTGACATCCAGCAGAGACGGGTCACTGGCATAGATTGCGGGCGTCTCAACCTTGTCACCCCTGGTATCAGGATCGCTGCTGGTTACCTTAACGCCTCCCCTGTTGACTGCTATCCAGCCTTTTTCGCCGATAAATTTAACGCCGTTTGGATGCTTGCTGCTGATGTTCATCGTAACACCGTCGGCATACTTCGTATTCACCTCAAACTCGCCGTGAACGTCCCAGAGACCTGAATCGGGGAATTCGCCCCAGCCCTCTAACTCAACGGGTCCGGTAAACTCCGTGCCCATTCCCCAGTGGGCGTTATCGATGTGGTGAGCTCCCCAGCCGGTGATCATGCCCGCGCCGAACTGCCTGCACCGCAGCCAGCCGGGACGGCTGTAGTTGTTTTGTGGGTGAACACGTTTTTCTGTGTAGTAAACATCCTCGGTCGAGCCGAGCCATAGGTCGTAGTTGAGATTCGCAGGAACCGGCATCTCGGGCTCTTCCCCGCAGCCAGGGTCAGTGCCAAGGCCGACATCAACATGTATCAGTTTGCCCAGAACACCGTTTCTTACAAGCTCAGCGGCCTTTTTAAACTGCGGCCAGGGTGAAATTGAACGCTGCTGGCTGCCGACCTGCAGAATACAGCCGGTCTTGTTGATCACATCACTCACCTGCCGGCCCTCTTTGATCGTAAGACTAAAAGGCTTCTGTAGATATACATCCATATTTTTTAAAGCCGCCTCCATCGCAGGCTGTGCATGCCAGTGGTCAGGTGTGGATATTACGACTGCATCGATACTGGGATCCATCAGCATTTCACGGTAATCCTGGTAAACTTTCACATCTACATATTTTTCTTTACCGGTTTTCTTTGCGTAGTAATTTTCTATCCACTTTTTGCCGTCTCTTGCCCGATTGATATCAGGGTCGGCAACGGCGGTAAAACGGCACATATCATGCTTGATGGTCTCAGGCGCATCGTGGCTCATGGCGATACGGCCCCAGCCAAGCTGAGCAATATTGATTTTGTCATTTGGCCTGTACCTGCCCAATGCGTTTGAATTTACTATAAAAGGAACGCCGAATGCGGCAGCGGCGGCTGTCGCGGTATTTTTCATAAAAACTCTTCGTCTCATTTGATTACTCCTGAAGGTAGTCATTTCTTCTCATTTTTTGTTTTGATGTTGTCTTTTTCCATTACCCAGCGTATTCCGCCGGTGAGATGCCTGATAAAATTCTCGTCCTTATAATGCTCAATGTCATGGCCAAGTGCGGTGTACCACTGACGGCCGCCATCGAATTCCTGGCACCATGCCAGAGGAAATGTATCACCAAATACACGCCCCGGATATTCTTTTAGCCTTTGGGCATCTGTCTTTATCGTTTTGAGATCCACTGCCATCAGAACCCTGATACGCGGATTCAGCTCATCAATCAGGTAGCACTCGTCCTGCCATTTCCAGACATCATCAAGATGAGCCGTCGAGGGATGATTCTTGTCTATTACAAGGATATCAAACGGCTGATTTTTCGGGTGCCAGGCGAATTTGCCGCCCAGATTTGCCCAGAACCAGGGCCATTTCCGCTCGGAACCGCAGGCGGAGTGTATCCCTACAAAACCGCCGCCGGAGTTGATGTAATCCTTAAAAACCTTTCTCTGCTCCTCGGTATCGAAGGACTCGTTGTTGGTGTTTGAGAATACCAGAACGCTGAACCGGCTGATATTGTCCGCGGTAAAAACCGAGGCATCATCGCTGCTTTCATATTCCCAGCCGTTAGCCTTACAAATCTTTTCCAGGCACTTAACGCTTGCCGGTATGTTCTTGTGTACATATCCCTCGCCGTTTTTTGTGTAGATCAAAACCCTTTGCCCCAAACCCGCACTCGCAAGAGATATAACGGCAGGAACTGCAAGTTTAAGTATCATTCGCTGAAAGTTTGATGTTCTGCAAAAGTCTGCCATAGAATTTCCATCCTTTCTGTGTTTAATTTTCCATCATATATAACCATTCGGTACCGCAGTTTATACTCTGCGCCCGGATTTAGCTGCCACGGATTGAGATGAATCGGACAAAACTGGAAAAACATATCACCCCTGCCGCCGTTGGCCTTGCTGTCCCACATGTATATCGGCTCGGGGTGCTCACGGTTATCCGGATGGCTCATAAAAAGTATTCCGCTTCGTGTGCCGTCATCAAATGTGCCGAAAACCTCGCACCATCGCGCACGGCTTGCACGGCCGTTGTCTCTGTCTTTGCCTTCACTTGAGAGAATGTTGCTGCCGGGAGCTTTCCATTCTTTGGCGGCGCGGATTGCTATACCCCCGCCATAGCGGTATTTATCCATAATTATCGCCGCATCAAGTATGTTCTTCAATGTGCCGGACACATCAACTATCCAGGCGGGTATCCCGTCAATCTCCGCGGCAGATGCGTGTATTCTTAGAATTTCATCAATTACCACCCGCTCGCCGCCGGAGTCTGTAAACTCAACATGCTCCTGATGAACGGTGAAACCGCCGGCTTCTTTTGAGATCAATTCCGCAAAGCGGACTGTTCCCTGCTTTTTGCCGAGGTTCCAGAAATCTACCTCTCTGCCATCTATATGCGTTTTAGTCCAGGGAGCCCAGCTACCGTAATGGTGATAATGGTCAGGCGGCTGGATTCTGGTAAGAACCTTGCCGGAGGGTGAGTATAAAGGATGTATAAATCCGCTTCGGCGGTATGAGGGATCAACGCCTTCCGGAACGGGATGCACCGCGTGGTGATAGCTGAGTATTTTGCTGCCGCCGCAGGAAAGTGTTATGGCGGTATCATTTTTACTTACTTTAACGGTTTTTTCCGCGTTTGGCCCCGAAATTGAAACCGGTACAAAAAATACCGAAAACAAGGCTGCCGCGGAAAAAAGTATCGTTCTAATGTGTCGCCCCAGCATATTCATGTTGTCAATATATCAAAGGAATACAGCTTTTACAACTATAATTTTCGATTTACAGGCAGCGGTTTCAGCCCGGACAGTCTCAATCTGCAAGAGCTTTATCCTGCAAGGCGTTCATTTGAAATTTGAGGGCACCTCAAGGCCATGGGATTCCATAAGGTTTGAATCTGACATTATTTCTTTGACATCTCCATCAGCAACTACGCCACCGCCGTCTATAAGTACCGCCCTTTCGGCTATTTGAGAGAGAAAACCCATACTGCATCCGGCAATAATGATTGTCTTATCAAGCCCGTTGAGCAGTTTTACCAGATTTCTCCGGCCCGCAGGGTCAAGATTGCTGTCCGGCTCGTCCATTGTGATTATAGACGGCGACATTGACAGTATCGAAGCTACCGCCGCGGCCCTTTTCTGTCCGGCAGAGAGGTGATGAGGTTCTTTATTCTCAAAACCGGTAAGCCCGACCTGTTCAAGTGCCGCTTTGGCGGCATCAAGGGCTTCTTCCGGCGAGAGACCCATATTCAACGGCCCAAAGGCAATGTCGTCAATAAGCCGCGGCATAAAAAGCTGTTCATCAGGGTTTTGAAAGACCGCTCCAATAACCCTGCGTATTTCTTTGATATTTTTAGATTTATTTTCAATCCCGTTTACACTGACACTGCCGCAGGTCCTTATAAAACAGCCTATAGCAAGCAGCAATGTTGACTTGCCCGCACCATTTGGGCCGATAATAACGACCCTTTCGCCATGGTCAATGGAAAGATTGATATCCCGCAGTGCCGGAGTTGAGTCGGGATAAGTATAATTTAAATTCTTTATTTCTATCGCTTTTGACATGAGTATCAACAATCCGCCTAAAAAATCACAAGCAGCAAGGAAAAATACACAATAACAAGAAAACCGAATACCGCGTCAACCGCTTTGAGTCTGAGGGTGTTTAGAGTATGGACAGTGCCGGTGAAGCCGCGAGCCTCCATGGCAATGCCCGCCCTCTCTGCCATATCAATACTGCTTACAAACATACTTCCTATCATAGAACCGGCGAGCCTGAGTTCATATAAAAAGCCAAACGTGCAAAGTTTCCTTGCCGAGCGGGCACGCATCATCCTGCCGGCCTTGTCAATCAGCAGAAATATGTACCTGTAAAGAAAACCCAGCTGGAGCACAAGCATTTTCGGCACGCCGAGTTTCTGCATCGCAGCCAGAAGGTCATAAAACCGAGTTGTCGAAACAAGTGCTATTAAAGCCGCCGCGGATATGGTGAACTTACACGCTATACTCAAAAACCGAACCCAGCCCAAGGCAATTTCACCGGAAAAGGGCCCAAAAGAAACATATACCGGTTCCCGTTCAAAAATAACACAGCTGAAACCGAAAACAAGTATAACGGGGCTTACAAGAATCACCTGTTTTAGCACGAATTTAATCGGTATCCTGCCGATAACCAACAGTAAAAAAGGAAACAAAGCGTACCACGCCAGTGAAGGAAGTTTGTTAATTGAGACGGTAACGGTAAGAACCGTAAAAAGAACAACTGCCAACAGCTTCAAACGCGCATCAATCTTATGCACATGCGAGGACTGGTTGGCGTATTTATCTATATGGGCGTGATGCATTTGATTGGCATTAACCGGCTAAACTATGTTTTTTGTATCTGAGCGGATCAGCTTAGCCAAGAGCCACACCAGAAGCATCGTAACAAACGCCCCTGCGACTCCGGCGAAACTTGTCCAGGCGCCGGAAGCGGTTTCATTCGCCGATGAAGCCCTGATTGTATAATCGGGCATCGGGGCATATTCCCCATGAAGCCGGTCAACATTTTCTATTAACTTCGAGTCGTTTTTTACAACCGGTTCAAAATCCGGATTGTCGGGTCTCTCCGCGTAGCTCCATTCCAGCCCGTCGGGTTTATCGCTTGCGGCAAGTGAGAGCAGGCCTCCGGCAATAAGTGTCAATAGAGCCATGCTTATATAAACGCCCCGCATACTCATAGCCCGGCGGCTGTTTTCCGGCTGCGGCATAAGTATCGCCGGGCGCACTTCCATAAGGTATGCAAGAACGGCGGCGGTCATAAGCCCTTCCACAATACCCGCGAGAAAATGAACCCCGAGCATCGTAAGCATAAACCCGCTCAGCGGTATGCTTAAAACGCCGGAAATCTCTGCCTGCAGCGGCACCATAGCGGCGCCGGCCATCAGACCGGTTATACACGCGGCTATAACCGCAAGATAAAACCGCAATCTGCCCGGGTTGTCATTAGCAATCAGCCGATAGAGAAAATATCCCGTGTAGCCGGGAATAATCGCCATGTTGAGGATATTGCAGCCAAGGGCGAGTATCCCGCCGTCCTGAAATATCAGGCACTGAACAACCACCACCGAGCTGAGCACTATCGCGCCGACATGCGGGCCGAAAATTATCGCAAGCATCACAGCACCAACAAAGTGGCAGCTTGTACCCGGCATAAGCGGCAGCTGAATATTCACCATCTGTGCCGCGAAGACAAACGCGCCGAGAACACCCATCAGGGCATAATCAGCGTTTTTCAGCGTCTTATGCAGTTTGCGGGAAATTACCGCTATCCAGCCGGCTGACACGGCGAATGTGCCTGCCGCGACAGGAACCGAAATGAGCTCATTCATCATGTGCATTTTTTATCGTCCTTCTATAGAAACTGTATCTTTGCTTTTATCCGTAAATAGCGGCCTTCATGGCTGTTATATGCTCGGGTGTTGTGCCGCAGCAGCCGCCAATTACATTCGCCCCAGCCTCTGCAAGCTCTTTCACGTAAGCCGCCATATCCGCCGGAGTATCGGGAAAGATATCTACTCCGTCAACGCTGCGGGGCAGTCCGGCATTGGCATGAACGAGTATCGGTTTATCCGGCTGAGCCTGCCGCATCTCTTTTACAATATCGATCATTCGTACTATGCCGTTGCCGCAGTTGGTGCCGATAATATCTGCGCCGGCTTTGACCGCGGCATTGGCAACATCCGCGGCAGAAGCCCCCATCATGGTTCGATAGCCGCTGTGTTCTGTCAGCTCAAGCGTGTATGTGCTTATTATTTCAAGGTTTGTATTTTCTCTTACAGCCTTTACCGCCAGGCACGCCTCTTGTATGTCGCTCATTGTCTCTATACACGCGGCATCGGCGCCGCCCTTTTCCAAAGCGAGGGCCTGTTCTTTAAAAGCGTTGTAGAGGTCATCTTCGGTCACATCGCCCATGACCAGCATCTTGCCCGTCGGACCGACAGAGGCTATAACCCAGCCGTTATCTCCAATTGCCTTTTTGGAAATTCTCGCCGCGGCTTCGTTTATCTCGGCGACTTTATCTGCAAGCCCAAAATGCTCAAGTTTATACCGTGTGCCGCCGAAACTATCCGCCTGCACCATATCCGCGCCGGCATCGACGTAGGATTTTGCCACATCGTACACATCGCCGGGCCGCTCAATGCACCATAGTTCAGGGCATTCGCCGGGTTTTAGTCCTTTTTTCTGGAGCATGGTTCCCCATGCGCCGTCTGAAAAGAGTATTTTGCCGGATTTAACCGCATCTGTTATTCGTCCCAGGGACATATTTCACTCCATAAAGAATTAGTATCTGAATTTTACCGTCACAGCCGTCTAAATAACGGGAAACTATGTATCTGATGTCTATGTTAATATATAGCCAAATCCCGTTTTTTAAACTCTAATCTCGGACTGTTCAAGAATTTATTATATAAATTCAGATATAACACATTCTTTAGTCTATGTAAAGAATGAACTTAGCTATTTAGCCCTGGATAACATCTGATTTTGCCGTATCCTAAGAATTCGCCTTTATAAAATCGGTTAGATGTTTTATGGTTGTATATGCCAGGCAGGTTGTGGTATCGGCCGCGCCGTAATATACTGCTATGCGGCCGGAAGATTCCTCATGCACCGCCGCACATGGAAACAGCACATTTGGCACATGGCCGCTGATTTCATAATCTGTTTCGGGGCCCATCAGGGCCTTATTGCCGCGTGCGAGCACTTTCCAGGGCTGCTCTAAATCCAGCAGAGCCGCGCCCATGCTGTAAACAAAACCGCGGCAGGTATTCATCACTCCATGGTAGATCAGCAGCCAGCCCTCCGGCGTTTCAATCGGCACGGCTCCTGCGCCGACCTTGGTAGATTCCCACCAAAGTTTAGTAGTGCCCAGAACGTGGCGATGCCGCCCCCAGTAACACATATCGGGGCTTTCACTGTAGAACACATCGCCAAATGGAGTATGCCCGTTATCACTAGGCCGGCTGAG
Source organism: Limihaloglobus sulfuriphilus (assembly GCF_001999965.1). GTDB lineage: Bacteria > Planctomycetota > Phycisphaerae > Sedimentisphaerales > Sedimentisphaeraceae > Limihaloglobus > Limihaloglobus sulfuriphilus. Next base: position 270,326 of record NZ_CP019646.1, on the reverse strand, counting down.
CATGGCGAAATTGCCGTTTATCTTTTTGGGAAAAAGCACGCCATTTCGGTTAAACGGCAGAAAAGCGTTTTCAAGCTGAATAAATGTCTCAAAATCTTTTGTATAAGCAACACCGATAGTTGGCCCGTGATAACCGTTGCACCAGGTGATATAAAACGTATCGTCAATTCGCGTTACCCGCGGGTCATAAGCAAACGCGCCCACTCCGGGCATACCCTGCCTGCTTTCAAATACAATCTGCCCGTGTTCAATCTGCCAGTTTATGCCGTCTCTGCTTTTGCCCAGATGCAGATGCGGCATACCGTCCCTGTAATCAGCCCGCAAGACCGCGACATAGCCGTCTTTATATGGAACTACGGCGCTGTTGTATATTCGCAGCGCGGCGGGTATTGGATTTCGTCCTATTATAGGATTTGCCGAATCTCTCCATATCGCCTCTCCGCAGTTATCAGGACGATCTTTCCATGGAAAATAACGCTGCTTGTTTGTACTGTTCATGCTAACCTCATTTCTTTATTTAACCGGACAACTCAAGAGGTAGTCGAGAAGCTCGTCTGTCTTGCATACAGCCAGCCCGACATATTTATCAGCCGCCCCGTAGTAAACAAAAAGTGTATCCCCGATAATCACCTTGCCGCAGGGAAACACCACCCCGCCGCCTTCGTAGCAGCCCTGTGTCTCATAATCTTCCTGCGGTTCAAGTATCCATTCTTTTGTTCTGTGAGTAACCTTCCACGGCTCGTTTATATCCAGCAGCATTGCACCCAGCCTGTAGTAGTTATCCCGGCCTACAGCATGATAGGTTGTAAGCCAGCCGTGCCTGGTTTTAATCGGAGGAGTGTTTCCGCCGATCTTTCGTTCCCAGTCCTCAACGCCTGTTGCCAGCAGCCTGCTTTGGCCCCATACAAGCATGTCATCAGAAAACGAAACCCACATAGCAGGATGCTCCGTGCCGTACTCATCACCGACCCAGCTCATCGGCCTGTGCAAGAGGGCATATTTGCCGTTTATCTTTTCAGGGAACAGTATCACATCCCGATCATCTATTAGCGGGTTTGTCATTCTGCCGGCCCTGATCCAATTTTTGAAATCTTTTGTTATTGCCAGTCCGGTAGATGTAGCGTTTTCACGGATAACCAGCGGAAAATCATCAGGACTCTGGGGCGGGGAATACGGCCCGCCCTCAAGCCAGTACTGCCCGGGGTGAAAATAACGTGTAGCATAGGTTACATAATAATACTCGCCGATTTTTATAATTCGCGGATCCTCAACACAGCCGGCGTCAAAGCCGTCTTTGCTGGGCCCAAAAACCGGCTCATCACCGACACGCTCGAAATCATACCCGTTATCACTGACTGCCAGCCCCAGGCGTATCACATGTTCAGGGTCATTCCCCGCAGCACGGTAAAGCATCAAAACCTTACCGCTCTTTTGATCATACCATGCGCCGGGGTTGGTTGTTACCAGACTTTCCCATTCATTCGCGGGATTGGGTGACAATATAGGATTCTTTTCATAACGGATCAATTTCATGCGTGATTCCTTTTAACAATTTTATCTTTTTCTCGCCGGCATCAATGCCGAAATACCTCTGGTTTATCTTTACATTTACATCTCTGGAAGCGGTTATTTCGAGAACATTATCTTTTACAACCACCATTATATTAACCATCGCAGGTGATGTAAACTCAATCTCTCTGCCGCTGTATTTTTTGTCGCCCACAAAAAACGCATCTGCGCTTTTATATGTATAGCCGCAGCCTATGGGTGAATCTGATTCGTGTATTTTAAATATTCCCTCGCCGGGCTCATGCGTTTTGATATAACGGCTCAACACCTCCAGACCGTGAACAATCGGCTTGGCAGCACCCTTTTTTGTTCCATCATACCTGTACATTCCAAAACCGGCCTGTTTTGGCTGATCGGCCTTTGCAATCCAGGGCCCGTTGTACTCCATTATCGGTACCGGCCAATCGGAAAGCATCCATGACATAGCACCGCTGTAACCGTTGGCAAAGGCGTAAAGGTGTATCATCATCTCACCGACGCCGGCAGCATCATCACCGAGACAGCCGCCGCCGTAAACCTTCGCATTGGAACTGTATCCAAACTCACCAAGTGTTATCGGCTTATCCGGCCACAGCTGACGCAGGCGGTCGAATGTTGTTACGGATTTTTTGAAGTCTTCCATCGAGACGGGATTCTGGTAGAGGTGATGGCTGACCATATCAAGAGATTTATTCGCCTCTAACGCGGCCAGCGAGCTGTTATAACCGACTGTTATCATACCCTGTTTGTCATATTGGCGGATAGCCTTTTTATGAAAACCTATCCATTGAGCAAAATTTTCGTTCACTGCTTCCAGAAGACCCGCGTGTGTGCTTTCTACCGGCATCGGCCCGCTGAGCCCCCACAAAGAAGAATAATCCTTTGAAGGAACATACTTGGCAGAGTACTGCTGAGCCATATCAAAAGCCGCGTAAAGATCAAGAGCGTCCTTGCTGCCCACCCAGTCACCAAGCTCAGGCCAGCCGCCGCGGTTTTTCGCCATCGACTCCACCCAGTCCCGGCTGAAAAGCCCGGTGCCGGCATACCTTTTATAAGCCCCGTATTTGAGTATGGCGCCTTTGCCTGCGTCAATAGTGATTGAACCGACAGTTGTTATGTAGGGCTCGTTCATTAAATCATAACCTATAACGGCGTTTTCGTCCGCCGCCATTCGGGCAAGATTACCGAACAGCTCTTCCAGCTCACCGGAGTCCGAGAGAGGATGCGCAGTCGGGTGCAGCAGCAGATAAATTCCGTACTTCTCGGCAAGGGCTATGATACTGTTAAAGATATCTTCCCGCCCGTCAAGCCCCTCGATCCAGAGCCTGAAACAGTTTATACCCGCCTCACGCGCCTTTGCAAAATCTCTGCGCCAGCTTTCGAGCTTGAAATTCTCCGAGGCTTGAGAGCATTTGCAGTCAAATGAACCGATATAGTTTACTCCAAGAATAAAAAATTCTTTACCGTCCGGCCGGACCAGCGTTTTTCCATCTTCAGAAACGCTGATTTTTGACATTTTTGATTCCGGTTTGGGCAATCTTTCTTTACGCGCCAGGCTGTCCTTCTCTTTCAAAGCTGCTATATAACCAGCATCAAATTGCTCAAACGCTTCAAGCAGTGAATCCATGAATATATCATTTGAGTAGAACTCCTGCCCTTCTACGCCGCTTATATACCAGACACCGCCGGCGAACTCTCCGCCGTAATGCACAAGTGCACCCGCCGCGAAACCGCATCGCCGCTGATACTCATCATATACCGCAAGCATCGGAACATATTCAGACGCTCCGGTCAGTGGGTAACCGATGGCCGATATGCCGCTTAGGGTCATACTCAGCGGCTTGGCGTTTTCTTCAAATCTCGATATTGAAACCGCGTCTTTATAGCGGTTTGCCGGTTCATCGTAAAAAATCGGCAGCCTTTTTGGGGTAACCGGCTTTCCAAACCCCTCCGGCAAATCAATCTTCACTGTAGCGGCATTGCCAATGCTGAAGGTATAATCTCCCTGCTTTTGCGGAGAATAGTCAAAGACCAGGCCGTACTGAATGAACTCAAGTTTTGACATATCCGGAAAATCGCCGCGTTTGCCTCGGTTAGGCGGCGAGCCGTCGGGGATAAACACAAAACTGCTCTCAAGAATTGTATGGGTTTGCCAGTCACGCTGGGCGGGCACACGTGCCATCCATCTGCTGGAGTCTGATTCACGCACTTCAACCATTATCTCGGAGAGCCCTGAAACCGAACGTGTAGTAAGAACAAGGGCGTTGGCTCCGGCTTTGCCGCGAAAGGGCAGCCTGAAAGTGTCCCATCGTGTAAAGTCGGCGACATGAAACCGCAGGTATCGGGCTTGACCAGTATTGACAACTTCCACTCTGCCGGGCCTGTCCATGTTGTCACAGCTTCTTGTCAATTCTGCCTTTCGCTCAATCGAATCAATGAAGGCGTCGCAGTTCTCTACTCCGGAAAATTCCAAAGAAGCGGTTAAGACCTCATCCTTGCTGAGCCGGCGGCCTGCGGATTTGTACAAGGGCCGGGAAAACGCGCAGCCGCCCAAAGCCGCGAGCGAGCCGCCCTCTCGAAGGAACCCCAGCAGATTTTCACCGGCATCCTGGGGAAACCTCTCACTGTCCGTAAGCAAAAGTATATCATACTTCTCGCGGCTGAACTGATGCCCGTCGCAAAGCTGGTCAAATGTTAATGCTGTAACGGTGAACCCGCTTTCATTAAGCCGCTTTTCCAGAACAGGATTTTCACCCACAAAGGCAACTCTGGGGGTAAGCCCAAAGCCATCCACGGCACAAACCAGCAATAAAATTAACGCCGCGTACTTCATTTTCCCGCCTCAAGTGCTTCGAGTGCATCAGTAGAGTGATGGTTGCCCACCCAGAATTTAAATATGCCCGCCACTGCAACGGCGAAGAAAATCAGCGATATGCCGAAAGCCCTGAAATCGCGTATCATAAGCTGCATAGGCATCATGTAGAGTGAAATCATCCAGACAAAAATAAACGGCAGGCTGACAAGGCTGTTTCGGTTTTCTTTTTTCAGCGCCGTCTGGACTGTTGGCGGCAGAGTATCCCTGAACGGCCCCCATAATCCAAACGGGCGTGTCGTCTTGTAGAAATTCTCCAACACGCTGCGGTCCGTGGGTTTCGTCATGTATGTACCTGCAATCGTGAAGGTTAGAGATATTATAGTCAATATAACAAACTGCCACTGCTCGGCAAGCTCCGGCCAGATTAGCTTTTGAATTATCGCCGCGGCCATGCCGGCAAATGTCCCGATTGCGAACCCCTGCCCGTTAAACCGCCACCAGTACAGCCGCAGCATCCCGGGCACGGCAAGACCGGAACCGAGCCCCATGGTTACCCAGCCCCATATTTCATTGATGCTTTTAGTCGTGTATCCCATCAAGAAGCCGGTCGCTACCAGCAAAACCGTGAATATGTATGTTACTGTCAGCAGCTCTTTGTTTGAAGATTTTGGCCGGAAATAAGTTTGATAAATATCTCTTGTGAACAGCGGAGCGGCAAGGTTTATAGTAGAGTCAAATGTTGACATCGATGCCGCGATGAGCGTTACAAGGATAAGCCCCTTAAAACCTACCGGCACATAGTGAAGCAAAACAGCGGGCAGTACCTTCTCAGCGTTTACCCCGCCCTCAAAACTCAGCATATGAATAGTTTCTCTCCAGCTGCCGCCTAAAATCTGCTCAAGGCCGGCTGCAATTTGAGGATAATCCACGGAATTGTTCGCAATCCTGGAAAGGGTATCAGGCCACTGGGCCTTGGGAATATCGGGCAGGTTCTGATGAATCAGCTGAACCGCCTGGTCAAGCACAGCCATATCCGGAAACATCCCCTCTACCAGGTAAAGCCCCAGAATCGCGTAACCTATCATCATCGGCCAGCGGAACATCAGCAGAGAAGACCACAGACACGCGATGCGGCCGCACTCACGCTCATTTTTAGCCGCGAAATACTGCGGCGTATTTCCGGAGGCGAATCCGTTGATAAGGTTTCGCAAAACGAGGAACATAGTAAACATCAGCAGACATTCATACATTTCATAAGCCCTGGGCATGTCTGTTTGTATCTGCGGCAGGCTTGTCATCCAGTCACTGTTGCCGCTTATCCGGCCGCTCAATTCGGCAAGCTCCTGGCCGCTCGAGACATTTGTAACGGCAATAACTGTTACAACAATTATTCCGGCAAATATCAGAAACGCCTGAAAAATATCACTGTAAACCACTCCATAGAAACCCGAAGTAACCGTGTAAAGTGTTGCTACACCTACCATTATAAGGGAACATTGAAGCGGAGTAAGTACAGGTATAAACGTAGAAAGGAAAAGCCCCACGCCCTTAACCAGATAAGCGAGCATACCCAGGGTAAATACAATGCCTGCGACAGCAGAAAGAACCCTGGCAAAACTGCCCGGCAATCCCGGGCCGAATCGGTACGCCTGCCATTCGGCACCTGTCATGCAGTTTGAGCGGCGATGCCATTTACCCGTCCACGCCATGACAAATATAAGTCCCAGCGGCACCCCGCCGCGAAACTCCACAAACAGCCCGCGTGGGCCAAGTATATAAAGCAGCGAAACGATAAGCATTGTGCCGGTGATGTCTAGTGACCAGCCCATGCCGGAAATGCCGATTGCCCACCATGGCAGCGATTTGCCGGCGAGGAAATAATCATCCATCGACGCGGAGGCCTTTTTCTGGAGGTAAAACCCCATTACTACAAGCACAAAAAGATAAGAGCCGATTACAGCATAGTCCAGAGTCCCAAGATAATTCAAAGTGCAAACCTCCACAATGTTTTGTAATAATTTAGCTGTCTATTAAAATGCATTTATTCGCCATGTCAAGCCAGGCCTCTAAATTTATCCGGCTGGAGATGTTCATGCTAAGCTCTGGAGAAACAGGCGAAATAATGCCGCAAATAACTGATATTGCCTGAATTACAGGCATACAACGAACAATCTAACCTAAAAAAACACTATTAAACGATTGATAAAACACTTTATCAATATTTAAAACATATCACAGGTACGGTTTAAATCAATATAATTTTAAAAATAACAGCATTTTTTTGCCTGATAAAGTATTTTATCAAATTTTTTTATTAAAACACTTGACATTCGAGGCCGCAATAGTTAGACTTCGATAAAGTGCTTTATCACGTGCAAAAAGAGTAATAAAATGTCAGTGAGTAAAAACAAAAAAACAGTTCCTCAGCTTAAAGACGTTGCAAAAGAGGCAAACGTATCCTTGACCACCGCCTCTATTATACTTCGAAACGGCAACGGCAGATTCCACGAAGACACCAAAAAACGTGTTTTTCAGGCTGCCAGAGAGCTCGGCTGGCAGCAAAACCTGCTTGTACAGAGTATGCAGACCGGCAAAACCCGAACTATCGGGGTGCTTGTGCCGCCTTTTGACTCATACTGGACCAACGTCCTCTCCGGAATACATCAGGAGCTCACCGATGCCGACTATATGCCGATTACTCTGTGGGCAGGAGATTCAAATAAATTCTCCAACGAAACCCAGGGGCTTGAACATATCCGCAAACTGATCGGCCACAGGGTAGAGGGACTCATTGCCTGGCCTGATTTTGCTGAAACATACAGAGCCAATATACGTGAGCTTAGCAACATAAATATACCTTTTGTTGTCATAGACCACGCTCTGCCGGAAAAGGAAGGCGTAGATTCGGTACAAACCGACGAGGAACAGGGCGGAAAACTTGTAGCAGAGCATCTTATCGGTCTTGGTCATAAGAAAATAGCATGTTTTTCGGAGTTCCAGAAATCCGCCAGAAGCTGGCAGCTTATGCGTACAAAGTATTTTGAATTCGCGGTTTACACCACTGCCAAAGATGTTGAATACAGTATATGGCACCTAAACGATGACGAAACCGACGGTATCGAGGTTGCTCTGAGAATGCTCTCTGATAAGAACCGCCCAACCGCGGTTTTTGCCGAGACAGACCACCTTGCCACAGATGTTTACAACGCCGCCTCCGAGCTGGGAATAAAAATACCCCAAGAGCTTTCCGTTGTCGGATTTTCCGGTCTTGATTTCACAAAGAAAATGAGGCCGCCCCTGACAACAGTCATGCAGCGGGGCATAGAAGTAGGTCACCATGCCGGCAGGATGCTTATAAACAGAATAGAAAATAAAGAAACAGGCTCTGCCCATACGGTAAGGGTAGGCTGTGATTTTATATTGAGGAATTCCACAGCACCACCAGTAAACTGAAATTAAAACGGAGGTTAAAATGTTTAAGAATTCACTGGTTTGTATTTTGCTGATTTCTTTTGTTACAATTGCCGGCACCGAAGCGGCAAACAAGGTATTAGAATGGAAATTTGACGGCAACCTCAACGACACAGGGCCTAATGGTATTCATGCAAACGACTACCAGGGAATAGGTTACGACACGGGCGTTGACGGACAGGCACTTGTCTCTGACGGCAGCACTTGTGCCTACAAAACCGGCATTAACACCGCCCTGCTGCCTTTTGGAGCGGCAGATACATGGTCTGTAAACGTCTGGGTATATTCTGATACGCTTCCCGCTGACTGGAACGTTGTGTATGCCCTTGGCCAGAAACCATTCGGTACTACCGGCGGTACTTCACGCTCGCTCTATTCGGCGGGCGAATTCTCAAGAATTGTTTTTACAGACGGCGATGGAAATTTTCTTTCCACTCCAGACTACTGGGAACCCGGCAAGTGGCAGATGATGACAACAACCTATGACGGTACTGATGTGCGGGTTTACAAAAACGGCACACTCCTGTCAAAGAAGGCGTTCACGTTTACGGATGCTCCCGGGGAAATCCGTATCCCCTCAAACCCCGGCTGGAGCACTTTCTTTGCGGGCAAGTTCGATGAATTCACGATATGGGACGACGCTTTGACCGAAGCGGAAATCGAAAACCTTATTATACCCGAGTTTATACCAGAACCAGAAGTTTATGCACGGTATATAATGGACGATTTGGGCAGCGACGCAACGATACCTGACCACAGCGGCAACGGTTTTGACGCGTATTTCGACCACTGGGTCGGCTCGCCCTATGACTTCCTCGTTGACGGAGCTTTAAAGTTTGTCGGCGAACAAAAGGTTGACCTGCCTGTATCCGTCTCAAACGGGCCTGAATATTCTGTATGCTTTTGGCTCAATGCCGGATGGCAGGCTTATACAACGGCATTTTACCAGGAAAAAGGCTCCGACGGCAGCGAATTCATTATACGCGGCGATGTCGTAGATAACCAGGGCGTGTTCAAGATTTACAGCAAAGACCGCTACTGGGACATGGTCTATTACCTCATGACTAGCGCTTCGGGGGTACTGAATTTCGAGTGGCATCATATAGCAGTTACAGCAAACAGCTCGGGTGTCAAGTTCTACGTTGACGGTGAGCTGGCTGACCAGGCCGCGAGCCAGAGAGGCGACAATAAAACACCAATAGAATCCTCATACATAGGTTACCAGAACAACGGCACGTACCTGGGCAAGGAATCTGAGCCGGCGTATATAGACAACTTCCAGCTCTGGACAACAGCCCTTAGCCCTGCGGAAATACAGCTGATAGCCGCCGCGGCTAACTACAATGGTGATGTCGCGATAGATGCCCGGGACTTCAGGGTGCTTGCCGCGGACTGGCTAACGGACAACCGACAGGCCGCTGGCGAAACAGAAATGAACATCGACGACTTTGAAAGCGGAATCGGGCCCGCGTGGTCTGTGGGCGAGCCTTCCGAAGATTATAACGGCACGGGCACCATTGCCCTAACCGACAACGCTTACGAAGGCAGCGCAGCGCTTCGCTGGAGTTATGAGCTCCCCGAGCCGCCGACAATCGAGAACAACAACTACACGACAATCCTTTACGATATCGGCTCTGAAACGGATCTCTCCGGCTATGACACGCTCTCAATGCAAGTATATCGACATGCCGGAAACACAGCCGAAAGCCTCTTTTACATAAAATTCAGGAACGCGGCGGGAACTGTAAAAGCCGAAGCCTGGCACCAGAGCGGAGGAGCTGTTGTAAGCCCCGCGGATACATGGGATGAGTGGGTTATTGACCTTGACCAGCTCAAAGGGTACCAAGGCGAGGGCACGGTTGACAGCTCTGTTTTGACGGATATCCGTGTTGTCGGGATTGGCTGCGGCAGCTGGGACAGGTCAGACGCCCGTACAGGAATTATCGATTTTGACGCAATAAAGTTGGCAGAAACTGCTGAATGCACCGCCGAGATAAAAACTGACCTCAACAGCGACTGCGTAATTGATCTGCTTGATTTTGCGATAATGGGTGCAGACTGGACTGGAAATTAAAACAAGAATAATTTAATTACGAGTTTTAAAATGAAATTCAAAAAAGGTTTTACTCTGATTGAACTGCTGGTAGTAATATCAATCATCGCTTTGCTGATGGCAATAATGCTGCCGGCACTCGGGCGGGCAAGAGAGCTCGCAAAAATGGTTGTCTGCAGAAGCAACCTCAAAACACTTGTTATAGGCTCGATTCTCTGGTCAGAAGACAATGACGGCTGGGCAATCGCCGGCGACTGGTACAAGGACCCCGGCGAAAACGAAAAAGAAAGCTCCATATGCCCTTACGTAGAGGCGTCAAAGAAAACTGAAAACGATTCTTTCGTCTGCCCGTCTGCAAACGCCGCCGATTTCTTCCAGGTGGATCCGAATTTTTCAACCGACGCGAAAAAATTCACCTATGCTGCCAACGGCTATATCTGCCTCAATCTCAGCCCATACAATGAAGGCTCGCCCGGAACAGCAGGCCCGTCAAAGGGATCACTGTATGGATACGATTCCCGCGAACGCAAAGACGCCACGAATATTTTCTGGACAGAACACGGAGTAACAAAAATTGTCAACATCCGTCAACCCCAGGAAACGGTGTATTTTATTGACCATGAATATTACCAGGCGTTCAGCTGGACATTCAACCCCCATAAAGATCCGCTCTCGTTCTCTCCAACCTATCGTTTCCGCACACGCTGGCATCAGAAGAAAGCAGACGACTGGTACGGCAAAGGAAATATCGCCTGGGTTGACGGGCATGTTACAGTTGAGCCGGACAACTTTGAGCAGTACAGAAAACCAGACACAAACAAAGATCCGTGGTGGAGATACTATTTTTACGATCATTGAGAAAAAAACACGGTTACGGATAGCCGCGTGCCGTGCAGGAATTTTTTGAGAAAGCAGTATTGATGTTGGTGGGACGAATTATATTATTAGCAGCTTTGAGTTTTATTGCGGCCGCCGCGGCGGCTGAGACTGTGCTTAATTACGATTTACACGCGGTCTCCCATAAGTTTATGGGAATTGGAGCTCAAATCTGGTCGGGCGATTCAAGTGTTGAGCCTTTGCCGGCAGACTTGAAAATGGGGTTTGTGCGCCTTGATCCGGGACCTTCGTGGTCTTCAATAGGACAGGCTCCTCCGACTGACGGGCTTCGGAGTTCTTTTGATAAATTTGTTGCGGAGAATTACAGCCAGGCAAGACTCAGCAATATGCAAGCGTCTTTTGAAATGCTCAAAAGGCAAAACGTACAATCGATATTTGTACAGTTTCACGTTCCAGACCGGTGGCGGGACCTTTACGGGAAACTGCGAAGTGATAACCACAGTGATTACGCAATGCTCTGGGGAGCTGTACTGAACTATCTGGCGTGTCATGATATCAGAGCGGACTATATCGAAATGTTTAACGAGCCCGAGGGAACCTGGAATTGCAAGGTACCTCCGCAAGACTACAATGATATATTGAAACTTGTGCGGCAGGAGCTGGACGAGCGGGGCTTTGCCGATGTGCCGATAATCGGCCCGGGACTTGCGTACCTTGACCATGACGACGGCGGCGAAAACTGGATTGGGGCTTTAGATGATGATGCGGTTTCATCTCTGGGCGGCTTCTCAACCCATGCCTGGGACGAGAGCTTTGAGCCTGATTGCGCGCCGGATTTTTTAAGACATCGATGGACAGATTTCATTGATGCCGTCAGGGCCAAAGACCCGAGCGGCACAAAACCAATATTTATAACTGAATATATGACTGGAGCCCGTTTTTTTCACGGCGAGCAATACCCATCCCCCGGCGGAGGATACAGCTACTCAGCCTCTGACGAGCCGGCTTTTGCCGCAAGGGTTTTCGAGAACAGCCTCTCCATGCTTAAAGGCGGGGCAAATGCCCTTCTGCTGTGGGAAGCCGCTGATCAGTACTGGTCAGATGACGGCTGGGGCCTGCAAAGACGCGGCAGTGACGGCAGTACCAAACGGCCGGCATATTTCGCCGTAAAGACACTCTTTGGCCAACTGCCGCCGGAAAGTTTAGTGCTCGCGGCGCCGGTGCAGCCTCAAAGCGGGATATACACGGCTGCCTTCAAACATCTTGACAAGGTTTATCTGGCAGCGGTGAACGGGACTGAATATGAGAAAACGTTAAGTGTAGAGTTTGCAGGCACTGGCGACTTTGTGTCATCACGCGGCTCGGCATACATCAACGGAACTGTTTCCAACGGTTCAATCCTGTATGCACTTTACGGCAACAGGGTAGAAATCAGCCTGCCCTGCGATACAGTGCTGACAGTCTCACTTAAGCGGGGAGATACTGACTTTGGAGATTTTAATGGTGACGGGATTTCTGACGGAGAAGATTTAAGAATATTTGCAGGCGGCTGGCTTGCCGATGTTCCTGACTTTGATCTTGATTTGAATAATGACAATAAAGTCAGCTGGGAAGATTTTGCCCTGATACCCGGGGACTGGCGGCTTAATGAATAGGAAAAGAGGTGCCGTGTTGGCGCCATAGATAATTTTACTTAATGTTTTCTTTGAAAGGAGAACAAAAATGAAAAATGCAGTTGTTTTAGTAATGGCAGTGTTCGCCGGATTTGCCTGCGGGGCAAACCTCATGATTGATGATTTCGAGTCATACGCAGACGATGCCGCCCTGAATGCGGCCTGGGTCGTGCAGACAAACGGGGGCGCAGCTACAGAATCGATCGTAAATATCAACGGCAGCAATCAGATGCTCTTTGAAATTGTCGGCGGCGACCCGTACTGGACGCAAACCAAATACTCAGTCCCAGGCGCTTCCTGGAACAATTACGGTGTGAACTTCCGCGCACAAGGACATACAGCCATCTCAGTTGATCTGTACATACCGTCTAAGACTGAACCCGGCCTGGAATATCTCGACGGCTCGGGCGGACTGGCATATGTAACGTTATTCGACTGCTGGGGCCAGACTGTGTTGAGCGCAGAATACGATAATTCCGGCGGCGGCTATACAGCCAGCGGCACCGGCCCGTTGACACTTGAAATTGATTTTGACACATACACTTCAGCAGGAATGAACCTGGACAATGTTGCCATAATCGCCACAGGGTTCAAAAACAACTATTATCAAGTAGGCGGTATGTTTGTTGACAATGTTATGCTGGTGCCCGAACCTGCCTCATTAATTATTCTGGCGGCGGGCAGCCTTCTGATCAGAAAACGCAAATAACGCGGCGGACATCACAGCACTCAAGGAAACATTCACTCTGTAAAACTTTCTTGAGTCCGAAAATTTCAACAGAAAAAAAAGGCAGGAGCCGCATAGTTCCTGCCTTTTTGAATTATCAAAGATTTACTTTTCCGATGTACATGATTTTTGTTCATAGATTTTAAGGACATCATGCATATCAGAGAGTAAGGTTGAAAGCATTTGCTCATCCTTAGAAGCCAGAGTCTTTACTTCTGTTCGGCAGTTGAGTTTCATATCAACTCCCCTCTTCTGAAGGAAATATTTTGCCGCCAGCGGATAGGTATTCTTGAACGCGTCTTCACCCTTGCGGATAAAGTCGAACGCCGGCTTGATCAGGTCATGGTCAGCATGATTATCGCAGATAAGCCTGATTACCTCCGGATAAAAATTAGCCGCGGTGCCGCAATATCCGTCTGCGCCCTCATCGAGAGAACCAACGAGAGTGTCCACGTTTGCATTATAGAAAGCCATCGAAGAACCGTCTTTGATTTGAATCTTTTCCTTTAATCCATCAATATTGCAGCATGTGTCCTTGAAGAAAGCAAACCTGCCCGAATCTACAACAAGCTGCATTTCATCTGTGCTGAGCAGCCTTACAAACGGAAACGGCGATTCATACATACCCAGAGGCCCGTCAGTCATTTCAAGCAGCCTGAGCAGGTTGTCTTTCCAGACATCTGACGGGTCATCTTCTTTGCAGAGCTGATTTGTAGTAATCACAGGCACCTCAATTCCGGCATCTTTGATCATCTTAATCAGCTCGGCCTGTTCGGCAAGACTGCTCTGGCATATCGCCCCGCCGAAGACTTCCGCCCTGCCGGCGGTATAATCAACAGTTTCGCGGCAGAGAGTTACGATCTCGTCCCTGGTTAAGTAGAGAACCTCACTTGAAGAACAGGCGGCGAAGAGCGCATTACAGCCGTTATCTATATAAAAGTCTATCAGACTTCGTAATCCGTTAAGGTCAATGCTTTTATCATCATTGAAGGATGTCAGCATTACCGAGCATACATCTTTTGAAAATTGTTTTTTCATTAAAATTCCTGATTTATAATTCCGGGACACTGATTAACTGAGAGCTGTCCTCGAACATCGAACGGTTATAGCAGCGAACATAACCTCTTTCAGTCCCAATAAATACGTCTAATTTACCATCACCGTCAACATCCATAACCGCCGGCGAGCAAGAGTGGTTTCCAAAGTATAGTATCTCGCCGTTGGCCAATGTCAAGGGCTTAGCCGGCTCAAAACGAGGCTGCCGATTACTGCCGGCGTTTATCAGCAGGGCGACATACGCGGCGTCCGCATCGGCCAGGTCATACCGCCGGCCCGCGTTTATCAGACCGCCCCTTCTGGGCTGGCCGATAAGCAGATCGAGCCTGCCGTCGCCGTTATAGTCGGCGGCGCAGAACTTGCTCCTACCGTTATAACCGGACGGCCCGTCAATTTTGATTTCCCTGCCGTCGGTGTATTTAAGCCTTGTGCCCGGTTTGAGTCCCGCGGGGCCTTCGATGAAATCACGCTCGTACATAGTTATAAAGCCGTATTCGTCGCTTGTTACAATAGCCGGGGGCATTTTATCTTCTTGTTCAAAATACCACATAGCCGGCCGCGTCCTCCAGCGTATTTTCAGAGGCCAGGTATCTACCTGGAGCTGCTGTGGGCTGGTAAACTCATAGCCGCCTTTGTCCCGTGAAATATTCCTAAGCCAGTAATTATAACCCGTTATATCGCTTAAAACTACATCGGGTTTGCCGTCTCCGTCAAAATCACAGACATTCGGTGCCAGATAGCCCCAGCGGGCCTCGTTGGGCCCCTGAATCGAACCGCTGTAACCGGCAATCGGGCGGAAAACCGCGCCGCCGGCCTTCAGCTTTTCTCTTGGAGCGAATACAGGCTGTTGGGTTGTGCCGGTGTTTTTAAAATAACTCAAAAACCCTGAAGAATCGCCTAAGACTACATCCCATAAGCCGTCTCTGTTTAAATCTGCAATTGACGGAACAACCAGGCTTTCCGCCCAGAGGTTAGCCCCTTCAAACTCCAGAATGCTATCTTCTACAAGCAGACCTTCTTCGACCTCGCACAAAACAGTAACGCCGGGGTTTGAGCCGACAATCACCTCTATTTCGCCGTCATTGTCAAAGTCCACCACTTCGAACCGCTGGTCAAAATAGCTGTATTTCGACACGGTCGAATCTCTGTACGCGCCAACCGGCATTGACAGCTCAAGGCCGCCCTTCTCGTTTGAAGTGTTATAATAAATAAGCGTCTCATCAACACCGCTGCCAAGCAGAAAATCCAGTTTGCCGTCGCCGTTGAAATCAGCTAAATCCACAGAAAACTGTGATGTCGGTATCTCTATCCGCTCACCATTTACCTTAAGAGCCTTCGCGGCAGAAAACTGCGGCGATGTATCAGTACCTTTGTTTATCGCAAGATACGCCACTCCAACCGGAGGTTTGCCGTACCATCTGTTTTTCTCGTCATAACCCCTTCCGTAGCCGATATCTGGATTGCCCCTGCCGCTGTTCCACGGATCAGAGCCGTCCCACCACCAAGTGCCGAGGAATCCGCCGACCAGCAGGTCTTTTACACCGTCACTATCGGCATCTACATAAGCTATATCAAAACTGTCAAACCCCTCGGGCAGGCCTGTTACCTTGCAGCTTTCCTGAACCTCTATGGTCTTGTCTGTGTGCGTTTCAACGGCTTTCCACATTGTCAGAGTATCATTCTTGAAACTGCACGCGTATATCTGCCCGTCCTGCCCAAACATATCGAACTTCAAAAGGGACTTACCCTCAAATGCGATTTCGGGTGCCTTGAAAACCGGTTTTTTCTTAGTGCCGATATTTTTATAGAAAAGCGTTCTTCTGGGAATCACATACGCTGAAATCAGATCGTTGAGCCCGTCACCGTCATAGTCAAGCACTACCGGATAGCCTGCCAGCCCCTGGCCCTGGGCAGGAATATCAGTTCTTCCCATGCTCAAAGGCTCGCCCGCGGCTATGAAGGGTATTTCTTTTTGTGCTGTGTCTTTGTCGCTGCCGTTAAAGCGGATCGCGTATTCGCCGTCACACTTGCGGGGGCGTTTCCAGACGACTGTCGCGTGCTTTGGATAATAATCGTATTCACTGCGGAAATTTATCTTGCCGGAAGCAGGTTTCTCACTGCCGCTGTCCCATTTAAAAACATCAATACAGGTCGGGTCTATATATGTACCCTCGGGCAGAAAGGCCTCGATAAACTCAAGGTTAAGTTTGCACCTTACGGGGGCATCAGGAAACTCGGCCGGCCTGGGTGAGACTTTCAGCGGCAGGTATATCCCATCATCTCTGATGAGCGGTTTGATGTCATTGCCGAAGATCGAGGCATAGTCTTTGGCGACCTCTTTGGGCGTAAAGGCTTTAGCAAAAACCCTGGGCTGTTTTATCACGCCTTTTATATCCCTGGCGGTGTTGCCCGAGCGGCACTCAGCACCAATACGAAGCCGATTCGCCGCGGGCGTCTCTGTAGTTATTGTCCGCACTCCCTCGGCAAGCCCGTTGATATACACTGTAAGCCGCTGGTGCGTCCTGACCGCGCAGAGGTAAACATCCCGCCCGAGCGGCACATTAGATTTCGACTTTACACCTCGGTAAACGGGTTTGCCGTCATCAGCGATATCAGCGATGGTAACAAACTCAAGTTTCTTGTCATACATTCTAAGGCCGAAAACCAGCTGATTGGGATTTTCTGAGTCGAAGGCGGATATAATGTAATTTCCGATCCCATCAGAGTAATCCTTAATTCCAGCCACGGCCCGAAGAGTAACTTCCTGGTTCGCATCGCCGGAAAACGGCAGCTCAGGCCCACGGGCCGAGGCAAAAACGCCCGGAACAGTAAAAAGCAATATAAATATCAAATGTCTCATTATGCGGTTATCTCTAAACTATCTGTCATTTAAGCATGAATCTATCAAATCATCAATCTTCGCTGTTGCCAGGCACTGAACCTGGTCAGCACCGCCGTAATATATCTTGACGGTGCCGTCATCTTCTGCGACCGCGCCGTTTGTAAACACAACGTTCATGCTCTGGCCCATCAGCTCGTAAGGCTCTTCAGGCGCCAGGATCGCCCGCCTGCTGCAGGCAATCATCTTAGTCGGATCGTCCCTGTCCAGCAGCATAACGCCGAGACTGTAAACCTCATCGGTACACTGCCGCCGCACGCCGTGGATTATGCACAGCCAGCCGGCGTCTGTTTCTATTGGAACTGCCCCGGGACCGATCTTCTTTTCACCCCAGCCGATCAGGCTTTTGGACAAAACCCGCCGCGGGTTGCCCCAGTAAATCAAATCGGGGCTTGAACATGCCCAGATATCGAAACCGCCGTTATCGTTGGGACGGTCGAGCCTGTAATAAAGGCCGTTTATTTTTCTTGGGAAGAGTACTCCGTTGCGGTTATCCGGCTCAGAAATCAGCCCCATCCACTCGAGCTTTTCGAATGAATCATCGATCTTGAAAAGACCTAACTGACAGCTCGCCCCGTTAGTAACATCCGCCGCATGAACAATATAGTGCTGGCCTTCGATACAGGTGATACGCGGATCCCAGTACGATTTCTCTCCATCGACATACTCGCGGAAAAGCGGGTCATCCAACGGCATCGCCAGCGGTTTATCCCGTAGTGTAAATTTGATGCCGTCATCGCTCTGGGCGACCCACATGTACCGGCTGAACGACGAATCTTCACAGCGGCAGATCATAACGTATTTGCCGTTATGCTTGATAATTCCACTGTTGAATACACTTACGATATCACCGGGAAAATCGTCTTTTGTAAGTATCGGATTATGCGCGCAGCGGTGAACTATATACTTTTTCTGATAAAGCAAATTCTTGTCTCCGTATATCTGTTTTTATTCTGTGTTGTGATAAATGTAATTTTACTGGCTTATGTAGCCAAGTCTGCCATTGCTCTGGTAGCCGGGAACGTCTTCTTCCTGCTGGTCTTTGCCGTTAATCTTAAGGCCGAAATGCCTGCTGGAAATTTCGTCCCATTTCATATATTCGACATGTCCGTCGGCAAACACGTAGTTTCGCCCGCCGCCGTTTCCGCCGGAGCTGCTTTTGGCTTCTATCCGCGGCTCATCAAACCATCTGGCTGTGTGAGTATCCATATCGTGCGGCCCGTCACAGATCAGGTCTGCGTCGCTGAACCGCATCCAGCCGGAAAAGCCCGCGTCAGCCGGAGACGGTGACGGCGGCGGATCTCCTCTGCGTGAGAGGAAATGCGTCTGAATCGAGGCACGTATTACGGCAGAAGTCGCAAGGTAAACATCATCCATAAAGGATACAACCTCTGAAGGACGTTTGATGTACCTGCCGCCGTAATGAGTCAGAACGCCGTTTGCCGTATAGCTGAAATAATAACCCCTATCATCAGCCACAGCGTTTTTCTCGCGGTTGAACAGGGAAGTTATTTCCGGGCAGACATACGATTCCTTGGGCAGATTGCCGTAGTTGACCAGACTGTAAATCCAGTTCTCACGCCAGTCGCTGCTCTCACGGTTAAGGGCATTCAGGGCCTTAACGCCGTCGTTGCCGTGGAAGCCTCGGCCGTCCTGGAAGGGAAACTTATTGTCGTTGGAGTTCGTATATGCCGCGGCGGATAACTGGAGCTGTCTCAGGTTTGAGCCGCAGACAAGCTTTTTGGCCTGCTTCCTCACCATAGAAAGTGAAGGAAGCAGGATAGCCATCAAAACCGCGATTATAGAAATCACAACAAGAAGCTCTATCAGTGTGAATGCCTTGTTTGTTTTCTGGAAAATTTTCATGTAAGGTTTTCTCCGATTATTATTCGACATTTGTCGGATCAGTGTTCATCAGCCATGACTGGGCTATTGAGCTGAAATCAAGCATATTTACAATGCAGTCGCCGTTGATATCAGCGGTATTTCTCTCTGTCCCGGGGTAATTGCAATCGCCCTCGTCCAGCTCAGAGAGATCCTGAACTGCGTGATCATAAAATCTGAACTGATCAATAAGCCCGTCAAACGACCTGTACTGCGAGCCGCTCTGGCGCGCGGCACCGAGAACAAACCAGGGTGTGGTATAGCCATCGGTTATAGGTACAAGATTAGAATCCTCGCTGTAAAGCTCGCCGTTTACCCAAAGTTTTGCGTTTCCGCCGGGCAGTGACGGGTCATAGCTGAATACCAGACGGTACCAAAGCCCCGGTTCAAGTCTCGTTGTGTGTATAAACCTGTTGTAGGTAGGCGTTCCGTTATCATCATAATAGAAGCCGCCGATAAACGAGGCGTACCGCAACCCGGACTGATCCATACGGATAAAGTAGTTGTTGCTTGTGACATTTTCCATATCACCCGCCCAGACGAGATAGTAAGGATCGTTAGAAGAAAAACCCACCGGCAGTGAGTTCAGTTTCACCCATGCGTCAATGGTGAATTCCGGAGTAATCACGGCGGAGACATCAACACCGTCTAAGGGAGTTAGAAAATCTCTGTCGTTTTCGCTCTCACCCTTATCGTTCTCAAAGAGAAAACAATAACCGCTGAGCCCGTCTTCGTACCACAGCGGGTTTGCCCAGTCGCTTTGGCTGGTACCGCGCTGCAGAGTAAAATCGCCGACCTCGCTGTAAGTATTTTCGCCCGTGCCTTCGGAAAAATTCCACATTCCTACAAGCTCGGCATGAGAGATGCCCGCAGCGAGCACGGCCAACAAAGTAATAATGTATATTTTGGTCTTCATATTATAAGCTCCATTTAGAGTTACGATTAATTAGCAAGCCAGTTCTCTGCCATCAAAGCCAGATCAGCAGTATCTACATACAAATCCCTGTTAAGATCGCCGTCAAGATAGACCGCGTCAAGGCCGTGGGGATTTTCAGGAAGCAGAAGCTCTTGAGACGTAAGGGCCTTGTTGGTAATCCTTACCTCATCAATCATTCCCCAGAAACCGCGTTTAACGTAGTTTCCTGCCCACATTCCACCGATTGTCAGCTTGGGCAGAATCTGATCAGTCCTGGGCAGCCTGCTTGTGGAGAAGCTGGTGCCCACGCCGTTGACATACAGAGTGGCATTGTCGTATGCCTTTGTCGCGTCATAAGCGAAAGCAACATGTGTCCACTCCTGCTGGGGAATATCTGTGCTGTTATGCAGTATTGTCCTCATAGTATCGTCATCATACCAGGCAGCCTCAAGACGGCCGAATTCACCTGTTTCATTGGGCATAAACCTGATAAGGCAGAACATCGAATTATCTCCGGTAACAGTGGCTTCGGAGCTCCATTCCTTGATATCAAAGATCGAGAACGGATCATAAAAACCAAATTCCGCACCTGTGCCGGCCTGGTTAAGCAGCGGTATATACTGCGGCCATATACATGCCTCGACGGTGAAGGACTCGGTCATAAGAGTAGGAACTTTGGCCTCGTCGGCGGCATCAACTGTCAAATACCCAAGAGTGCCCGTATCAATATCGCTGTAACACATTACACCGCCGCCGCTGATACCTTCCGCGACCCAGTCGCAGTCGTGCCAGTCGCTGTCGCTGGTGCCAAGCCTCATACTGATATCAGACATTCCCGGCTCACAATGGGCAATCTGGCCGGCCTGCTCTTCGAAACGCCACCAGGCAAGTGTTTCTCTCTGCGGCTCGGGTATGTTTACACTGCCGCCGTTTATCATCAGCTCTGATGTAGCAAGCCTGGTATCAGAAATACGAAGCTCATCGATATAGCCGTTGAAGCCCCTCTGTCTGAGCCAGTTTGTGCCGACCGCCAGGCTTTCACCTGTGATGGCCAGGTCTGTTCTGGGCGATGCCGCGGCAGAGTTAACCTCTTCCGCTCCGTTTACCCATATACTTACATTGTCTGTCGTGGAAGAGCCGTCAACTGCGAATGCGACATGATACCACTGTCCCACGAGCAGATCGGCGGAATGGATAAAAGAATATCCGGTGCCGTCACTCGAATAGAAGTAGCCGTTAAGCATTCCAACACCCTCGCTGCGCTGCGTAACTCTTAGGAAGTACGCATACTTATTCGCACTTTCGCTATCTACACCGCCAAAACAGATAATCTGGTACGGATTGTAGTAGTCAAACGTATTATCCGGTATGGAGTCGAGCTTGATCCACGCTTCGACAGTGAATGTATCTGTGTTATACATGCTTACGTCTGTTTCGGGCTCGGGCCGGATCAGATCCAGCTCGCCGTCAGGCCGCCCCGCTGCACTCATAAAGTGCAGGCAGTTACCCGAATAACCATCTGTTGACCACTCAGGGTCCTGCCAGGCAGAGCCGCTGGAGCCAAGCCGAAACGGCAGGGCCCCGGCCAGCGCCGGCGGACAGTTTGCAAATTGACCCGAATTTTCCTCGAAAGGCCAGTAACCGATAGTTTCGGCATAAGTCAGCGAAACCGCCGCCGTCGCTATCATAATAAATAGCAATTTCTTAGTCATTTGAATACCTCTATTAACTCTAAACAATAAAATTAGTGTTATTTTTTATCTTTTCTGCGAAGAACACCGAAACATGCCGCACCTGCCATAAGGGCAAATGTAGCCGGCTCGGGAACTGCTTCTACGCTGTCATAGAACTTTACTTCATCAAGGCGGCCGTTAAGTGACCTGGACCTTGCGTACATAGCTCCCAGAACAAGGCTCTCGCCGTTAATCGTCAAGTCGGTTCTTGCTACTGACGATGAGCTTTTGGTCTCTTCGATGCCGTTAACCCAAAGGCTTACGTTGTCAGTGGTTGATGAGCTGTCAACAGAGAAGCCGACATTGTACCATTGACCGGCAAGGATATCCGCCGAGTGGGAGAATGAATGCCCGACACCGTCTTCTGAATAGAAATAGCCGTTTAGCATTCCAACACCTTCGCTGCGCTGCGTAACTCTAAGGAAATATACGTCCTTGTTGTTGTTCAACGCGTCTTTGCCGCCGAAAGAGATAATCGTGTAAGGATTGTACCAGTCGAACGTATTCAGCGGAATCGAATCGAGGTTTATGCAGGCATCAACCGTAAAAGTCTGCGTGTAGAAAGCACTTAAATCCGCTGTGCTGTTTGGCCGCAGTATGTCGGTATCGCCATCGCCGCTGCCTTGCTCACCAATGAAATGCAGGCAGTTGCCGCTGTAGCCCTCGGTTGACCATTGCGGGTCCTGCCATGTGCCGTCGCTCGAGCCTCGCCTGAGGTCCGTATAACCCGGAACCGAATTATACGTCCACTGGCCCTCGCCCTCGTCAAAGGACCAGTCGCCGATTTTTGCTGCATTTGCATAAATTGCTAACATTAACAATACCACGATAAATAACATTTTCTTTAACATTTTCTTTCCCTTTCTAATAAGGATTCACAAAAATTTATCATTTCAGCCGCCACCACTAACAGGCGGCCAAAACATCTGAAAATCTATTTCTATTTTACAAAAAAATCTGTTACGCCGCCCGGCACAAGCTTCGGCTCTACCACGACTGTAACACTGTCATGCTTTTTCGCATGGGGATTATCGATTCTCCACATGAGCTCCTGAACAGCGCGGTAACCCATTGCCGCGGCACCGATTTCAATTGTTGCCGGCTTAGGGCTTAGACCCATCAACGCCGCCTCATCGTTATCACAGCCGATAATATCGACATCTATACCGGCTTTTATGCCTTTTGCCGCCAGGATTTCATAACAGATTGCCACCTGGATATCGAGGGGGATAAACAGCCCCGTTGCCCGCGAGGGCTGCGACGCCCATTGATCAATCAGCTCTTCGAGGGCATGCTTAATCTCATGTATCGAGTTGTAAGTCTTTTCCCTGTTTCTCTTTGTGAAAAGCTCAACATCAACATCATTTTTGCGGGCATAGAACTCAAAAAAATCACTCCTTGTAGCCATTGCCAAATGCTCTGAAAAGGCATTCAGAAAAGCAATTTTTTTGTGCCCCCGCCGCGAAAGATAACCCGCCGCCATCTTGCCGATGCCTTCATTTCCAACCAGAGGAAGAACCATTTCACCCTCGCGGTGGGAACTGAGCCAGACTTTGGGAATTCCCGAAATCATTTTCATAACCTGATCATCACTGCATGAGCCGCTGAGAACCAGCCCGTCTATAGTGCCGTTGGCGACCGCGGGGGGCAGATTGTCCAGCTTATCAACGTATGCGTGAATCATATTGGCGTGAGACTGAATTATTGCCGAGCTGACCGCCCGGGTTGTCTTATTAAATGAGGAGGAGTAATCCTGAAGTACATCGCGGCTGAGAATCAGAAATGCTATATTCTTGACCCTTGCTACGCGGGAATTATTTCGTTTGCGGTGTATTTCCAGCGAATAGCCGCTTTTCTCCATAGCCTCTTCAATTCTGGCCAGAGTTTCATCGGAGACCTTTGCGCTTTTGGTAAGCGTTCTGGACACCGTTGCGGGCGACACGCCGGCCATATCTGCTATTTCAGTTATCGAAACCATGAGTGCATAGTAAAACATCTATGAAAATTGTCAAGAAAATTTTCATATTTTTTTTAAACAAGCCGTTTTTGTCTTGACTTTACCCGCCGCAAAAGTAAATTCTACAGGCACTATGACAACAAGAAAAATACTCTTCACAACGTTAGTCTGCCTTGCCCTTTTTGCGCAAGCTCGCCCTGTATCAGAAGTTATGCTAGATGGAGGCGCCGGTTTCGACCCCTGGAACCAAACGAGATGGTCAAACTGGTATGACCAGGACGGCAAAATCGTTGAACCCTTCGAAATCGACGTATCACTGGCATTCGCGGACAAGACAACCCCATGGCATTTCGACTCATCGTATGTCAAACGGATCATCGGCGGCCTGCCGTCTGTCTTTGTTGTATCAGATAACAGCGATATAAGTATCGACGGCAACGGCATTACCATCGACGCCAGGACCGACGCCGACCTTGCCAGAGACCTCTATTACTACTACACACACAGGATAAGCCTCGATGAATACTCGGATGAAAACTGCTTTATATTTTACCAGACCGAATATTCACAGGCCGGCGACCGCAGAAGCATTATCCACAACATGACAATAAAAGGATTTTCAAGGGGCATAGCCTTCCACCATGACCACCGAAGAAAAGTTGATGTCCAGAATATCAATTTTATCAGAGACATCTGGGGAGTCTTCCCAAGAGGCCAGAACGGTACGGTACAAAACTGTGTTTTCGAAGAAAATGTCATGGGCGGTTTTTACTGCGAATACAATTCATACGACTGGATCATCCAAAACTGCACCTTCAGAGACAACAACACCCGCGGCGTTCCTTCATACGCCGACATAGTCATAGACGCGTGCAGGGACTACCTGGTCAGCGGAAACTCATTTCTGCCGGCAGCATACTATAACCGCCCTTATCACACCGCTATATCACTCTACAGAAACCGCGGAGAAAACCTCGATGTTCGCGAGCTGGCTCCGAGAAATAACAATATCACAAACAACACCTTTGAAAATTATCATATTGCGATCGATTTTGCACCGCGGCAGGCCAATTTCAGCAATAACGACAACTCCGACGAAACCCGATGCTATACGATGGATAACATTGTATCTGACAACCAGTTCGCAAACTGCAAAATCGGCATTCTCAACAGAAGCAATTTTAATTCAATCTCTGACAATACTTTCATCAATACAGAAATTGACATGGCTCTGCTGAACATGTTCTACGCCGTGCACCACAATACAATCGACCAGCCCGGCGATAATCTCTGGCTGTGGTCAGTCTCTGACGACTACACCGCTTACGCCTCTTACCTGGGCTACACAAACCAATCCGGCAGCTATATCCCGAAAAGCGAGAAATTTTTCCATATCATCTGCCCGGGCGGCACTCCGGTTGTTCATAACCATGCCGGCGTTGAGTTCATTATCGCCGATTCACTGGTGAAGCCCGAAAAAAGTGACATCAACAGCGATATGAATACGGACGCCAAAGACCTGAAACTGCTCAAAAACAGCTGGCTTTCCGCGCCGGCGGATATACCTTTTAACCCACAGACAACAGATACGACCGGAGACGGCAAAATCGACCTGAGCGACTATTCGGTTGTTGCCCGGCAATGGTACAGGGATAATCCGCGGCAGGACTTTTATTCCGTTAACCCCAAAAAGCCGATAGACATAGCGGTTGGTGACATGGCGGTATTTGAAGCAGGCGATGAGATCGCAGTTATATGGGATCAGCCCGTCTCAAACATATCAAACGTGGATTATTACACCATAGCCATATTTGACCAGCGGGGCAATGAGCTGGACAGGTGCGGCAGGAGCGAGCGCCGCTGGAACAAAATCGCTGTCGGCAATTTCCTGCCCGACGGCGGCTGGTTAAAAGAAAACGACAATTTTGAGATAGCCGCGGTCAGCTCACAGCCCGACCAGCAGGGCAAATATCCCGTTTATATATTCCATAAAGGCTTCCGGCTGCCCTCTGCCGTCCTGCTTGAGGACAACACAAACCCCATAACCGCCCTTACTGCCGGGAATTTCACCACTGACACGGATGATTATGATGAAATCGCGGTAAAGGTTTCCGGAACTACTGAAATTACATGCCTCAAACCAAGCGACCTGAGCTGGCAGGCCTCCGTAACAGGCGTTGCAGAGGACATAATCGATATCGCCGCCGGAGAATTTGACGGCAGGGCATCGCAGGACGAAATAGCCGCGATAACGTACTCACCAGGGCCGGCGCTTATCTATAAAATCAGAATAGACGGCCTATACAAGAGCTGCGCAGATTACGGCAAAAAGTGGCACAATATTGCTGTGGGAAGTTTTGACGGCCAGACAGTCAAGGAAAACATCGTCCTTACCGAAGCGGTAACCGATGAAAACCAGACGCTCGGCTGCTGGCAGTTCGAGGAAAACACCGGCCAGTACGCCTATCCCGGCATTGGCGGGCCGACGCTTCGTCTTGGTTCAAGCGCCAGTACATGGCAGGATCCCGAGTGGTCAACAGAAGGATATACAGGAAATTGTCTGCACTATATCAGCGCGGATGGCCGCCCTGACGGCAATATCGATTTGGTTCGCCCTGAATCCACAGAAGACCTCAGCGAGTTTAACACTGACACTTTCACTGTTCAGGCATGGATTAAACTTGACTCTATACCGGAAAATACGTTTGATTACTACAACCCGTACATGATCATATCACTGGGCGGCAAAGACGGGGAAAACTTTAACAAGGACGTGTATTTTCTTAGAGTTACCCAGCGCAGCGAAGGCGTTGGAATGTTAAACGGGTATTACTATTCAGAAGACGGCACAGGCCACTCCTTCTCCCACCCTGCAGATCTCGCTGCCGGCCAGTGGTACCACGTCGCGTTCGCCCATGACGGTTCATCCGAGACAAACAACACAAGCATCTGGGTCAACGGCATTGAGCAAACATTCTCCAAGGCCGCTCACCCGCGAAAAGACCTACAGATAACCGGTGAGAGCCTCGTAATCGGGGCATCATGGGTAAGGAGCAGGGGTTTCAACGGTCTCATAGACGAGGTCAAAATCTCAAACGCGAAACTCAAAACAGAAGATCTGCTGGCAAACACACT
Organism: Limihaloglobus sulfuriphilus; assembly: GCF_001999965.1. Lineage (GTDB taxonomy): Bacteria > Planctomycetota > Phycisphaerae > Sedimentisphaerales > Sedimentisphaeraceae > Limihaloglobus > Limihaloglobus sulfuriphilus. Next base: position 243,622 of record NZ_CP019646.1, on the reverse strand, counting down.
CTCAGGCCCGCAAAAACTCTACTTTTTCAACGATACAGACAACACGCCATTAAGAGAGCTTGAACTGGATGTCATAAATTCAACGCCTCTTGCAATATCCGCCGGCAGACTCTACGCAGACCCTCAAATGGATTTGTATCTGAGAACAAACGGCATTTCAAAACAACAGTTTTATTCAGACTATCAGCTGTGGAAAAACTCCATAGCAATACTCACAAAAAACCCTGGAACCGTCTCCGCTGCGGCCTACTGGGTTGGCGTAAACCCGCAGGACCAGAACCAGAGCAGTTACAGGCTCGTGCCGATTATGAGATAAAAAAGGAATCATTTTATGTTTAACACATTGCTTGCTGTCGCCGAGACGGAGTCTGTAATAAATTTCAGACTGCCAGATATCATCGTAATACTTATCTTTCTGATCGGCATGGCCCTGGTCGGCGTATATTTCTCCAGAAAGAACAACAGCACAGAGGAATACTTCCTGGGAAACCGTTCTTTCCCCGGCTGGGCGATTGGAATATCCATGCTCGGCACATCAATCAGTTCTGTCACATTCCTGGCACTGCCGGCGGCGGCTTACGTGCTGGACTACCGAAACATAATCCCAAACCTGACACTGCCGATTGTCGCGGTGTTTGCCATTATATTTTTTATCCCCTATTTCCGCGAGAGAAAGATAACATCGGCGTTTGAATTCCTTGAACACAGATTTTCGCACTGGGTGAGGCTCTACGCATCTTTGAGCTTTGTATTTCTCCAGCTGCTCCGGCTCAGCACAGTGCTGTATCTGGTATCAATTCCGATAGCCTTTATCACCGGCCAGCACATTATACTTGTAATAATCATCGGCGGCATTTTTATCAGCTTTTACACCGTGCTGGGTGGTATCGAAGCCGTTATCTGGACAGACGTTGTCCAGACAATAATCCTGCTTGGCGGCGGGATTGTATGCTTTGGCGTCATCGTAACAAAGATGCCCGAGGGACTCTCACAGATAATCGACATCGGCCTTGCACACGACAAGTTCAGTATCGGCTCGTTTGAGTTGAACCTCAACGAACGGACATTTTTTACAATGCTTCTGATCGGGCTGATCGGTTTCACGACAGAATACTCAAGCAACCAGAACGTCATTCAGAGATACATCGCGGCCAAATCAATGCGAGAAGCCAGAAAAGCAACCGCAATCTGCGCAATTTTGAGCGTGCCGACCTGGCTCTCATTCTTCTTTCTGGGAACATGCCTGTTTGCAATCTACAAGGTTTTCCCCGATCAGGCCGTCGCCAACATGGATCCCGACCAGGTGCTGCCCTACTTCATTCTGACACAAATACCAGCAGGCGTGGCAGGACTGATAATCGCGGCCTGTCTCGCGGCGGCCATGAGCTCGCTTGACTCATCGATAAACGCCATCAGTACACTCGTAACTGTCGATTTCCTAAAAAGATACATCTCAACAGAGAGAGACGACACCTATTACTTGAAAATGGCAAAGACATTCGCCATGATTGCCGGCACAATGATGATTCTCGGCGCGATAGCATTCCATTTCATACCGCGTGAATCCATCGTTGATCTGGGCTTTATTCTCAGCTCGGTATTCGGCGGCTGCATCCTGGGTATCTTTTTGCTGGGTTTCTTCGTAAAACGCATAGACAACTTCTCAATCATTACCGGTATGGCGGCTGCCATAGCACTTAATCTCTATCTTATGATGAGCTTCTTCGGCTGGCTGCCGGCAAAACTGACGTTCGTATTCCACGAATACTGGACTGCCGCACTCGTAAATATTACCCTTGTTGTCGTGGCATGCGGAACATCGCTGTTTAGGAGCCCAAAGACGTCCACGCCCCAAACTTGACGCATAACAACCGCACCGGTTAACAGCCGCCATAACCAATAACAAACAAGAACTATTACCAATCCCGCAGTGCAATTGAAACATTGCGGGCTGGGTAATATTGCGTTCCTGTGGACAAACTTCACTATTCGAATCAGCACATAAACCATTTACTTAAAACATCTTACGCCAACAAAACTTCTCGGCTAAAACATAAGTCTTGACATGATATGATTTTAGTTGTAGATTCATAATGTCTGGATATTTGTAAATAAATGATTTGTCGATATAACTACACACTATTTTAGAGAGGTTTCCTCTCAGAAAAGAGGTACTATGAGAACTAAGTTTTTGATTTTGGTTTCAGCGGTCTTGTTTACAGTTTCTTCACTTACGGCAGTGCCCAACGCATGGGTATCAGCAAACTGGTCTGATGGATGGAATTCATCCTCATTCAGATCTCCGGTCACAAACGGACATATGAATCTGTATGTTTTAGTAGATAATGTCACATTCACAGACGCTGTATTTTCCGTAGATTATGACCCTGCGGTAGTAAGCCCTCTGGGAACCGGCAGCGTGTACAATATAATGTCCGGACTGAGCGTTGAATCGGCCGTAACCACGGACCTTGAAAACGGGTGGAAACGAACCGCATTTACCGTTACCGGCTCTGTGATAATAGGAGAGACTCAATATACCAGCGACGCGTTTATAGTTATACGGCTTATACCGGCAGGCGAAGGTGTACAGCCGGTGGGTCTGTGGCAGGACTTACAATACCCGGCCTCTTACAAAACCTGCTCACTGCAGCTCTGGAACGAGGGTACAGAAATATCTTTTGAGCCGAAAGAATGGAACGATGAAGTCGAGCTGTTCAGCTTTACCGATAACACCGGCGGTCTGAATTTCTTTTATGATATGAACTTCGGATACCCGCTAAGCGACGGCGTACTGCGAATCACTTACAACGACAGCAGCGTGGAAGAAATTACCCAAAGCGACCCCGAACGGGGCATCTCTTTAATACCGGCATACGGGGCATTCTTCCTGGAACCGCAGTCAAACGCATCTTCATACGAGATCATATTCCCCGCATACGGTGCATTTAACCCGAGTACATCTGCCGGACGTTATACAAGCCACTCCGCCCCAGCAGAGATGCTGAGCATAACAGATGGACTCGTATCTGAAACGGCCAAGGCTTCTGATCAGGACCTCGTGCTTAAAATCTCCAGCCCGGAGCTGGGCAAAGATTTTCAGACAAGCACCTACTCTGCCGCGATTGCGGGCGGAGAAGCCGGACCGGTGGAAAAAGATTTCACCTTCGCATACGTTGATGATGAGACCATCGAGCTGACAATCCTCAGCGGCCTCTCAAAGGATTACTACACACTCTATATCACTAAAAACGATTCCATTGCAGGCCAGACATGGTTCAGCTGCGAGAATTTTTATTTTGTAAATGTTACCGTCAAGGACATATCTCAAGAACCGGTTGAAGCTGCAAGGGTGTTCTCGCCGACAATATCGTTCGGCATGGAAATGACTGTCGGCGCGGTGGAGGACTTCACCGACGCAAACGGCCAGGCATCACTGGAGCTGCCCGGCTCTGAATGGGGCATGTTCCACAATATAAAAGTGTCAAAGTCCGGATTCCAGGATGCATCCGACGATGTGGAAATGTACGATAGCGATGTATCGCATGAAGTTACACTTCTGGCAGCTCCGTCTGTAAACGCGGCGGACTTCGCGGGCTTTAATGCCTGGTGGGGCAATACCGAATGTTTCTGGGACGATTTCTGCCAGGGCTATGACAGAAACTATGACAATGCAGTCAATGTCGATGACCTTCTTATTTTCCTGGAAAACTGGCTCAAGGAATAAAGAATTATCTATACAAAACGGATTAAATGAATTTATCAGCATTTGTTTTATTGACAGCCTGCTCATTATTAACTGCGGCAATCCCCGCTATACGTATCAGCGAGGATGGGAAGGGGTTTGTCCGCAGCGATACCGGCGAACCCTTTGTCGTATGGGGTTTCAATTATGACCACGACGAATCCGGAACGCTTATAGAAGATTACTGGGATACCAAGTGGGATGAGGTTGTCGGCGATTTTCAGGAAATGAAATCATACGGGGCGAATGTCGTACGTATCCATCTTCAATTACACCGTTTTATGGATTCACCCGATCAGCCCAACGCCGAGAGCCTCAAGACCCTGGAAAGGCTTGTAAAGTTAGCAGAAAAGACGGGCCTCTACCTCAATATCACCGGTCTTGCATGTTATCATAAGGACATGGTTCCGGATTGGTATAACAATGTTACCGAAGAGCAAAGGTGGAAGATACAGGCAGAATTCTGGGAGAACGTAGCGAAAATATGCGCCGCCGGCAGCGCAATCTTCTGCTATGACCTGATGAATGAGCCTGTATTGCCGGGAAACAAGCAGGAGAGCGACTGGCTCCCCGGAGAGGGATTCGGCGGAAAGCACTTTGTGCAGAGGATAAGCCTGTGCCTAAACGGCAGAACACGAAAACAGGTTGCGCGAGAATGGGTCGATACTTTAACCGCCGCGATAAGGAAACATGACAAAGACCACCTGATTACCGTCGGCGCGATACCATGGGCGCATACGTGGCCCAATGCCAAACCGCTTTTCTACTCCGATGAGGTAGCTGAAAACCTGGACTTTGTTTCTGTCCACTTTTATCCCAAGAAAGACAAGGCACAAAAAGCCCTTGATGCATTAGCCGTGTACGATATTGGAAAACCCCTGGTTATAGAAGAGATGTTTCCCCTCTCCTGCTCCATAGAACAGATGGATGAGTTTATTGAAAAATCCCGTCCGATAGCAGAGGGCTGGATAACATTTTACTGGGGCAAACAGCTTGATGAATACAAAAAAGATGATGGTTTAGCGGAAATGATAAAAAAAGCATGGCTGGAATACTTCATACACAAAACGCCGGAAATACTGGACAGCAGCCGCGACGTTATGCCTTAAAAGCAGAAACGGTACTGTTCAAACTTAACCGGTCAGAATATTAAGGGTTTGCTGCCCTGTCTGTTTTCAATTATTCAGTAACTATTTCAATAACATCCCAGTAAGCGGCCTCAAAAGCCCAGCCATTGGCCTGATTGAGAATATCAATCTTTATTGTTTGGCCTGCGTAGTCTGTCAAATCAATGTATGCTTCCAGATAACGCTCATCTGCTGTTTCAGGCCCAACCACCTTGTTGTAAAGTTCTCTGCCGTTAACCTTTACAGCAAGCTCATAATCCCCCTTCTCAGAGTGACCGGCAATTAAATGCAGTTTTGCCCCGCCTTCCTGCGGAACTGAATACTCTCTTGTTATAACGCAGGGGATAACCTGATTGTATGGATGGGTAACCAGAACATTTTTCCTGCCGTCATATTCATCATACAAACCCGGAAACATGAAGTCGCCGCAATTTAGAACCTGCCAGCCCGGCGCAAAATTGCCGATGACAAATGCAGGAGGCATCTTTTCTTTGATCTCGGGATTGTTGAATTTTATCCGCGACATTTCATCCTGCGTAAATGGTGTTCCCACGAGGGGCTCGGGCTTGTGTGACTGTACCAGTTTACTTACGCGTACCTGCCCGGCGGGAATAATAAACTTCTCACGCCCGTCAGACTTGACAACTTTGCCGCCCTGGCGAATGACTAACCTTTGGGCTAATTTTTCGCAAACTTCAATCAACCCCGGAAAACTGTATGCCGTATGCTCAAATTTTCTCTCACGGTCAATCTGCTTATAAATATCCGGCAGATTATCATAACCTTTTATAACACCGAGAATACCGCCGGCATTTGACGGGTTGCAGTCTGAATCCTGGCCGCACATCATGGAAATCTTTATCGTATCTTCAAAATCACCCTTGCCGTAAAGCAGACCGACAGCAATATACGCTCCATTGAGCTTGGCATCGATATTGAAATTATGTTGAACAGTACAACTGAACTGCCTGTAGTCAATGTTCTTATGGTATTTCTGCTCTACAAAATCCCACGCCTTCCGCCAGTTATCAGGGTCCTTTTCATAGCAGCGAAGCACATCTGAGATACACTCATGATACTGGCTGCCCTCGGGGATGCATTCAAGCCCTTTGCGCACAACGGTTTCCACATCATCTTCAAAAAACGCGAATGAATACATAGCCCCTACCCACTGGCCGCCGTACATGCCGTCGCCGTAATTGACAAGTCTGCCAAACTTTTCACCCGCTTCAACAGGATAACTGGGTATTCCCGGGGCAATAAGGCCTGAAAAATCCGCCTCAATCTGATAATCAATGTCATCGGCATGTTCATTGAACCGCGGATGAGAACAGTCGGGCGGAGCTATACCGTCTCTTAGGTTGCGGCGGCCGGCGTCATTTGCATGCCATAATCTGTATTCACTGTTAGCAAAATCTAAGCCCGCCTGACGAATGGAGACATCAAAACCGTAGTCTTCGAGTGTCTTGAGAAATGTCATCTCAACATAAATATCGTCCTGGCCAAACCCATCATTTATCATTTCAGGCTTCCATTGCGGCACCTTATCCTCAGGTATCATCTGCCCCAGATATGCAAATTCAGTCGGATACCCCCAGGTAACTCCAACAATCTGGCCAATCCAGCCGCCGGCGAGTTTATCATGATAGGTATCTCTGTTTATGACATATTCCCTCGCGCCAACATGACTTACAAATACGACAACGGTAATTAAAATACTAAAAATTTGTAACTTACGCATTTTATCTCCTTATCATAACTCAATTTATTTTTTGCTGTGCGAAAGGAACCACTTGTAAAGCTCGGGGTTGTCGTAGGTCTGATCCCATGAATTGTGGTCGGCTTGGGGGTACACGGTAAACTTCACATCACCGCCGGCCTTTTTAATAGCCTCGACCATCTCCCTGCTGCGGCTTATCGGCACAATATTATCCCGTTCGCCGTGGAATACCCACGTCGGCACATCCTTGAGCCTCGAGGCCAGCAGCGGTTCTCCGCCGCCGCATATCGGAGCGATAGCGGCAAACCGCTCCGGATATGTTCGTGCCAGGGCAAATGTGCCGAAACCGCCCATGCTAAGACCGGTAAGGTAAACCCGCTGCGTATCAACATCGTATTTTTTTACGATCTGGTCCAGCAAAGCTCCCAGGGCCGCCGTTTCCTGCGGCCACCAGCTTTGGGCCGGGCACTGGGGAGAGACTATTATAAACTCCATATCAGCCCCCTGGCTGACGAGCTTGGCCGGGCCGTGGGCTGTTACCCTGGCAACATCGCTGCCCCGCTCGCCGGCGCCGTGGAGAAACATCATCAGCGGCCACTGCCTGTTTTGCCGGCCATAATCTTCGGGCAGATACAGCAGATAATCCATCTCAACGCTCAACTGCGTGTGCAATTTAGCCACTGTTTGCTCTCCGGGCTCTGCCGCGTATCTCTGCTCTGATGAACATCCCATAAATAAAACTCCAGACGCTAATATAAGCAATCCATATAACTTCATTTTTTCAACTCCCAACAGCCAAACGGCTGTCAAAATAACACCTGTTTTTGTGTCTTTCCGAAATTGCCCCAAAACAGGCAATCAACTATTATCTGATTATACCCCGCGGCAGATATTTTTCAAGACCGAGCTTCTTATTCTCTGTTCTTAAATTTATGTAAAAAAATCCGTGCATACCCTTATAAAGGCATGCACGGATTTGTTATGATTATTTGTTTATTTTCTCTAATCTAAGGAAAACTTCTGAAAGCCCCTTAAATCAAATGCCGGCCGCTTAACGTTTCTTGCGAAGCAGTGCCAGACCACCCATAGCAAACATCAGCATTGTTGCCGGCTCTGGAACAACGTCGAGGTTGCGAATAAGGTGAACGTCATTGTCTCCGCCCGTTGCCCCTCCAATACCGAAGTAAGCGTCGTCAAACGTCTCGTACCAGCCTGTACCGAGAGCGGTTTCCAGGACGGCTACTGTGAAAGTTTTAACCGCCGTCTGGGCACTTGTGTCTGTATCTGTCAACTGGTATGTAAAAGTACCTGTATCGGCATCGAATGTAAATTCAACACTCTGCCAGCCGTTGCCGTAATAGAAATCATCATCGCCACCGCGGTCAACAGCACCAACGCCACCAGAGTGAGCCCAGTCTGATATCCTTATAAAGTGATTGTACTCATCCACTTCACCCGCACCGTTATCATAGTGGTCAAACTCCATGCTGTAACCCTTGATACCGTTATAGTAGCCTACACTCTTTCCAGAGTCATTGCCGTGAGGTGCACCCATCCATTCGCCATAGCCGCCGGACATGGAGTTGATATTCCAGCTGTTAGAGTCAATTGTCGCCTTGTCAAGCCAGAAAAATGTGATTCCATCGGCTCCTGTGCCAGTGTCGCCAATATTGTAGTCGCATGTGAAGCTGAAGTCCTGAGCAGTTGAAAATGTATCAGCTGTATAGATAGCGGTTGTACGTTGATAATCGACGGCCTCGGTCATTTGCATATAACCATTGCCGGTTCCGGTTCCATAGCGGAAGGATTCTCCCTCAAGAGTACCGGCACTTGTATGAGTGCCGCCTGTATAAGTCTGGATATTCCATCCTGCGGGGTCTGTAGTGCCTGAGAAACTCTCGGTAACCAGTGAGGCTCCAAAAGTTGATGCTGCAAAAATTGCTACAATAGTGGTGATGTAAGTCGCTGTTTTAATCATTTTAATTTTCCCTTTGTGATCTTACGGCATGTTCATAACGCCGTATAATCATCACTCTCTAAAATCTCTCGTTTTCCCTGAATGACCGTCATCCAGATCAGACAAGCGGTGAAATTTGATTTGAAGGGGTTTACACAATCCCTGCTCTGCCTTGTAAACTATGCGGCAAAAAGCATTTTATTAGAACTCAAATTTCCCGTTTTGTCATTTTTTCCCTAGTTAACATATAGATTTTATAGAGTAAAAAATAAATGTCAAGAAAAAAAATAATAAAAATTTGATGGTCGGGGCGTTTTTTTATTTTTTTGCTTTAATTTTGGCTAAATAAAAGACATGTTCAAAACTTGGGATTTATGAATTTTCTAATATATTTTATTATATTTTATGTTTTTCTCTCCTACGCTGGCCATCATATGTTTTTTTGCGGCATGAAGCTTATTTTAAATTCCAATAAAATTACACTTGATATGAGAGTACTTATCTTTTATAATATTCTTAGAGGTTTTTTAGACAATGACCAAATTGCGGGGTAAATTTTACAAACTGCGGGGGCAAAATGTTCGCGACTTCAAAAAGAATCAAATCGTTGCTGATTCTGCCGGCTTTGCTGGCAACACTTGTTCTGGCCCTGGGGCTTTTGAACCTGGCCAATCGTGTTTATTTTCAAATGACTGTAGGACTGTTTACAGTTGTGATATCGTTCTGCATTTTCATACTCGCCTGGAATTCACGCAACTTCACAGAGAACCGCAGCCTTACCTTTCTTGGGGCCGCCTATACTTCTGTGGGCTTGCTGGATATGTTTCACTTGATCGCATATATGGGAATAACGGGCATAAATGATAACAGCGCTGACCAGTCGGCTCAGTTCTGGATAGCCGCCAGATATGTAGAGGGGATTTCGCTGCTTCTATTTACCCGTATCAGAAACAGAAATGAATATTCCACGCTCTTTATTTACGGGATTATAACATTCTTTTTTACGGTTACTATTCTTTACTGGAAGGTTTTTCCAACTTGTTTTATAGAGGGCACAGGCTTTACGGCTTTCAAGAGATACAGCGAGTATCTGATTTCAGCATTATTATTTGTATCGCTTATACTTATCTTAATAAGGCGAAAACAGTTTGACCTTACTTTTGTTATATTCTTATCAGCCGGCATATTAGCCAAAGCATTATCTGAAATAATCATAGCAACATTTGCTGATGTTAACGGCATAATGAACTTCTCAGCCCATATAGCCAGAGCAGCTTCTTTTTATCTGGTTTACAAAGCCGTAATACATGATGGGCTTATGGAGCCCTTCGACATTTTTGCTGAAGACATCAATGAAGCTAAGCAAGAACAGCTAAAAGCGGTCGAGCATATCGAGGGCATAGTCAAACAAAGAACCACTGAACTGCGAGAAACCAAGGAAGAGCACCAGCTGCTCACCGGAAAGCTGCTGGGCTTACAGGAAGAGGAGTTAGAACACATATCGAATCAATTGCATCATGATATTACACAACGCTTAGGATTTCTCGCCATAGAAATCGGGAAAACCCAGATAAATGCCCCGAATGCCAATATCTCTGATTTGCAAGAGAACCTTGCAAGGGTCAATGAAGTAATTGGAGATTTGTCCAATCTGACTAATAACATGTCCTACCAGCTGCACCCTACCCGGCTTTACGAGTTAGGGCTTGTCGAAGCGGTCCGCTACGAATGCAAAATACAGTCGTTTCATTACAGAGATATAGATATGAGATGTCAGGTAGAGAACCTGCCCAAAAGGCTCCCCGCCAAAATGGCTATTTGTGTGTACCGTATTATACAGGAATCGTTGAGAAATGCCTGCGAGCATTCAGGTTGCAGCCAAATTGAGGTGTTTTTTAGTGATAAACCCAATACACTGACAATTGAAATCAGAGACAACGGCAGCGGCTTCGACCCTGAAAAAGTAAACATTAAAGACCATCACTGTATTGGGATTGCCCTAATGAGAAAAAGGGCCGCTCTTATTCGTGCCAAGCTGGACATAATTACAGTACCCGACAAGGGAACAACAGTATCATTGCTGGTAGTCAAACCGGAAGATAAACTTAAAAAGTCTGAGGCTTTTTATTGGGAATAAATAAACATCTAGTATATATGTATCCTGATTTTATGAAAACAATAATAACATACTTATTATTCTCGTCAGCCGCGATTATTTATGGAGCAGATTCAATGAAAGCAATTCAACTTCGCTGTCAATACATGAAAAACCCTCTTGGAATAGAAAACCCGGCACCTGAGCTGAGCTGGAAAATCCAGGAAGATTCCGAGAACCTTTTCCAGGGCGCATACCGCATACTGGCGGCCTCAACTCCTGATATCCTGCTCAAAGACGAGGGCGACCTCTGGGACAGCGGAAAGGTCGAATCTGACAAGACTTACGCCATCAAATATGGCGGCAAACCGCTTGAAAGCGGAGGCGAATGTTTCTGGAAGGTCATGCTCTGGGACGGCAGCGGCAAACCGGGCAGCTGGAGTGAAACAGCTTACTGGAGCGCAGGCCTGCTGAACAAGAGCGACTGGAAAGCCGGCTGGATCGGATACGACAAACCCCGCGCCCAAGCCGAAAAACAATTCAAAGATAAGAATCTCGATTACCTGCTTGTGCCGGCAAGGCTGCTTAGAAAAGAGTTCACCCTCTCCAAAACGCCCCGCAGGGCAGTGCTCTACGCCTCGGCTCTGGGAAATTACGAGATGCACATCAACGGCCGCCGCGTAGGAGAGGATTTTTTTGCTCCCGGCTGGACGGACTACCGGGTACGGGTTTACTACAACACCTATGATGTTACAGAAATGCTCGACGAAGGCTCAAACGCCATAGCAGGCATACTAACCGGCGGCTGGTACTGTGGTTATGTAGGGGGAAAGAAAAACCGCGACCACTACGGCAAAAACCCGAGACTCGCCGCACAGCTTGCAATAGAATACCAGGACGGCACAAAAGAGACTTTAACCACTGACCAGAGCTGGAAGACATCCACAGGAGCGATTCTCGAGAGCGATTTTCTCCAGGGCGAGACTTATGATGCCCGTCTGGAAACCGTCGGCTGGGACAAGCCCGGCTTCGACGATCAGCTCTGGGAGAAGCCCGACACTTCAGAGCACCCGCAGATAAAATTCGGCTCATACCCTGCACAAACAGTACAGGTTTACCAGGAAATAAAACCCGTTTCCATAAACCAAATTTCGCAGGGCAAATACATCTTAGACATGGGCACCAACTTCGCCGGATTCGCCAGGCTCAAGGTAAAAGCCCCAAAAGGCACAAAGATTACTCTGCGTTTTGGAGAGCGGCTCAAGGACGACGGCACTCTCTACACCGATAACCTCCGCGAGGCCAGGGTTATCGATACCTATATATGCAAAGGCGGCGGCCCCGAGCTGTGGCAGCCGCGGTTCACATTCCACGGTTTCCAGTACATAGAGCTGAGCGGATATCCCGAAACTTGCGAAAGTGATACAGTCACCGGAATCGAGCTTACCTCGGCAACACCTGTAACCGGCAGTTTTGAATGCTCCGATACGCGGCTGAACCAGCTCTATCACAACATCTGCCAGACGCAGCGCGCGAATTTCATAGAAGTCCCGACCGACTGCCCGCAGCGTGATGAGCGTCTCGGCTGGACAGGCGACGCCCAGGCATACATCCGCACGGCGTGCCTGAACACGGATGTCCAGGCGTTTTTCAGAAAATGGCTCACATCGCTGTTTGACGCCCAGTTTGAAAACGGTGATATCCCCATGGTCGCCCCTGAAATCTCCGCCTGGGTGGGCGGCTCCGGCGGGCCGGCGTGGTCTGATGCCGCGATTATATGCCCCTGGGCATTGTACCAGGTTTACGCGGATAAGAGCCTGCTGGAAAAACATTACGACGCCATGGCACGGTTTATGGATTATCTCGACAGGAGCGCTCCGGATAATCTGGCACCGAAAGAATTCCACTGCTTCGGCGACTGGCTCGACATAGACGCCGACACACCCAAAAGGCTGATATACACCGCATACACCGCCGGCAATGCCCGAATCATGCAGAACATCGCCCAGATTCTGGGCAAAGACCAGGACGCGGCAAGGTACGGGGAAATATATGAAAACTTTAAACAGGCTTTCAACAGGGCTTACGTCAGCCCGGACGGTATCATAAAAGGCGACAGCCAGACATGCTATGTGCTGGCGCTGTGGTTTGACCTTGTCGATGGCGAAATGCGCGGCAAGGCCGCTGGCCACCTGATAGAACGCATAAAAGAGCGAAACTGGCACCTCTCCACAGGGTTTGTCGGCACGCGCGACCTTATGCACGTGCTGACCAAAATCGGGCGAAGCGACGTCGCTTACCGCCTGCTGTTCAAGGATACGTTCCCGTCATGGCTGTTCCCCGTAAAGAACGGAGCAACGAGTATCTGGGAGCGATGGAACAGCTGGACACCCGAGGACGGCTTCGGCGATACGGGTATGAACTCGTTCTCGCATTACACCTACGGATCAGTAGGACAGTGGATATTTGAAAATATGGTGGGAATAAAACCGCTAAAACCAGGATACAAAGAGTTCCAGATCCGCCCGGTAATCACCGATAAGCTCAGTTTTGTAAAGGCATCCTACGACTGCATCCACGGCAGAATATCCGTTGACTGGCACCGCCGCGACCAGAGCACAACCCTCAGCGTTACTGTTCCGCCAAACACAACAGCATGGATATATGTTCCTGGAGAATCAGAACCTTACAAGGCCGGCTGGGGAGAATATACATACAAATTCTAAGCCGGAGCAAATTCGTGAATTTACGCTGCAACACGATGCCTCCCCCGTAGAGAAAATTCACGAATTTTCTCAAACCGTAAAATATAAAACACGGCATCAACATAGTGCGGCGGCAAGGGGCAGCGCAGCACCGCTTTGTGATTTTGACGGCTGCTTCGATAGAAAACAAACCACAGGTGAACAAGCTGAAGCTTGAACTCTAAACGCGGCAACAAACGGTTATGCGGGGTTATTCAGCGTAAAGACGGGCATAATCGTCTGGAGCAAACTCGTGAATTTGCGCTGCAATGCTGCGCCCCCCGTAGAGAAAATTCACGAATTTTCTCAAACCGTAAAATATAAAACACGGCATCAACATAGTGCGGCGGCAAGGGGCAGCGCAACACCGCTTTGTGATTTTGACGGCTGCTTCAATAGAAAAATACAGGTGAACAAGCTGAAGCTTGAACTCTAAACGCGGCAACAAACGGTTATGCGGGGTTATTCAGCGTACAGACAGCATAATCGTCTGGAGCAAATTCGTGAATTTGCTCTACGCACGCAATCCAAAAACTATACAAGCCCGCAAATGAATTTTTAGAACAAACCGTAGAGTTTTGCGCAGAACGCCAGGTATGCCAGCACGAACAACGCCCCCTGCCAGCGGGATGTATGTTTGAAAAAGGACACAATTGCGAATGCTGCGGTAGCCGCCGCCATCACCGGCACTGCCAGCGAGAGTGTTACCTGCTCAACGGTAATCACGCCAAACAATGATGCAAAGCCGGCAACTCCAAGCACGTTGAATATGTTCGAGCCGACAACGTTGCCGACCGACATGGCTATATTGCCGCGTCTGGCTGCTGCCAGAGAGACCGCCAGCTCCGGAACAGAAGTCCCGAATGCCACTGCACTTGCCGCTATAATCTCCGAGGGTATGCCTGCGATCACGGAAAGTTTCACTACGGACCTTACAAGCATCTCAGAGCCGGCATACACCCCAAGAATACTCACCGCCAGCATAATGGATGCTTGAACGAGCGATTCGCCTGGCTGATCGCTGACTGTGGGCATATTCGTTGTAAGTACATAACCTACATATCCCGCTAAAGCCAGCAACAGAATGACGCCGCCGGGCAAGGTTATCCGCCCGTCAGAGGAGACCAGAATAAAAATCAGGGCCGAGGCGAGAAAAAACACAATATCTGAGTGTTTAAGATTAAAAGCAACACTTTTTTTGCCGGCAAAAAGTGCCGAAGCACCCAAAACGAGCAGTATATTGGCGATATTTGAGCCGATAATTGTTCCCGAAACAATTTCAGGGGCTCCTCTTAATACAGATATTACTGAAGTAAAAAGCTCCGGCAGAGATGTGCCGACAGCCAGAACGAGCACGCCGAGCACAAATGAGGGAACATTGAGCCGAAGACCTATAACCTCAGCGGAGACAACAAACCGATCGGAAAAAAAAAGCAGAAACACCAGTCCCGCTATAAATACAGCTGACCATATTAAAATCTGCATAAACCTCTTTTCCTGATTAGATTACCCAAAATGTTAAAAACTACGACACCTCGCCCGAGTGCTGGGTATCCGGCGAAGGTACAGAAGAAGCCGCACGGTAAAAGCACCAGCCGAGCCCGCCGACAATTATCAGAACTACCAGCGAAAGTATTAGATATGCCCAAAGCCCTAAATGCCCCCCAATAACGGCTTTGGACTCCGAAGGCTCTACGATTTCAGCAACACGTATCAGAACCAGCGAAAAGACATTGCTCACCGCAAGGATACTGCACACTCCCGCACTGGCGCCCTTCCAGTCCAGCCGCGTGTACTGGCCTTCTCTGAAGAAAAGATTCTTCCTGGCGGCAGTTGCCAGCGATACCAAAGCTATCAGGGCCGCCGCCGCGAAGAGATGCCAGGATACCATACCAGCTGATTTAAACGCGGCGAAGATGCTGGCGGCAAATACCGCAACAGAAACAACAAAAACAGACGTGCTTGTATCTATCGGCTTCAGATCATAAGTCGATACCGTTTCTTCATTATCATTGCTGTATTTGTCCCTGAACAGGCTTATAATTATCGCCGCGACAGGAGCCAGCAGCATTACAGAGTAGCCGATTGCGTTGGCAGGGTCAATCAAACCGTCCGGCCGGTGGAATATCCCGCCCTCCGCGGCGAGATCATCGTAAAAAGACCAGAAAAAGAGCGTTCCCATTATAACCGGCACAACAATCCGAATCAGGATGTTCCACCACGGCCCAAGCCGCCAGTCGCTTCGTGAATTCGCGTGGCAGCGGAGAATGTCGAGATTGTATATCCAGCCCATAATTATACATTCCAGAAAGCCCATCAACGCGATACCCCAGGTACCGTTGACAAAGCCGTCTATAATTCCAAGCCAGTTAAGGCCGCCGTGAGTAACATACACCAGCCCGAAAAGAAATCCTGTTCCGGTCATTGCTAAAAGAACTTTATTTCTGTTCCATCCGGTTTTATCTACGATTGAGGCCAGCAGCGTTTCTGTTATGGAAAACGCCGAACTCACGCCCAGCATCAGCAGCACCGCGAAAAATACCGCGCTGAACCATGCCGAATACGGCAGCTGGGCAAGTGCATAGGGAAACGCGACAAACGCCAGTGACGGCCCGCTCTTGGCAACCTCCTCAACCGGTATCGGATCGCCGGCCTGTGCGGTAACGAATGCCATGCCTCCAAGCGTAGAAAATATCGCAAGGCCAGCTATAAGGCTCGTGCCGAAATTCGACAGAGCGATTACAACGGCATTATTGTTAATATCGCTTTTTCTGTGCAGAAACGATGCGTATGTTATCATTACTCCAAACGCCAGGCTCAGAGAGAAGAATACCTGTCCAAACGCATACCTCCATATCTCCGGTTCCCTGAGCTTGGAAAAGTCCGGCTCGAGATAATACGCCAGTCCGCCGACACTGCCCTCAAGCGTCAAACCGCGTACTGTAAGTATCAGCAGCATTATCCACGGCAGAGGAACAGCAACCCAAACCAGCTTTCCAACTGCACTTACTCCCTTGAAGATTGCAAGATACATTAAAATCCAGGCTATCAAAAGCGGCAGAACAAGATTCAATTTCAGCCCGCCCAGTCCAAGGCCCTCTGTGTAGCCCAGATAAGTGTCAAAAAAATAACTGTTTGCTGTGGTAATGCCCTCTATGCCCTGCGCTGCCCATGGAAGCCGGCCGCCGTTGAAAATCCCCTGAATGCTGAACCAAAGGTAACTTATGCTGTAACCAAGAATTACAGGATAATAAGTGATAATGATAAAAGCAAGCAGCAAGCCCCACCAGCCGACAAACTCCAGGCGTTTGTGCATATTTCTAAATGAAATCGGCGCCGCCCTCTGGGTAAAGTGCCCCAGACTCAGCTCAAGCGTCAGCAGCGGAATACCAACCACAATCGTGGCTATTATATAGGGAATAAGGAATGCCCCGCCCCCGTAGCTGTAAACTTTGTACGGAAAAGCCCAAAGATTGCCCAGCCCTATCGCCGAGCCTATCGCCGCGAGAATAAAGGCCCCTCTGCTGCCCCAGCTCTCCCGTTGTTCTTCAAGCATCTGCGACATTACTGCCCCTCTTGATGCGACACTGACAAGCCCAACACCTCAATACAGTCACGTTCGTATAGCTTCCTCAGATCTGCGCTGCCCACCCACGGCAGATTTGTCTCGGAAAACGCCAGCTTGAGCCCGAGAAGTGCCTCAATTGATTCTTTAGCATTATTGTCCGGATATCCCGAACCAAAGAGAATCTTATCCTCTGCGCCTGCCTCAAATATAGAAATCACAGTATTATACAGCTCCCACGCACGCTTTGGATATATCGGCAGACAGCCATATACATTTTCATGGCGAGAGGTCAGCTCAAGAGTCTGGCTGTAGAACGGCCTGGCCATAGAACCTATAATCATCTTTAGTTGTGGAAATGTTCTGGCAAGCTCGTCAAGATGCACGGGCTGGGTGTAGTCAAGCACCGAAGTCTCTCCCCAGCATTCATTGTGAAAAAATATCGGCAGCCCAAGCCGCTGGGCAGCTTCGAAAGCAACCATCGCACTGGAATGGCATGGGTGCATCGCAGTTTCGCCGCAATAAACAACCAGTCCCCGGCAGCCGGCCTTGCGGGCAATCTTTTCCACAGCCTCTGCCGGCTTTTTCTCGCTGGAAGGGTCAATAAAGCCGAATGTTACAGTTTTTTCGAACTTGGCGGCCAATTCACTGACCTTGCGGTTATCTTCTCCGATTCGTGCCAACACTATCATGCCTCCAAGTCCGGCTGCGTGGTCCGCGAACTCTACATTGTAAGAGCCGGATTCATCTGTAATGTGTGTATGGCAGTCAAATATCATAAAATCACTCCGGTTTTAATCGTGTTTTTCTGCAGTGGAACAATGAAAACCGTTATCGCATCACCCATTCAAGACTGTCAAAGATCAGCGTGCGGCTCTGCTTAGCCGTATTATCACCGGGGAGGTTATAGTTGAGCTTGAGCGTCTTGCGAAGGCGAACCTTGAGTGGATTCCCGTCCTTATCAGTCTTCGTAGGGTGCTCGATTGTTACGGTTTCATTGCTAAGTCCCTCTATGAAAATACTAAGCGATTTCGCTTCTGCGTCGAAATCCCTGAAAACAACGGCGATATCAACGGTATTGTCGCTGCCTTTGAGGATCGAACTATCTATATCGTCATAAGAAATCAAAAACGGATACTTGCCCTGGTTGACAAGGCGTATCTGTTTAAATATCGCCCCGGCAGGAAAATCGTTAGCCTGGCAAAAGAAATACGTATCCGTCATCAGCTCTATAGAAGGATAAAACGGTACCGTATTGGGCGAATTATTTGTCAGAGACAGTATCATATACCAGTAACGCTGCGGCTCAGAGCCGTCAGGGCTGAACATAATTGGACGAAGATTCTCAAATTCTGTCTCAATTGTCCAAATTCCGGGCAGCGGAACCATGGCCGGACGAGGTGCGCTGAACCCGACTGCCGCTGCTGTCAACAACATTGCAAGAAGTACATTTTTTCTCATAAATATCACCGATATAATAACTTAAATTTTTATAAAACAAACATTTTCAGGTTTAATCAGAAAAAACACAAGACCAGTAAAAGCGGTCAATGACTTTCCAGCCTGATAAAACCTGCATACAAAAAGAAATTTTACAAAAAACATAATCGCAGGTAAAGCATTTATTTACAAAGTAGCGAATATGTAATATACTCTATATAAAGCATAAAGTAAAGAAACACGCCCTGAAAAGGCTCAGAAAACCCGCGGTTAGAGATAAAAATGGAACAAAAAGAGATAAAATCTTTAATAACCACAATTGAACAGCATCTTGAAGACGGAAACTACTCCGTAATTAAAGAGACTCTCGAAGATCTCCACATAGGTGATATCGCGGAAATTGTGGAATATGTGTCTAAAGAAGACCGGGTAGCTATTTTCTCTGTGCTTGACGTGGACGAAGCCTCTGAAGTTTTCGAAAAAGTCAACGAAGCAACACGAAACACTCTATTTGAAGAGCTCGATGAACACATTATCGTCGATATTATCCGCGAACTGCCTGCTGACGATGCGGTGGATGTGCTCAGTGAGCTGCCAAAAGAAAAAGCCAGACAATATATCCGAAAACTTATACGGATAGAGCCGGCACTTACCGCCAAGATCAGATACCTGATGCGATACGAAGAGGACACTGCCGGCGGTATTATGGATCCGGTTTTTGTTGCTGTAAAAGCAGACGCAACTATTCTCGAAGCCATCGAAGAAATCCGCAGCCAGGAAATCGACGAAGACTTTTTCGCGGTTTACGTGGTGGACAACGACGGAAAATACCTCGGCGATGTCAGGATTAGAAAACTCTTTACAGCCCCGCCGCAGACAAAAATAAAAGACCTCATAGAAGAAGACAGAATATACGTCACTGTTACCGATGACCAGGAACACGTAAGTAACACATTCTCGAGATACGACCTTATTACAGTACCGGTTGTGGACCAGGAAAACAGACTCGTCGGCCGAATTACTGCCGACATTATCCTCGAAGTTGCCAAAGAGGAGGCCGATGAAGACATTTACGCTATGGCGGGTACGGACCCGGACGAGCTTGAGAATACATCTGTATTCAACGCCGCGAGAATCCGGATGACATGGTTAGCACCGTGTCTGCTGGGAACAGCGGTTACGGCAACAGTAATTTTCGCGTTTAAAGACAAACTTTTCGTCGGAAACTTCAGTTACGTCTTCGGTATCGCAATGGCGTTTGTGCCTATGATAGCCGCAATAAGCGGAAACGCCGGCCTGCAGACCTCGGCAATTATTGTATGCGGCCTGGCCTCGGGGCATATCGCCGCGGAGAGGCTAAAACAGGTGTTTTTGCGTGAATTCAGAATAGCCCTCCTCGTTGCTCTGGCATGTGGAATCATCGGCGGCATAATATGCTGGGGTCTGCCCAGGATTGTAACTTTTGACAATGCTGAGCAGGCCGTGGAGATAAGCGCTCTTGATATCAGAGTTACACTGGCTTTTTCTGTTGCCATGTTCTCTGCGATAATCGTTTCGACAACTCTGGGACTGCTGCTTCCGTTTTCATTCCGAAAAATCGGCATCGACCCCGCAATCAGCTCAGGGCCGCTGGTTACCACCGCAAACGACTCGATCAGTGTGGCGATATACCTGAGCCTGACATTACTTCTGGTATCTTTGTAAACTTATAAACCCAATGAATAACTCACTTTCTAAAAAACTGCAACAAATTTACGAGGGAAATTTCTACGCCGCCGACATTGCCGGCATACTAAGCATTGAGCGGCAGGATCAAATACGCCAGATTTTCGATTTCGCGGATAATATCAGGAAACAGACGCTTGGCGATGCCATCCTGCTGCGGGGAATTATTGAAATATCAAGCTACTGCCGCAACAGCTGCCGCTACTGCGGGCTCAACAAAAACAATAAGTCTCTGACACGCTACCGCATGAAAACAGAGGAGATCCTCGAAGCTGCGGACATGATCTACCGCTCAGGAATACGAACAGTGGTAATACAGTCCGGCGAAGATGAAGACTTTACCGCAGTATGGATAGCCGACATCATAAAACAGATAAAAGAGCGTTTTGCCGGCATGGCCGTCACGCTATCGCTTGGCGAGTGGCCGGACGAATACTATCGGATATGGCGCGAAGCCGGCGCGGACAGATACCTTTTGAAGATAGAAACAACCGACCGCCGGCTGTACGAAAGAATGCACCCTGACATGAGCTATGACAACCGAATCAGGTGCCTCGACACGCTTAAGCGACTGGACTACCAGACCGGCAGCGGCTGCCTTGTCGGCCTCAAAGGCCAGACTGTTGAAAGTCTGGCATCGGATGTGATGTTTTTCAGGGAGTTTGGATTCGATATGCTGGGGATAGGCCTATTTATACCACACGGCCAGACCGAGCTCTCCTCCAGCCGCCAGGGCAGCCTCGAGATGACGCTGAAGGTACAGGCAATGGCGAGGATTCTCCTGCCCGCGGCACATATGCCCGCAACCACCGCAACCGGCAGCATATCCAAAACGGACAACCGCATAGACGCACTGCAGGCTGGCGCAAACGTCATTATGCCCAATTTTACACCAATGCCCTACCGGCAGATGTACGAAATATACCCGCACAAACGCTGCGTGAACGAAAATCCCACAACCGATTTTTCAGAGCTGGCACAATCTGTAGAAAAAATCGGCAGACACCTCGCCTTCACCCGCGGCGATGCACTGCGATTGCAATAACACCTGTAGAAAAAATTCACGAATTTGCTCAAAGACGTAAACCTGCAAATCTTAAGTCAAATACGTCAAAACTGGCAAACCGGTCTGAGAAAGCGCAAACCGCCTCCTTTGTAAGATATCTCGCTCTTTATCTTTTGGTCGCGCCGTATCTATGTGATCATATATATAAAAACTTTATGTCAGCAATCAAAAGGTCGCGACAAAACAACTTATTGAAAATTACGCTATAAAATTTTAAAATGAATAACTTACAAACCAAAAAATCTCGAGCCTTTAATTCTTCCCGTCAGTATATGGTTGAGGGAGAGCTCAATGATTTCTTTAAAGAAGTAGAGGGACACGTTTTCGAATAAGCACAGTGCCTA
Organism: Limihaloglobus sulfuriphilus; assembly: GCF_001999965.1. Lineage (GTDB taxonomy): Bacteria > Planctomycetota > Phycisphaerae > Sedimentisphaerales > Sedimentisphaeraceae > Limihaloglobus > Limihaloglobus sulfuriphilus. Next base: position 222,094 of record NZ_CP019646.1, on the reverse strand, counting down.
TAGTGAATAAAATCGCTGTAGCCGGTTCTGGGATAGGAGTAAAACCGGCTCCCTGGCACTGCGACAGGCGTACATTGTCAAGTTCGACAACATCTGCTATGAGCTGGGTACAACCCTGTACATTGCTCATACTGATCGTGGTCTTTTCTTCACCAAGGCTCCAGAACGCAACTCCGCTAAGTATGGCATTGCTGAAATCATAATTGTTGTGCTCGCTGAAAAACATAACGCTTGTGTAGTCGATCCCGCCATCGCCAAGAAGTATATTAGCATTGTCAATGAGCATATTCTTATCTCCGGTGATCCGGAAGATAACTTTTGAGAATTCAGAGCCTTGGATGACAAAATTTGCGTTCTGCAGTTTAAAGTCATTGCCATTAGTGTATATATCAACAACATTAACACCGTCATCGGCATAGAAAGTATAGGTCTGATCCTTAATCTCACCGTTGCTGCGTGTAATGCTGCCGGTAGAAACAAGATTGTTTATTGAATCACGGGCAGCACTCAGCTCCACCAGAAGTCCGCTGTGGTCGTAATTGAAAGAAACACCCGGATAATCATTGGATGAACTGATTTTTGTACTTTGGTCAGCCTGGTTCTGATTAACAATCTGGCCGCTGCCGGTCAGCGGATCGTAGGTGTTTGGGTACATGTTGGGGTCATTGAAGAAGCTGTTGCTGCATCCAATGGTATCGGACGAGCGGGAACCGGCGAGGCGGATGCCTGTTTCCGGGTCTGCGTATATACCGACATTCGAGAGGTCAAACTTGCCGTTGGGATCAGTAACAGCAACGTTGCCGTTGTAGCCGACACCTTCAAATATGTCTGCCGCGTACGATGGTACTCCCGGCTGGCTGCTTATGTCAGGACCTCCGAAAGCTCCCTGAGCGGGAACCGGGGCCTTGTTGGCACCGAGCTCAAAATTACTTACAGATACATCTGAATTCCCGCTCTCCTGGTTTGTTGTAATAATTAGATATTGACTTATCTGGGTAACATCAAAGGGATACTGAATGGTTGGGTCAATTACGACTGGAAAACCCCAGGCGCATGTGCACAATCTCGCTGCAGAAAGAAACAATAGATTTAAAGTTAGTCTTTTCATGTCTCACTCTCCCGGGAAATTTTCCCAAAATTACTTTACATCACAAATCAAAGTCTCATATCTCCGAAATATGAATACTTTCCCATTATCTATTTCCGTATTTAATAATACTGTTTGCGAATATCTGCTGCAACTTCTTTTTTATTTTTTTTTTAAAAACCAGTAATTATTACAGTAAGGATCCCCTGTTAACAATTGAGTGGGGAATACTCCGTAAAATGGTTAATATTAATAGGAACCCCAGTGTTAAGCCGGTGTCTAAAAGTGTACGCTGTTATACACGGCCTGACAATTGGAGCCTCTGGCTTTCACAGCTTCTTAATCCCCCGGGCGGTGCTGTCAAATCAATCTATAAAATTTATTATTCATAGAATTGTGTAGCTTCAGTTTCCTGAACAGGACGATCTATAGCGTCGGTGTTCATAGTAACCGTGAACCTTGCATCATCATCGCTATGCGCCTTGATAACTACTTTTCAGGCAGCCTTGGCGTCTGGTTCAAGTTTCGTCAGCGGAGCTAATGTTACAGTCTTGCCGCTGATTGTGCCGTTTGCAGTGCCGGAAGCGGAAACTACTGCATTGAATCTTCAAGCTCGCAAAAGATCTTTATGTGGCTGTCGGTAGATGTACCTTGGTTCGCAGCTGTTATGACATAAGTAGTCTCTTTGCCCAGATCAATCGGGTCTTCTACGTCGATAACCTCAAGCAGAACTGCTGCGATACCTTCAACCTGTGTTGCTATTGAAGCGTCAACAGCTTCGGCACATACATCATCCCGCACAAGCCCCCTGTAGAGCAAATTCATGAATTTGCTCCAGACGCTTATGCCCATCTGTACGCTAAATAAATCCCGGATAACCATTTATGGCTGTCGTGGTTTCTGGGCTGGAAAGTTAAATCCGCAGAAAGTTTCTTTGTAGCCGGCGGGCATTTTGACATTTCCGCCGGAAATACCTGGTAGCGGCTGGATTTTATTTCGCTCATGATTGCGCTCTTTTTCGGAACAGCCACCCTTCCTCATGTGCTTATAAGGCATTACACTGTCCCAGACTCCACTGCTGCCAGACGATCCATCATCGTTGCCATTTCAGCTATCGGGCTCTTCTACATACTCACTCTTTTCCTTGGACTTGGAGCGATTGCTAACGGTGTCCTGAACCCGGAAACGGATAACATGTCCGCACCCCTACTGGCCCGCAGCTTTGGCGGGGTACTATTTGCCATAATTACCGCACTGGCATTTGCTACCGTGCTCGGCTCTGTTTCGGGGCTGATTGTCGCCGCCTCGGGAGCAGTGGCTAATGACCTGTTAGACAGATTCTTTAAGCGGTCAATGACAGAAAAGACAAAGGTACTTGCCGCCAAGCTCACAGCTGTAACAGTGGGCATTTTGGCTGTAATACTCGGTATTCTTTTTAAAGGCGTGAATGTAGGATTTCTCGTGGGGTGGGAGTTCGCTGTTGCAGCTTCGGCCAATTTCCCCGCTATCATCATGGTACACTTCTGGAAACGAACCACTGCCCCGGGCATTATATCTTCTATTTTTGTAGGGATCATTGTATCACTTGGAATCATAATGGCAGGCCCAGACATGTTCAGGCTTTCGGGCTTTCAGAAACAAATGCGTGGATACCCCTGGGCAGCCGGCAATTATTTCGATGCCGCTTAGTCTTCTTACACTGATTATTGTCTCGCTGATGACAAATAACAAGAAAAAACCGGGCACTGTCCTGCCTCTCAAGACATAAATTTTGACCGGATAAGTCCTCTTGAAAAAAACATATAAAGAGATAACTCATCCCATCATAGCAAAAAATAAACGTGGAACCGCACACAAATCTGCTGGATATTAATTAAAGCCGCAAAAAAGGTATGTGACATTTTGTTTATGCTTAATATAATAAGGGTTTAAATGAAATTCAGGTAAAAAACATAGAAAGGTATAAACTTGGAACTTTACGCGTACAAATTTGAACCTATTTTCAAAGACTACATCTGGGGCGGCCGCAAACTCGGCGAAATTTTCAACAAACCCATCCCAGAGAACACGATAACTGCAGAAAGCTGGGAGCTGGCAGACCAGGCCGAAGGCCGCAGCGTCATCGCCAACGGCCCGCTCGCCGGAAAAACTCTAAACGATGTTATAAAGACTTATCCCAAAACGGTTACCGGCACTGATAAGCCGCTCGAATCTTTCCCGCTGCTGATAAAACTGCTTGATGCCCAATCGGTACTCAGCGTCCAGGTTCACCCCGACGCACAGACCTGCCGCCGCATGGAAACCGGCAGTCCCAAAACCGAATGCTGGTACATAATCGACGCTCCGGCAGACGGTTACATCTACAAAGGCCTCAAGCCCGGCACGACCAGAGAGCAGTTCAAAGACGCGATAAACAACGGTACCTGCGAGGATTGCCTGGTCAAGGTACCGGTTAAAATCGGCGAGTGCCATTTTCTCCCCTCGGGCACCGTGCACGCTATCGGGCCCAACCTTGTAATCGCAGAGATTCAGCAGCCCTCCAACACCACCTACAGGGTCTTTGACTGGAACCGCGTTGACAAACGCACCGGAGAGCCTCGTCAGCTTCATGTAGAAGAGGCCATCGAGAGCACTAAGTTTGACCTTGACGAATCCGTCCTGACCGTCCGCAGTGAAGGCAGACTCGTAGATGCCGACGAGTTCAAGGTTGACAAAATTGATCTTGGCCCGGGCGATGACCAGTACACAATGGCAGGCGAGCTCGAAATTTATGTCATCATCAGCGGCAGCGGCAAAGCGGCGGCATACGGAAGCGATACCGCAGAAACCGAGTTCACCAAAGGCGATACGCTGTTTATCCCTGCTGAAATGACCGGGGCACTGACAGCAGCCGAAGATACACAAATGCTCAGAATAACCCTGCCCGATATCATTAAATAATAATTTACGCACAATCACGGGGGCAGCAATGGCAGCCAGGACAATAAAAGACAACCTAAAACGAATTGAGGAAAACATCAATACCGCCTGCGGCAAAAGTGGAAGAAGCCGCGACGAGATAACCCTCATTGCCGTCACAAAAACCGTCGGCATACAGGAAATCATCGAGGTCATCGCCGCAGGCTATACTGAACTGGGCGAAAACAGACTCCCGCATCTCGAAGAGGTCGCAACACTTACAGCAGAATACATCGAAAACAACCAGCCCGAAACAAAAGTCAACTGGCACATGATCGGCCATCTCCAGCGTAACAAAGTGCGAAAACTTCTGCCGATTTCCCAGACCATACACTCGGTTGACAGCCTCAGGCTCGCCGCAGAAATAAATTCCACTGCCCAGAAGTACAATATCACCGCTGAAATATTCCTCCAGGCCAACTGCTCCGGCGAACAGCAGAAATACGGCATCGAACCGGCAGAGACGGTTGAGCTGGCAGGTCAAATCGGCGAAATGCCCAACATCAAACTTGCCGGTGTGATGACCATGGCGGCGTTTACAGACAATGAAGCTCAGATTCGCAAGACGTTCATCCGTGCAAGGGAGATCTTCGAGCAGATACGCGGCAGCGGAATCAGCCCCGAGACCTGCAAATACCTGAGCATGGGTATGACAAACGACTACACCATCGCCGTCGAGGAAGGCGCAACGCACCTGCGTATCGGCTCGGCGATATTTAACTGAAGACCCAAAACCACTATGCAAAACGCCGCGATCAAACACTGGATAATGGCGATACGGCCAAAGACGCTTTTCGCTTCGATATCGCCGGTGCTTCTGGCGGGCGCGTTCGCCGGCAAAACAGACCCGATGTCAATCCTGCTGTTTATCTCGTGCATGAGTGTCGCCGTACTGCTCCAGTCAGCGGCAAACCTGGCAAACGACTACTATGACTGGCAATACGGCACCGACCGCAGCGACCGGCTTGGCCCGGCGCGTGTAACAGCGGGCAGCCTGATAAAAGCTCATCACATTAAAACGGCTTTTCTGCTGCTGATAGCCGCAAGCGCTGTCCCTGGGCTGTTCATCGTGTTCAGCACGGACCGGCGGCTGATAATACTCGGTGCGGTCTGCATGGTTCTGGCGGTGGCATACACCTCAAAACCGCTAAAACTCGCGTACCGGGGATTCGGTGAGACCGCGGCGTTCATCTTCTTCGGCATCGTACCCTGTTCAGCAACATATTATGTGCTCACCGGCGGCGCAGATATCCCAAACCTGCTGGGAGGCATAATGTGCGGGCTCTTCGCCGCCGCGATAATGGCGGTCAACAACCTTCGCGATATTCACACCGACAAGCTCTCCGGCAAAACCACCATCGCCGGCCTGCTCGGCGAGAAAAAAGCCAGAATATTCACCATAGCACTGATTACCATAGCGATTCTCTCGCCCGCGGCAATTGCCGCCGCGAGCGGTAAACCGCTTATTGTATTGGCAGTTATAATGCTGATTCCAAACATAAAATCATTTAAGAGGCTGCTGACAGAACCCATATCCAAAAATTTCAATCTTTCTCTGGCGGCAACTGCCAAAACCGAATTCCTTTCAACTGCCGCAACAAGTATCCTATGGCTGATATGATAGATAAAAAAAACATACCGGCAGAGTTTGACAAAATCGCCCGCCGCTATGATATCGCCAACCGGGTTATATCATTCGGCATGGACGCGGGATGGAAACGAAGATTCGTATCGATGATACCCCCGGACAGCCGGCGTATTCTCGACATTGCCGCCGGCACGGGCGATATAGCAATTAAAACCGCCAGGTCCTTACCCGAGGCTGATTTAACAGCTATTGACGCTTCTGAAAACATGCTCGCCGCCGCCGCGGATAAAGCTCAAAAAAACGGCCTTGCAAACCGAATCAATTTCCAGAAAGCCGACATGCTCCGCCTGCCGTTTGACGACGGCTCTTTTGACTGCGTAACGATGGTTTACGGACTTAGAAACGCTGCCGACACTGCCGCCGCTATACGCGAGATTCACCGCGTGCTAAGACCCGGCGCCGCGGCGCTGATCATGGAGTTCACCATGCCGCCGGCACAGCCGATGCGGTTTTTATTCGGCGTGTATTTCCGGTTCATTATGCCGGTTATCGCCGCGGCATTTACGGGCAACCTGGCCGCTTACAGGTATCTGAATAAGACCGTTACAGAATTTTACCCGCCGGAGAAAACTGCCGCCATAATCAAAAACGCCGGTTTCGATGTTGAAAAAATCTCTCTTGCCGGCGGAGCTGTCTGGATTTTTCGAACAAATAAAGCTGATTGATGCCGAAAATCCGGGCTTGCAAACGCAGGCATGTTACATACAATCACTCTAAAGTCATAAAATAAAACGAGATACCAAATGATAGCACTTGTACAGAGAATCGCAAAAGCACAGGTAACAGTTGAAGAAGAGATCACCGGCTCTGCCGATGCGGGGCTGCTGGTTTATATCGGGGTCGAAAAACAAGACACTGATGATGACGCGGCATTTATTGCCCGCAAAATCCCAGGGCTGAGAATCTTCCCCGATGACAAGGACAAAATGAATCTGGGCCTGCTCGATATCAGCGGCTCAATCCTGGCAATCAGTAACTTTACGTTATGCGGAAACTGCCGCAAAGGTCGCCGCCCGGGATATGACAATGCCGCACCTCCGGAACAGGCCGAAAGGCTCTTTGACTTGACAATTGAGATGATTCGAAGCCGCGGCGTGAAAGTAGAAACCGGCGTTTTCGGCGCTCATATGGACATCGAAAACACCTCTGACGGGCCTGTAAACCTTATATTGCGTTCCCAAAACGAATAAAAAAAAATAACACTTTACATAAAATGCAAAAACATATATCATACAGAAATGAACATAAAACTTGCATTTTTAATAGCATTTCTCGCGGTATCAGCCTGTTTCCTGCGGGCGGCAACTTTACCAGAACCCCAAAACGGCCAAAGCGGGGTTTTTCCCGATCCCCTGCTGTCATGGACCCAACAGCTAAACGCCACAGCGAACATCGTTTACATCGGAACAAACCTTCTTGATGTGCAGACAGCTACACCCGGCGACCCGCGAGGTGTACTCGCGGCAAGTCTGCCCTGCGGTGTAACAGAATATGAGCCGGGGCTTCTTGTTCCCGAGACGTTGTATTACTGGCGGGTTGACCACGACCCGGACGGCGTCGAAAAGGGGCAGATATGGTCTTTTACAACGTCTTCGGGCAAAACAGTTTCTCATTACCCTGCCGACGGGGCAGCAGGCGTTGATATGGACACTGCTTTCCGCTGGCGAAACGGCTTGAGAAGCCTTTTATTTGACGTTTACTTGGGCTATGATTACGAGCAGGTGCTAACCGCCGGCACAACCTCGAAATACTATCTGGGCAGAAACGAGAGCGGAATCATGTTCCCCGAGTTCAAGCTCTCCAAAACGTATTACTGGCGGGTTGACAGCGTGCACCCCGACGGCCTCATCAGCGGGAATGTGCTCACGTTTACATCGCTTATGGCATCAGAAATCGTTCTTGAGAATTTTAACGGCTACTCCAACAGCGCTGAACTGAAAACAGAATGGGCCGTTTCAGGCGGATTTGATATCGCACTGGAAACAGACCCCGCCAAAACGTACCAGGGCAATGCAATGCGTATAACCAAAAGTGATGCGGGTTCAGCAGTACTTACTGTTTCCCCAATTCCTGACTGGAAAGAGGGCGGCACTTCCTCGCTTTCGTTCTGGCTTATGTCGGATTACAACCTTTCGGCACTTCATGTAACACTCCACAGCAACGGCGATTATGCCCGCCAGCGAATAACTGGCTCTCAGCAGCGAGCCGCGGGCTGGTGGAGGCAGATAGTTTTTGATCTCGAAGGTTTCAGCGGCATAGACCTGGAAGATGTAGAATCCATGGATATCACATTTACTCCCATATCCGAAGCCCAGGGGGATGTATGGATAGACCATATCACTCTCCAGCCGCCGCGGTGCATTCAGGAATATTTGCCGGCAGGCGATTTCAACGGCGATTGCAGGATAGATATAAAGGACATGATGTTATTTTCGCAGAAATGGCTCGAACAGGACAGGACCGTTTACTCAAGCAGCCCTGCAGTTGAAAACCTGACAGCATATTACAGCTTCGATGAAGGCTCGGGGATAATACTCAATGACCTCTCCGGCAACGGCAATACCGCCGTGGTTGATATGCCAGGCTCGAATAACTGGAGTCTAAACGGCTATTCAGGCGGCTGTATGAATTTTGACGGAACCTTCGGGATTTCGATTCTCAATCCGGTTCTTAGCTCGGAACATGGCTTCACCGTCTCGATGTGGGTACAGACGCAGGACTCTTTTCCTGCCGGCGGCTCGGCAGCGGTCGAAATGGGAACGGGCTCCCCGGATCAGGATACAGGCGACTTTTCATGGCAGTCAACCCAATACCAGACGCGGCAAAGCGACTTTTTCGATGGTTGGGCACATTACGCTTTTGTAAAGGACATCAGCCGACAAAGACTGAGCATCTACAGAGACGGGCTTCTGCTTTCACAAAAATCAGTTGAAATCACAGAAGAACCTGCCGGCGGGCAGACACGAATAGGCGCTCCGATCGGCACGGAAGGCGAATTCTTTATCGGCTGTATGGACGAGCTTCGAATATACTCAGCACCGCTAAGCCAAAGTGAGATACTCTGGCTATTTGCAGGCAGCGGCGAAGAACTCCTTCAGCCGCTGACTCCGGCAGTATCGCCGGCTGACCCAAACAAAGACGGAATTATCGATTTACTCGATTTCGCTCAAATAATCAAAAACTGGAACAGGCAGATTTTCTGGCCATAAACAGGAGACATTTATGTTAAGAAGAGATTTTATCAAAAAATGTATCAGCACCTCTGCACTCGGCACGTTCGCCTCGGCATCTTCACCCTCCGCCGCAGGGACACTTCTGGCAGCCGGCGGCGCAGACATACGGCTTAAAACAAAAAGTCCAGGTACAATCCCTCAGCTTGACAAGGTAGGCGAGAACTTCACCTTCGCCCTGTTCGCGGACCCCCAGCTCTCGGGCGAGACCACCATCGGCACCGTCGGCGGCACTTCAGCCGTCAGGTACACCGAATCAATTAAGGAAATCAACGCTATGGCGCAAAAGCCGGCGTTTTCAATTATTGACGGCGACCTGGTAAATGTGCCGACTCACACGCCGAGCTGGGACAATTTTATGAGCAGAACGCTTGAGATGGACTGCCTGCCGATACTCGTTTACGGCAACCACGACGGCAACGCCCAGACAAACCACTACGAAATATTCCAGGAGCATCAACAGACCTGTTGCGGAATACGCGACTATTACTTTTCATTTGACTGCGGAAAATGGCATTTTGTTGTATTGCCCTGCGACATTGTGAACCGTACAGAAGAACTCGAGATACTCGCCTGGCTCAAGAGTGACCTGCACAAAAACCGCAACCGCCCGACAATGCTGTTTCTGCATGAGCACCTTATGCCGCAGGGCCTTACACAGCTGGAATGGTACACATACAACCGCACGCTGAGAATGGAAATCCTCGACGAGATCGCTCGCTGGGGTAACGTAAAATACGCCGTATGGGGACACGTTCATAACGGCATACAGGCTTCAGTAAAAACCGCCTGGACATACCGCGGGATAAACTTCATAACCGCTCCAACCTGTACCGCGTCCCGCCCGTTCGGCGAAGAGTTTGACGATTTTGAACCCGGAGAAGACCAGGGCGACGGGGATACCGGCGGCGGCTATTATATGATATTTGAGGTCAGCGGCGAAGATGTCGTTGTAAAGGCGCGAGTCGCCAATGTGGACCGGGAATACACATATTCCCCGAAATTCCGGGAATACACCAGCCAGGAGCCTCTCTGGTTCTGCAACATACACGCATACCCGCCCAAGCCGGCACTTGTAAACGGCTCGTTTGAAAACGGCCTGGACGGCTGGATGATGCCGTACCGCTACCAGGGAGACACGGACCCAATGTTCAAGTGGGAGGTAAAATCCAATATCGCCAAGTCGGGCGGAAAGGCACTGCTCTTCCGTGTGCACGAAGCCGGCCAGCCCTGGGCGCAAACCGAAATGCTTGAGGCGTACCAGATGGTTGACGCTCCTGTCTCGCCGGTGCTTAAATTTAGTTATCGTCTTGACAGCGAGCCCGTCGGCGGCGGCGGATATGTTAAGGTCTGTGCATATTCCGGAGAAACACTGCAGCGGCTCATGCTGCTCGACTGGGGAGCAACTGACAATGAGAAAAGCCAGTCAGTGAACATGGTTAGAAACACATTCTATACAGCCGATGACAGAAGGCCGCCAAAAACAGAACTCATCAACTGGGGAAACCAGAAAAAGGCCATGTTCTGGAGTTTGCCGGACACGCTCAATAAATGGCATGATTTGACACTGAATATAAAAGACATGCACGACACCCTCCGAGGCTCCGGTTCATGGGAGGCTCTTGGTATTACCAAAATCCTCATAACCGTAGGTGTCTGGACGCTTGAAAACGACGGCTCCGAGAACAGCTGCATATTTGATGATGTCTCGCTCACTTCAGCGGCGGGCGAAACTTCAAATATAAACGGGGTACCGCTGGCCTCGGGTTCTACGGTGTACAATACGGCATTCGGCTCTGCCTGATATCAAGAGCAGATTATAACAGCATACGCAAAGATAAGATCAAACTTCGCCCTGGTTTGCACGGCGGACTTTGTTGCCGACACTGAGCCATTCGATCTTGCCGGGCTCGGCGTCGTAATTTTCTCTGTGCCCGGAATAAAACTTGCGGATAATCCCCGCCGCTTCTTCGGGGTCATCACATATATGGTAAAGCCCGGAATCCTCCGGGGAGATATATCCGTACTCATTGTGCAGTTTCTCGTTTATCCAGCCAATAAGCCCTTTCCAGAAATCAGAGCACATAAGGATAATCGGGAAATACGCTTGTTTATACGTCTGCATCAGCACAACCGACTCAAAAAACTCATCAAGCGTGCCAAAGCCGCCGGGCATCGCGATAAACCCGTTTGCGTATTTTAGGAACATAACCTTGCGGCAGAAAAAATACCTGAACGCAAGTGAGACATCCTGATACTTGTTTGGCTCCTGTTCAAACGGCAGTTCAATATTGAGCCCAACGCTCAAACCGCCCGCATCCTTTGCACCGAGATTAGCGGCTTCCATGATTCCGCCGCCGCCGCCGGTAATCACAGAAAAACCGGCCTTGACTACTTCCTGCGCGACAAGGCGTGCCATTTTGTAATACTCATGGTCGGGCTCTGTTCTGGCGGAACCGAATATCGATACCGCCGGGCCAAGATTATTCAGCTCCTCAAAGCCCTCTACAAACTCCGCCATTATCCTGAAAATACGCCAGGTTTCCTCGGGTGAGACTGTTTTCTTTTTAGTCATTTTATATCGTCTTTCTAATCTTAATTGTCAATAACTTCTAAGAGAGCTTCCTTGCTGTATATGCCCCGCAATTTGGTTACACTGCCATCATTGCCTATATATACAGTCAGCGGGACTGCTCCGGGCTCGTTATACACCTCTTTTAAATCTATAGACGCCGGATATGTATTTAGCGTTGTGTCCGCCTCCACCGCGAGGATTCCAAGCTCATCAATCAATGCGGCCACATCCTTGTCTTTATACACACGTTTATCCAGTGTTTTGCAGTTCGCGCACCAGTCAGCGGTGAATTTTATCAACACCGGCTCATCGTTCTGCTTTGCCGTCTCTATCGCCGCGGCATCATATTCAACCCAGTCAACAATGTCCTTCTCGACCGGTAAAATCACAAAGCCGGCAACTACTGCTATTATAACAGCTGCCAGACGGATAGTGTAACGTTTCTTTTTCGGCGTGGTCATATTGACCCATTTGCCCCACATCCAGACAGCAAACGAGAGAAATACAGCGTAGAGCAAGAGATTTTCAAGCCGCTGCTGAGGCAGCGACGCGGCGAGTTTTACCGCGATTATAAGCAGTACAAAACCCATCGCCTTGCGGAAATGCTCCATCCACATCCCCGGCTTGGGGATACTCTTGAGCAGTTTGGGAAACGCGACTAAAACAGCGTACGGCAACGCCATACCTATACCGAGCAGCAAAAATACCAGCAGCCCGATATGTATCGGCTGTGTCTGTGTCCAGACCAGAACAACAGCCAGTATCGCCCCGCTGCACGGCGTACTCATAAGAGCCGCGAAGAAGCCCATACCCACAGATCCGCCCAGACCTTTGCCGCTGCCCGATTTACTCGAAACACTAGATGGTATGCCAACGGCGAACACATCAAAGAGAAACAGCGCCATTACGAGAATGAAAAGCGACATGCCGGCTATGAAACCGGGGTACCGCATCTGGTCTCCCCACTGGAAAACAGACCCGGTAACAGCCTGAAAAACTGCGCCGAATACCGCCAGCATGACAAAAAAGCCGATTATTCCGCCGCAAAACGCCATACCCAGAGTTATAGAGCGGGAGCGGTGCTCCCGGGCCTGGTCAAGCAGTCTGTTCATTATTATAGGAATAACCGGCAGAACGCACGGCATTACATTAAACGAAAGCCCCGCCAGCAGCGCCAGCAGAAGGTACTTTAAAAGGCCGGAAGAATCGGAGCCAACCTCCTGTGCCTGCTGTGTTTGCGGGCCAGACTGCGGCTGTGCAGCGGCCTCTGGGATATCGATATCAGCCGCGGGCCATTGCGAGGCGTCCGAAGCATCGGCAGAAAAATCAAAATCTATCGTTGCCGGCGGCAGACAGCTGTCACTCGTACAGGCAAAACCTCTGACATTCACCTCTGTCTCGACTGTACCCGAAACATCCGCGGCGAGTAAAACCACAACGTCAAACTCACCTGAATAGACGGGCACGGTTTTCTGCACAAAGCGGTCATAATAGGGCCTGGACTCTGGAAATACCACAGAAGAGCCTTGCGGCTGCGGCTCTGTCCATACTTTCAGGACGTTATCGCCGTCTGCATAAAAATGCAAGTCCTCACTGGCGCTAAAGTTAACCCGTATAGCCTTTTGCCCGTCAATGCTCACAGACGAAACTGAAACGTCGGCATACTCCCGTCCGCTCTCAAGCATTCTTTGTGATTGTAAGTACTGTTGGGAAAAAGCCGGCGAGCAAAACAATAAAGCTGTTAAACACGCTGAGATTATATATCTAAATTTCATCACTTTCATTTAAATTCTATTTCTATCTGAACAATAAAACCTTGTCTCACAGCAAAATACATCAGTTGCCGTAAAAAATTCGTCCAATCTTTATACCACAGTTACGCAGCAGAATCAAGATATGTTTTACAATTTCAGGAATGTCAGTTTTGATACATCTCACATAAATTTAGATAAATTCTGTTTGCGTTTGATTTGACTATTAAATTGTGTTATAATGCAACTATTATCAGCGGTACTGGCGGGTCGCAATTAAGCAGGCAGTCATGTGTATTACTGATAAGGAGATAACCATGAACATACTATTAGTCAATCCTAAAGTTCCCGACACTTTCTGGAGTTTTAATACCGTACTCAAATTCGTCTCGAAGAAATCACTTCTTCCGCCGCTTGGGCTTATGACCGTTGCGTCTATGCTGCCCGATAAGTGGGAGAAAAAACTTGTCGATATGAATATCACCCGACTGCGCGACCGGGATATAAAATGGGCTGATTACGTATTTATCAGCGGAATGGTCGTGCAAAAGCAGTCCGCAGACGATTTAGTAGCCAGATGTGTTCGTCTTGGCACAAAAACCGTTGGAGGCGGGCCGCTGTTCAACACCTTCCCCCATGAATACACAAACGTTGATCACCTTGTCTTCAAAGAAGCGGAGCTGACACTGCCGGCATTTCTCAAAGACATTGAACAGGGTACGGCAAGACCATTTTACAATACTCACCAGAAGCCCGATCTAAGTCTGACTCCGCCGCCGATGTGGGAGCTGATCAATATGAAGAAATACGCCCTGATGTGTGTTCAGTATTCTCGAGGGTGCCCTTTTGACTGCGACTTCTGCGATGTTACTAATCTCTTTGGACATGCGATCAGGACCAAGCCTACTCAGCATCTGATTAGCGAGCTGGACAGCCTTTATGAAACCGGCTGGCGGGGCGATGTGTTTTTTGTTGATGACAATTTTATCGGCAAAAAGAGCGTACTCAAGAAAGAACTGCTGCCGGCTTTGATTGAGTGGATGGATAAAATGAAACATCCGTTCAACTTCAACACGCAGGCATCTATAAATATCGCCGACGATGAAGAGTTGATGCACATGATGGTTCAGGCAGGCTTTAACAGCGTTTTTATCGGCATAGAATCGCCAGACGAAGAAACACTAATCGCGTGTAACAAACTCCAGAACAAAGGCCGCGATATACCCGCATGTGTCAAAAAGGTCATACAGTCCGGCCTGCAGGTTCAGGGCGGTTTTATCGTCGGATTTGACAGCGATGACAGCTCTGTTTTCGACAGGCTTATCCATCTGATCCAGAACAGCGGCATTGTTGTCGCTATGGTAGGGCTTCTAAACGCCCCTCCAGGTACGAAGCTGTACGATAAAATGCTCAGGGAAAACCGGCTAACCCGCCCGCCGACCGGCGACAACACGGATTGCACAATGAACTTTATACCAAAAATGGATGCCGAAACACTGATGCACGGCTACGAAAAGGTGATAAAAACCATCTATTCACAGAAATATTACTGCCGGCGGATAAAATTATTCCTGCGGAACTACAAACCAAAGAAAAAAACCGCCCTGCTCTTTCATTACAGAGAGATACAGGCTTTCGTTAAATCTGTCTGGCATCTGGGAATACTGGGCAAAGGCAGGATACACTACTGGCTGCTGCTGCTCTGGTCGCTGAGAAGCCCGTCGCATTTCCACATGGCGGTGCGGCTGTCGATTTACGGTTTTCACTTCCGCCAGACATTTAAAGCAGCCCAACGACGCCAGTACGTTTTATCAGAAAAATAGGCGGGAATTTGAGGTAAATTCGATGTCCATTACCTCGTATCTTAAAACCGTCCCCCACAACGAGTAGGGACGCAATGCTTGCGTCTCTGCGATTAAACCGCAAACAATCTTTTGCGGGATTCACACTTCAGTGCGATTCCGCCGGACAGGCGTTTGATATCTTCAAATCCATTACCACGCCGTACTTACCGGACACCAGGTCGAACGCCTCTTTTAACGCTTTGAATACAATATCCGATTCACCGCATAAATAACTGCACATCTGCCGGGTCTGCACCTCGAGACCGTGTGTCTCCAGTACGCCGCAGAACTGCTCTATCGGTTCGGAGAGTGAATCAACTTTCAAAGGGTATATGCTTATTTGTGCCTGTACATTCATGCTAAACTCTGCGCTAAATTACTATTATTCTGTTAGACAAAACCGCATCTAAACTGTATTATAACAACATATCGGTTTTGATGTTAATTTTTTTTTACTACGTATTGATTATTCACTCGAAGAACGGGCACATGACGCAGACAATAACAGAAAATAAGCTGATCGAGGATCAGACCTTCACCCGCAGCCGCGTTCTGCTGCTGCTTTGTTCACTGCTGATTTGTATTGGCCTTGTATTTGTCATATCCGCCCTTGCCGATATGAGAAACAGCCCCTCGCCGACAAAATATATCTACCCCGCCGCGGCGTTGATTGCGATGCTCATCGCTTCCAGAATCCCTTACCGGGTTTTCGAACTGCCCGGCAAAGTCAAGTTTATCTCGCTGATACAGCTAATGATACTGACCTCTATATTTCTGCTGATTTTGGCCGATTTTACACCCCTGAGCTACGGCCCGCCGGCGGCAAAGCGCTGGATACGCATACCGCTGGGCCCGCTTACAGTTATGTTTCAGCCCTCGGAGCTGGCGAAATGGTCTCTGATTATCTATCAGGCGGCATTTATGTACCTGCACGTGAAAGAGGGCAAAAAACTCAGCTTCTTTCACTTCTGCAAGATATGCTTTGTCTCGGGTATTATCATACTGCTGATATTGATGAATGATTTCGGCACGGCGGCATTTCTAAGCGCCATGACCGGACTGATGCTCATTTTCGGCGGCGCCAATCTGCTGCACATCATCGGCTCGGGGCTGCTTGTCCTGCCGGTGCTGGCCTATTATGTCATGAAAGAGGAATACCGCGTAAACCGCCTTCTATCGTTTATGTTCCCTGAAAAAGCCGATCCTGACCTGCTGTATCAGACAAACCGCTCGCTCCAGGCACTCGGCAGCGGCGGAATCTGGGGCAAGGGTATTGGCAGCGGCACAACAAAATGGGGGCACTTGCCGGTGGATTCCTCGGACTTTATCTTTTCCGTAATCGGCGAGGAAACCGGCCTGATAGGCACAATACTTATACTCATGCTTTTCTTCCTGTTCGCGGCGGTTGGATTTATAACATTATTCAGGTGCCGCGATAATTTCGGGAAGCTCCTGGCCGCGGGTATCACCTGCGGAATCACGCTTCAGGCGGTGATGAATATCGGCGTTGTAACAAGTGTACTGCCCAACAAGGGCATACCGCTTCCGCTGGTAAGTTCAGGCGGAACAAGCATTCTCACAAGTGCCGCCGTCGTGGGCATACTAGCCGCGATTGCCGCGGGCAGAGAAGGCAAAAATAAACAAATCGAGACAAATCAGGCTCAGGATTGACAAAAAATAACGGCAAAATACAGGTTTTCTTCGCCGGCGGCGGTACCGGCGGACATATCTACCCGGCAATCGCCGCGGCACAGAAGATTCGCAAACTCGCCCCGGAGACGGTTATCCACTTTTTATGCAGTCAGAGCCCGATTGATGCAAATATCCTCTCCAAAACGGAATTTGAATACACCGCCCTGCCGGCGAGAGGTTTTGCTCTGCATCCGGTAAAGATACTCAATTTCATTTTGAACCAGAGAAAAAGCCGCAATATTGTATCACAAGTGCTTACTGAAAAATCTGTTATAGTCGGAATTGGCGGTTATGTCTCCGCTCCGGCGGTTGCCGCGGCGAAGAAGAAATCACTGCCGGTTTGCCTGATAAACGTTGACTATGTCCCGGGCAAATCAAACAGGCTTATGGCTTCTAAAACGGATAAAATTTTCTGTCAGTACCAGGCTACTGCCGGCATGTTTACGAACACAAACGCAAAAATATTTGTCACGGGCTGCCCGATGCGGGAAGAATTTGAAACTCCGCGGCCGGAAAAAATTATTTCGGAATACAATCTTTCGCCCGACAAAAGTACACTTCTTGTTACGGGTGCCTCCAGCGGCGCACTGAACATAAATATCGCTATGGAAACACTGCTGCCGCGTCTGGAGAGTTTTGCCGACAACTGGCAGGTGCTGCATCTGAGCGGCAGGGGAAAAGATACGCGATTAAAAGACGCCGCCGCAAAAGCCCGTATAGAATACAGGGTGGTTGACTATTGCGACAATATCTGGGACATGTACAGCTGCGCAGACATTGTAATAGGCCGGGCAGGTGCAGTAAGTATAGCGGAATACACGTATTACAGAAAACCGTTCATATGCCTGCCCTACCCCTATCACAAGGACAACCACCAGCAGCTCAACGCAATAGAGCTTGAAAAAGCGGGCGCCTGCCTGATTGTGGAAGACATGAAAGAAGATCGAAATGCCACCGCGGAAAATATCTGGCAGAAACTTGAGCCGCTGTTGTCAAACAAGGGCATAAGAGAGCAGATGTCTGAAAAAACAGCCGGTATTGCCAAAAAAGATGCCGCTGAAACAATCGCCAGTGAGATACTAAAACTTGCATAAGCTCAATTAAGAGGTATAATTACAAGTGTTTCTGAGCAAACGTAATTGTTTGGTACTAAAATGTAAGGACATAGATGTTTAATCATAATGATGACAGACGGCTGATAAATGGAATAAACGCCGGCAAGATAAGCGGCTGGAACCTGTTTTACGATTCTTACTCATCGGGGCTGCTGGATTATATTTATATCTTTACCGGCTCACGTGAGCTGAGCAGAAACATTTTCCGCAAAGTCATGAAAAAGGCCGCGGAGAAACCCTCCGACATAATCAATTCCGATAGCTCCCCAATAATCGAGCTGTGGCGGCAGGCCTTATCCGAGATATCATTTGAGGTAAACAGCGCAACTTCTACGCCGTCAAACCCGATGGAGCCCAAAGAAATATCCACGGTCAAAAATCTGCTCTCGCTGCCGCCGGCGGACTGTCTTATTTTTCTGCATAAATATTATTTTCAAGAAACCCTGCGGCAGATTTCAAAGGAGCTTGAAACAGGCCAGGACAACATCCGTGAGAGTCTCGAACGTTCAAGCATCAAAATGGGCACCGATTTCGATGTCAGCACATTTACGCCCGCACTCAAGGAGCGGCTCAACCGATGCAGAACGCTGGACAATGATGTATTCCTCGCTGAAACAAGAGAGCTCACAGCCGAAGTGTTCCAAGCCGCCGCGGCAAACGGCAGGAAGATGCCTCGGGGAGTATATGCCGCGATTATTGCCGTAGCAGCCGTGATTCTGATAATTATACTGACGGCGTTATTGACGGGCCCAAACGAAGTGCAGGAGCCTGAGGCTCAAAGACCCGACAACACGCAAACACCCCGGCCAGAAGACGTAAAGCTCTCTGATGAAAGGGTTAACGCCGATACAGCTCAGGAAGGAGCCGTCTCTGGCCAGACAATAAAAACAGAGCAGCAAGCCCCGGCTGAGGTTAATGATGACCTCGCCCTGGCCCGGCAGTACATGTTTGAGCGTGATGTTGACGGGTTGATCGACCTGCTCGAAACGGAGGAGTATTCAACAAAGGTTGCCGCCGCGGTTTTCCTTGGTCAGCTCGGTGATCCAAAGGCTCTTGAGCCGCTTGTCCGGCAAAGCCTCGCCCATAGCGGCACAGAAAACGGACAGGTTTTCCAGGCGGCTATAAAGGTTATTATTGATAATAATCCAGGATTCGTGGATGCTTTGCGGGAACAGATAAACCGGCTCGAACAGGCCCAGCCCGAACAAACAGAACCGCAGGAACAGGAAACTGACCTTCAGCCCCGGGAAGAGACACCGCAAACTCCTCAGCAGCCCCTGCCCGAGGATAACGCACAACAGCCGGCTGAAGATGAATATACGGAAGATGAGTACACAGAGGAATACACAGAGGAATATACAGAGGAATCTGCCCCACAAGAATACCCCGCCGAGCAGACCGGCGAGTACGTACCAGATCAATATACAGACGAATACGCACCAGAGCAAGACACTGGCGAAAACACCGACGAATACACAAACGAGAGCACAGACGAATACGATTTAGAAACGGAATCCACCGCGGAGCCGGCAGCCGGCGATTACCCGGGCGAATAGAGTAAACTTTAGCATTTTTCTGTTTAACCTTAGTTTTCCTCATTTCTGAACTCTGAAGCCTGATTTTTAATCTTATTTTCACAAGGCATTCCCGAAAACCAAGGTTAAATCGGAGTTTACAGTCGCGAATAACTACCATTGTGTTGTTAGATATGGCATTTTAATAAATTTCAACCTGTATCAGAGCCGCGAATGTCAATGAGCGGGTAGTTAATACGCTGTATCAGAACAACATAACAAATGAACTCTGATTTTCTGTGATTGTTACAAAGTGTGGAAAAATCACAAATCGCACACCTGAATTCCAACGCTTACTATATTTTATTGAATTAGCGGCAGGTTTTCGTATAATTGTTATTATTTTTATCGCGCTGGGATGCGCCAGATATAGTCAGGAAACAAATGACAGAAACAACACTAAAAGAAATAGCTGCACATATAAACGGCCGTATAATCGGCGATGAGAATATCGTAATAAACACTGTCTCGCCGCTGGACACAGCCGGGCAAGGCTCAATAAGCTTTCTTGCTAACATCAAGTACAACAAGTACATGAAAACCACCGAAGCCTCGGCGGTGCTGGCGAACAAAGAGCTGGAGACCTCCGCGGAGGCGATTGTTCTCTGCGATGACCCGTATTACAGTTTCTGCCGGATAGTCGAGCTGATGTACGGCCACCGCCAACACCACAAGCCGGGCATAAGCCCAAATGCCTCAATAGCAGATACCTCGCAGATTGGCGATGACTGCTGTGTATATGATTACGCCGTAATCGCTGAAAATGTCAAAATCGGCAGCGGCTGCATGATATATCCCGGCGTTTATATAGGCGAGGGTACTGTAATGGGCGATAACTGTATCGCTTACCCCAACTCGGTCATATTCGAGGACTGCGTTATAGGAAACAAGGTCATCATCCAGGCCAACGCCACCATCGGACAGGACGGCTTCGGTTTTGCTACACATGAAGGCGTACACCACAAGATACCTCATATAAAGAGGGTTATACTCGAAGACGACGTTGAAATCGGCTCAAACGCCGCCATCGAACGCGGCTCACTTCGCGACACTGTTATCGGAGCAGGAGCCAAAATCGGTGATTCGGTTACCATCGGTCACGGCGCCCGCATCGGCCGGGGCTGTCTGCTCGTACCGCAGGTCGGGGTTGCCGGCACGGCAGAGCTGGGCCAGTACTGCGTAATCGGCGGTCAGGCGGCTATTGTCGGGCATATCAAGGTCGGCGATATGGTAATGGCTGCCGGCCAGGCGGCGATAACAAACGATGTTGAGGCGGGCAAACAGGTTGCGGGCTCTCCGGCGATTGATGCCGGCAAGGCAAGACGGGCCTATACCCTGATACAAACTCTGCCCGAGATGAAGCTGGAAATAAAACGCTTATCCAAAGAACTCGAAGAACTTAAGAAAGCACATGGCTCAAACGAGTAACAATAATGTTCTCGGGCTGATTGCCGGCCAGGGGCGTCTGCCCTTTATCATAGCCGAGGGGGCGAAAAAAGCGGGCAAACGGGTTGTATGCGCCGCACTCGACGGAAATGCTTCTCCAGAGTTGGCAGATGTTTGCGACGAATTTTCCTATGTCCCCCTGGCAAAGATGGGCAGATGGATAAGATTTCTGAAAAGCGGAGGAGCCCAGGAAACAATCATGGTCGGCAGGGTTGCCAAAAAACGCCTGCAAAACGCATCAATCCCCCGGCTCATAGCCGCGTATATGCCGGACTGGCGGACACTGCGCACGTATTTCTGGCGGCTTCGCGGCAAAACAATGCAAAATGACACTCTATTGTCGGCAATAGCCGATGAGCTTTCAAGCGGAGGTATAATTTTGACCGATTCTACTAAATACTCAAAAGACCAGCTCGCCGACAAAGGCGTTATGACGAAAACACAGCCCAGCCGCACAGTTGGCCAGGATATCGAGTTCGGCTGGGAGATCGTAAAAAAAATCGGCGAGCTCGACATAGGCCAGTCTGTCGCCGTCAAGGACAAAGACGTAATCGCGGTCGAAGCCATCGAGGGAACCGCCCGAATGATATCCCGTGCCGGCAGGCTGTGCAAAAAAGGCAAATGGACACTGCTCAAAGCTCCCCGCAGCAGCCATGACATGCGTTTTGATGTCCCATGCGTAGGCCCTGACACAATCAGAAGCCTGCACGAACACGCCGCGGCGGCACTGGTCGTCGAGGCTGACAACACATTTATTATCGACAAACAGGAAACTCTTGCGCTGGCGGATAAACTGAAAATAGCCGTGATAGGCCACTGACCTTACCGCAAGGCAGGATCAGCAAAACACATTCATCTCCCAAGACAAATTCTCCGCACGAAGAACATAAAAAAACACCGCCCGGAGCAAATACCCCGGGCGGTGCTGTCAAATCAAATCAATCTATAAACTTTATTATTCATAGAATTGTGTAGCTTCAGTTTCCTGAACAGGACGACCAATCGCGTCTGTGTTCATGATAACTGTGAACCTTGCGTCATCTTCACTTACAGCTTTGATAACGACTTTCCAGGTAGCCTTGGCGTCTGGCTCAAGTTTCGCCAGCGGAGCGAATGTTATAGTCTTGCCGCTGATTTTGCCGTTTGTAGCACCTGTAGCAGAGACATACTGCATTGAACCTTCAAGCTCGCAAACGATCTTGATATTCTTGTCAGTAGATGTACCCTGGTTTGTAGCTGTTATGACATAGGTAGTCTCTTTGCCAAGCTCGATCGGGTCTTCAACGTCGATAACCTCAAGCAGAACTGCTGCGATACCTTCAACATTTGTAGCGCTGGAAGCGTCAACTGCCTCTGCACATACAGCTTCTGCTGCTGCACGGTTAACGTATCTGCCTTCTCTTGCGGGCTTAACTGTTACGCTGACGCTCTTAGAAGCTCCGGGAGCCATGTCGCCGAGATTCCATACAAGCTCGCCGTTAGCAGGTGATACACCGCCGGAAGCTGAAACGAACTCAGCATTTCCAGGCAGCTTGTCAGTAACAACAACATTAGATGCAACCGCATCGCCCTTGTTGCTTACAGTTACGTCATACTTGATAGTACGCCCGAGATAGCGTTTCTCAGGAGAAGTCTTTGTGATTGCAAGTACAGGCTGTTTAACAACAGTAACTGTATCTGCGTTATCCTTGAGGCCTGCATCAGCAGTTACAACCGCTGTCTTTGCATACCTGCCTGTTTGTTCAGCCTGGAGAACCTTCTCAAACTCTTTTGTCTCGCCGCGTGCCAGTGTTCCGATTTCGAATACAACTTTGTTTTTGCCGTCGGCGGTTACAAGACCGCTGGGCAGCTGCTCGTTGACAACTACGTTAGACGCAGCGCCTGTACCGGTGTTTGTTACCGCATAGGTAACCGGAATCGGGTCACAAAGCAGAACTTCTGCCGGTGCTGTTGCCGCAATCTGAATTGCGGGAACTACAACAGCTACTGAACCGCATGACGGTACAACGTATGTCACTGTAGCACAGTGCTCGATTGTATCGGTTGAGTTAGCCTGGCCAACAACCTTGATAACCTCTGTATCGCCGGCAGCAAGACTTCCAAGCATCCAGCTCAGCTCTGAGCCTTTTCTTGTTGCGGAAGGATCTGTGCTGGATACAGCAAAGTTATCTGAGAGAGTTTCGACAACCATAACCTCAGAAACGTCGAAATTGCAGACGTTCTTTACATGAATCTGGTACTCAAAAGGCTGGTTGAGCTGAACCTCATCGGGCATGGTCTTTGTAATCTTGACCGCGCCTTTGGTGTCCCAGCATACTTCTGCCGGTTGGGCTTTCGCCGGGGCTGCTTTTGCCGGGGCAGGAGCTGCCTGTTCCTGCTCGATCATGTACTCGGCAAGAGTCATGCAGTCATCATCCCAGTAAACTTTATTTTCACAGCCGGGAGCTACCGGGCCTGTGCCTTTCATCTCGTGATAGCTCTCACAGCTGTAGCAGCCTGCCATAAGCACAACCGCTGCAAGCGTAATTGACAACAATGCTTTTTTCATAGTTTTCACCTCATTGAAAAAAAATAATAACTTTAAAATTGCCCGACGTTCATCCAGATTAACGTCAAAGCACGTTTTTTATATTAACACACTTAATAATAACATTTGTAATTTGAATAGTCAACATAATTTGTATAAAAATCCTATAAATCTCGTATAGTAAATGGTTAATTGATTTAAATGTAAGGAATAATCCGCCTGCCGCGATGGGCTCAATTGAAACGATTGTACCAAAAAACATCTACAAAAGCGCAGCAAACAACGCTCCTAATGAGAAATCGAGTTAAAACATTCGAAGGCAGATGCTTAGCTGTCTTTATCCACCACCTGAACAAAAACTTTTCGGTTTCTTGGGCCGTCAAATTCACAAAAGTAAATCCCCTGCCACGTGCCAAGCATCAGATGCTTATCGGTTACAGGAATCCGCTCGCTGCAGCCGATAAGCGAACTTTTTATATGAGCATCAGAATTTCCCTCGGAGTGGCGGTAGCCGGCGCGGTTTTGCGGAAACATCTCATCAAGTGTCAAAAGCATATCGTGCTGTACATCAGGATCAGCGTTTTCGTTTATTGTTATCGCGGCGGTTGTATGCGGGCAGAAAACCAGTACTTCACCGGTTTTTACGCCGGCAGAGCGGACAATAGAGCCAACCTGGCCGGTGATGTCAATCATCTCAGCGCGGCGGGTGGTCTGAACATTAAAAATCTTTTCTTTTACTTCCATTGCTTCACCTTTCTTATCTTACATCTTTTCAGGAACATCAATTCTGAGAATTTTCTTCAAACCGTGTTCGAGTGTCACTTCAGTAAGTTTGCAAAGTGCAAGCCGGCTCGCAAGCGACTCCTGCGAGGCCGTGAGAACAGGGCAGTTTGTATAAAACCCGCTGAATTTCTGTGCCAGCTCATACAAATAGCCGGTAAGCAGATTCGGGCGGTAGTCCTGCGAGGCAGCAGAAACCGCTTCGCTGTAAGTCAACAGGTGTTTAGCTAAATCAAGCTCAAAATCATCTTCAAGATGGAATTTATCGATTGATGCGATTATTTTGTCTGTATCAAAACCTTTCTGGGCTGCTTTGCGCTCTATCGATTTGACACGTGCGCAGGCATACTGCATGTATGGAGCGGTGTTGCCCTCCATTGCGAGCATCTTGTCAAAACTGAAAATGTAATCCGTTGTACGGTTGTTGGAATAATCGGAGTATTTGACCGCTCCTATCCCCACCGCGGCGGCGATTCTGGCCTTTAACTGCGGCTCAAGACCTGCATTTTTCTCATCCACAACCTTTGCCGCCCTCTCAACCGCCTCTTCGAGAAGGTCCTTTAGTTTAACATTATCACCCGAGCGGGTCTTGAAAGGTTTACCGTCATTGCCCAGCATTGTCCCAAATGTTACATGGGAAAGCTCGGTTTCTTCGCCGGCGATACCGGCGGACTTTGCCACATCAAAAAGCATCTCAAAATGCAGTTTCTGCCTCGCGTCAGTTACATAAACAATTCGCTCGGCTCCCAGCTTCGAGACACGGTATTTCATCGCGGCAAGGTCTGTAGTGGCGTATAAAAACGCACCGTCAGATTTCTGTATAATAAACGGCATCGGAGTAGAATCTTTAGTCTTATAGCCATCGGGAAAAACGCAGACAGCACCATCGGACTCAACCGCCAGCCCCTTGTCTCTTAGCTCTTTAACGACAGCCGCGAGGTCGTCTTTGTATGCGCTTTCGCCGCGTGCATCACTGTCTTTGAGACCGATGGAGAGCATATCGTAAATCTGCATATAGTGTTTCTTCGATTCATCGACGATCTCCTGCCAGTAGCCCAGCCACTCCCTGTCACCTGAATGCAGGCCTGCAATCGCGGCACGTGCCTCGGCGGCAAAATCAGGGTCTGAATCAAATTTTTTCTTGGCTTCTTTGTAAAAACTTTCCAGGTCGGAAAGACCCAACGCCTCTGCATTGCTGCCGGAGCTATCCTTCTCACGGCGTTTGAGCAGAGCGCAAAGCATACCAAACTGGGTACCCCAGTCGCCTATATGGTTTTGCCGCAAGACTTTATGACCGAGAAACTCCAAAATTTGACAGATACAGTCGCCCAGTATCGTGCTGCGAAGATGCCCGACGTGCATTTCTTTGGCAATGTTGGGGCCGGAGTAGTCAACAACCACAGTCTGAGGATTTTCAACAGGCTCTACCGCAAGCCTTCCGTTTCTGTCATTTAGAATTTGGGACAGACACGAAGATATGTAACTTTTTTTAAGGCGAAAGTTTATAAAGCCAGGACCGGCTATCTCGGGCTCATCGCATATATCAGAAACATCGAGTATCTCAATGACCTTTGCGGCCAGCTCTCTTGGGTTCTGTCCGGCACGTTTAGCCGCCGCCATAACGCCGTTTGCCTGGTAATCCCCGAATTTAGGGTTTGTCGAAGGCTTTAGCAGTGCCTCAAGGGGCTGCTCTGACTCAGCTGCCCTGCTCAGAGCGGCACTTACGCGATTTTCCAGAATATTAATTGTCGGCTTCATTGCCCGTTATCCCTTCCAGGTCGAGTTTCTCCGCATCGCCCCAGAGCATTTCAAGGTCGTAGTACTCACGGTACTCATCATTGAACAGATGCACAACCACGGTCACAAAATCAACGAGAATCCAGTTCCCATCCTCGTAACCGGCCTTGCCGAACGGGCGGAACTTGAGCCCCCGCAGGTCACGGATTATTTCCTCGGCGACGGTGCGGGTCTGTCTTGCGCTGGTGCCGGTGGCAATAACAAAAAAGTCCGTCGCGGGACTGCGGTCAAGTAAGTCCATTACAACAACATCTTTACAGTTACGGTCGATTGCAATTTTGGCGGCAATCAGAGCGGCTTCTTTGGCCTGCTGTTTGCGTTTTTCTTTGTCTTGTATCAATTTAATGCTTAACCTTAAATATTATTAAAATTTCTTTTTAACGGCGGCGGTTTTCATTAGAGGCCTGTGCTCTCTGAGCAGCTCAAGTGTTTTGAGCATGTCTTCGGGGATAGGCGCTTCAAGCTGCATACGCTTGCCGGTCTTTGGATGGTTTATGCAAAGCCGCCAGGCATGAAGTGCACACCGAGGCATTACAGGCTCCTGCGCTGCCGCTTCTTCATCACATATCTGCCAGTTGTAAAGGGGTTTACCGCCATAGGCGCTATCGCCGACGATCGGGTGCTTGATGTGAGACATATGAACACGTATCTGATGCGTCCTGCCGGTTAGAATTTTGATCTCCAGCAGAGCAAAGCCCCTGAAACGCTCAACAACATGGTAAATGGTTATCGCTTCCTTGCCAATATCGGGACGTACGGCGATCTTTTCTCTAACGCTGGGATGAATACCAAGCCGGTTGCGGATCCTGTCGGCATCAAGCTCCGGATTGCCGTGCACAATGGCAAGATATGTCTTTTCCGTTGTGCGTTCCTGGAACTGTTCGGCGAGTTTGTACTGTGCGATGTCATTTTTTGCCACTACAACAACGCCGGTAGTGTTCCTGTCAAGGCGGTGTACTATTCCCGGGCGATAGTGATACGTGCCTTTTGAGAGGCTGTCGGCATAGTGAACCAGGGCGTTGACCAGTGTTCCGGTCTTAAAACCGCGGGCAGGGTGTATGATCAGGTCCGCCTGCTTATTTACCACGATCATATCATCATCTTCGTAGATAATATCCAGAGGTATGTCCTCGGGGGTGATTTCCTTAAGCTGAGGCTCCGGGAGTGTAATCCTTACTATATCGCCGGGATTTATCTGGTGTGATGGTTTTACTTCGTTATCGTTGACGATAATTGAGCCGTTTTTGACCATCTTCTGGATCAGATTTCTGGAAAACCTTACCAGACGGCCGTTTACATATTTATCAAGGCGTCTGTGGCGGATATTTGTACCTACGCGCAGACGAATTACCTCGCCGCCCTGAAAATCTTCGAGCAGTTCAGATAATTCTGTTGAATTTGCGAAACGTCCGTCGTCTGACATTATTATTGAGGTTTCATACGCCATGTTTAATTCTGAAACTAAAGATAAAAATGAATTTTAAGCCCATAAGAACATCAAATGAACTTAAGCTCACTATTTATATCTTTATTCGCCGATGAATGTTCGCGAACACTCTTTGGGAACATCTACGGGTTATCAGCCTAAACAAGTAACTATTACTCTGTCTGAGCAGCTTCGCCGGCAGATTCCTCTTCGGTCTGCGGCTCGGGTGCCGGCTCAACAAAAGTAAAACTTTTTTTGTAATCATCAATGAACATCAGACGGTTTTTGGCCTGTGAAGGAATGCCTGTTGCCGCATAATCCTCATTTGCGATTATCGCCTCATAACCCTTTATTGCTTCGTCATAATTCCGCAGATCCTCTTCACAAAGTGCTATGCCAAATTCCGCCATAGCCGCGGCAAGCGGGAATTTATTGGCCTTTTTAAGGGCAATTTTGTATTTTTCCTGTGCTTTTGTGACGGTCTCTTTAATCTCATTGTCCGGTATAACACTTTTGCTGTAATAAAGTTGAGCGCGGATAGCATCTCCGGCCTCTATGAGGGCAACGGCTTCGTGCTCGGCGGTTTCGGCATTTTTCGCGGCAGCCTGGATAGAATCTGCAGAATTAACGATCGCACTCAGGTCTCCCTCGCCGCTCTGGAGATTGGCCTTGGCAGTCTCTACGCTCCTGTAATAGGATGTAAGCTCTGCCTGTTTCTGCACGTTACGAACATAGCTATCGCCGCCAAGCCTGGCAACCCACATGATAATAGCCACAATGATAATTATTACGCAGCATGTCGTCCAAAGATTTTCCTTCATAAGTGTCGGTAAATGCTTGGCCTTATCGGGCAGTTCGGAAACGATGCGTGCAAGCTCGTTCTGTTTTAATTCGTGTCTGTGTTCGCTGTCCATTTAACTTCCTGTTATTTTAAACTTAATAATACTACTGATTTTAATAAGCGATGTATTATATGAAGATTTCAACTCTATGCAATAATTCTTTTTTTTGAGTTTTTTGTGAATGTGCGGTTTTTTCGATTTGATTATTTGCGGCACAGGCTCTGCATATTGACTGTAAGCCGCAAGCGATAAACATATAACCGCCGCGTATGACAGAAACAGAACCTGCAACATAAGCTTTTTGTTTAAAAAGACATGCGTAAAAACTACACAAAAATGCGTTTACCTTTATTTTAGCCGCCAAGCGATACCAAAAACAGGAACAGGTAGATAATTCCCACCGCGACCAGTACAGATATGCTAAAGCCTATAATTGAAACCCTGTCCCATTTGCAAAATTCCCAGTCACTTTGCGGCAGCATTTTCTTGTAATTAAACCTGCCGGGGCTCTGAAGCGATAGTTCCATTTCACGGACATCTGCTTCTCTGTCGGCCATAGCCGGAGTTTTCATCTTAACATAAAACCTGTCAAGCATGTTCTTATCGTCTTTGCGTGTAAATAAAGACGCCAGCAACAGAACACCAAAGGGGACTATAACCCGCAGCAGCACCCTCAGGGTTTCGTTAAACGCATAAGGCTTATCAGATAAATTTAACCCTGCCTTGTCCAGAACGACCAGCCCGGCATTAAGCATACCGTAGCCCTTTGGGATGCCGTATTTATCTTCTTTGATACCCTGTGTCCAGAATATAGATTTCTGGGGAAGTTTATAAATTTTAGAAAATTTCTCGCCGGCTGCCAGCGGCTCAGGCTGAGGTGTTGCCAATTTTTGGGTTTCATCAAGCAGCTGCCAGTCACTGATTTCCTTGTTTCTTGCCTCAACGTCCATCTTGTGAGCAGTGTAGTACCTTTCCAGGGGAGCGGGATTTGTAGTGGTCAGCAGGTAAACATTGGTTCTCAGCGAAGGCATGATTGCAGGCAGGAACACCGGAATCACAAAAAACGTTATTCCGGTAACAATGATAGATGCCCAGGCTGCCCTTCTGTTGGCCTTTCGCCAGAGCATCCCCATCCAGAAACACGCCGCGAAAACAGCGGTTACTTCCCAGGTAAGTTTCAACTGAGCGAAAATACTTTCAAAGAACATCGCAATCCAGCAGCCGCCTATCACCACAATCGCTCCGAGCACCCTGCCGGCTATAACATACATTTTCTCGCTGTGGTCAGGCAGAATCAATCTATAAACATTGTGTGTCAACAGTGAAGAACTTGTAATCATTAGACAATCAGCGGTACTCATAAGCGCAGACATCAGACATGCTATCATCAGCCCGACAAGCCCCATCTTCAATGGCCCCAGAAGATCCAGCACAGCATAGCCGTACACCAGATCGGGGTCACTTACGGAGCTTCCGTAAAGCAGTGCCGCGGAGAGGGCAAACACCCCCCAGAGTATCGTGCAGAGACGTTTCATATATATACCTACGGTAAAACCCAGACGGGCTGTATATTCGTCCTTGGCAGAGCCGGTAGTAACAAGCTGGTTTGCCTGGACACCGAGATTTATGGTAACCATCAATGTCAATCCGGCCACATAGTACCATGTAAAGTCAATGGTCTTGGGAGAGCCGAAAATCTCAAAATAGGATTCGGGCAAATGCTGATGTATTGTAGTCAACGCACCCATTACACCCTCTCCGCCGTAGATGGAATTTATCTTCGCCCAGCCAAAAGGTATCAATGCTATTGAGAGAATAATTATAAAGACACCCTGTATGGTGTCCGTTAAAAAAGCGGCTTCCAGACCCCCTGCCACGGCATATATCAGCACTACAAGACAGACAATTATAATCAGTGTCTTCTTGTTTACGTGTGAAAAAACATTTCTTGGATTCTCGAGCCGCAGCTTGTCGAGCCTGGTTTGCTGTTCAGGTGTCAAACTTCGGTAATCAGCCTGGCTGAGCCTGTCGAGCTCCAAAGACCTCTCGTACTCCTGAACCTCGACAACCGATAACTCATCAAGGGTTTTTGGCGTAAGCGCCATGATGGTTTTACTCATAGCGTTTACTCCAAGCGAAATCATTATCATAAACCCTACAGAGCTGACGATTGCATATACAGCACCCATTGTTTTTGAACCGTATCGGTCTTCAAAGAAGTCGCCCATCGTCAAGAGCCGCAGCCTTCTGTACCACGGGGCAATCATCCACAGAACCGGAGTGCCGAACACATAGTTGAGCGTACTCCATATCCCCGAAGCGCCGTTTGCCATAGTAGTAGTTGTAGCACTTATAGCGGTTGAAGCTGATGTCGCCTGGCCGAACGCGGCGAATATCTGGATGAACTTTCCAAACCGTCTGCCGCCCAGAAAATAATCTTCCTGGTTCTGTATCCTCCGCATCGCCCAGAAGCCAATCGCTATGGTTACAGAAAAATAGGCTAAAATAACAATAATGTCAATCAGAGAGAGTCCAAACATTTAAATACCTTTATAAAAAAACATAAAACTAACAACCGGATTTAATAAATTGATCGGCGGCTATTTCCTGCCATCTTGAATCCAGGCCTATTGACGCTTCATCTTCATAGAAACCGGCGATAAAACCGCCTCGTCCTCTAAAGAGTTTTTTGACCATTTCAGCCGCATCGGCTCTGATAAGCTCTTCTTTTTTACTCTGGAGCGTATCCTGAATATCCACCGGAGACCAGATTGTAACCCTGCGTGTGTCCTGATATTCAGCCAGCCTGTCAAAACCATGCAGACGAGGCTGGTCAAACT
Source organism: Limihaloglobus sulfuriphilus (assembly GCF_001999965.1). Taxonomy (GTDB): domain Bacteria; phylum Planctomycetota; class Phycisphaerae; order Sedimentisphaerales; family Sedimentisphaeraceae; genus Limihaloglobus; species Limihaloglobus sulfuriphilus. The sequence goes on along the minus strand of NZ_CP019646.1, from coordinate 190,962 downwards.
GGAAAACATCTATTCCTGCCGCGGCAAGCTCATCAACAATCGCGCCTATCTGTCCGCATGAATGCATTATAATTTTGATACCTTTATTATGGGCAGTCTTGCAATGCCGCTGAAATCGCGGCAGAAACTCGGCCCGCCACATTTGGGGCGAAATTAGAAGATGCTGCTGCGTACCCCAATCCTCCCAGAACATAACGGCATCAACCCCCGCATCGGCGTAATTTATTATCATAGATTCAATCAGCTCATCTATCCTGTCATGCAGGGCGTGGATTAGATCAGGCTCTGTAACAAGGTCCATAAGATACTGATCCATCCTCCGCATCTTGCGGGCAACACTGAAAGTCAGACCTCCAAGTTTGCCGACCAGATAAAAATCCTCGTATGCAGTGCGGTCAGTTTTCACATTCTTATAGTCATCGGAATTTGAATAATCGGGAAGTTCAAGCGATTCTATTTCCTTTAAATCACTGATGCAGCCCTTTACAACCTCGCCCTTGCTTGTACTGTCGATTCTGCCCCACAGATTGCCCCATTCATCGTATTTGCGCCAAACGCCGTCTTTACGCCGCCATTGTGTGTCAAGTGTCTTTACTTTATGGCGTGTGAAAACTATATCCGAAGGTGCAAACGAACGGGCAAGCCTTACAGGGTTGTCATAATCAATCGTTTTTGTTACAATTTCCCGTGAGTTCATCTAATAACAGCTTCTTTGTTTACAAGTTCTGATGATGTGACTTCAAAGCCTAATTTCGCGTTCGGCTTGAGTTTGCCGTAAAGAACTTCAGCAACGGCACGCAGCTGTTCCCGGGAGCCGGGGTTGAAACATACAATCCCAACTGGAAAATCAGCCGCCAAACCGAACTCGTATGGAGTATTTGTTACCACAATGACATCTTTGCCCATATCCATAACCTTTCGCACTGCCTCAGTGATCGAAGAAACGCCTTTGTGGTAATAATAATTGGTCATAACAATTGTATCAGCCTCTGAAATTCGCCGGCGTATTCTGTCAAAGTCAGCCTCACCGGGGTAATACGGTATCTCGACACTGAAAACCTTATCGCTGTGCCTGCACATCTCTTCCCAGAGCAGGCCCGGGTGACTGTACATATTAGCCGCGAAAGAGTGTGTAGGGAATATCTGCTCAATCAGAAGAACATTACTGGCTGGATCAAGCGGAATCAGAGACGATTCATCTTTTAGCATGACGGTTTTCTCTGCCGCCTCTGCTGCCGTTTTCTTTACAAATGCATCGTTAAACGGAACATCTGCAACATCAGGGTCAACCTTGCCGCCGTTTTGGGCAAGCCCCATCTGCCATCTCATCTTAAGTACCCGCTCTACAGACTCATCAACCCTCTTTTCTTTTATCCTTCCGTTTCGCACGGCGTTGATCAATGAGTCTATGATTTTGTAACGCAGAGGGCTCTCGTCGCGGCAGAGAATTATATCACAGCCCGCCGCCACAGCCTCTACGACAGCCTCGCTCATCTCGTACTTTTGCAGAATCCCGCCCATCATCATGTTATCTGTAGTGATAATACCCTCAAAACCGAGCTCACCCCTTAGTATATCATTTATAATCGTATCAGAAACACATGCCGGCCTGTCAACCACCCCTAAACAGGGATAGCAGCAATGGGCAAGCATAACCGCGTCAAGACCGGCTTCGATCAGTTTTTTGTAGGGACGAATATGTTCATGATACAAATCTTCCCTGGAAATGCCGACTGTGGGCAAACCCCAATGAGCATCTGAAACGGACTCGCCCCTGCCTGGAAAATGCTTGCCGGTGGTGAAAAGCCCCCCGTCTTTCAACCCCTGCATCAGTGCGCGGCCATACAGGATAACTTCATCGGTCAGGGCACTGAAAGACCTGGCTCCTATCTCGGGATTAAGAGGGTTTGTATTCACGTCAAGCACAGGCGAGTGGATCATATTTGCGCCGATAGCCCTGGCCTGTCTGGCTATACACAATCCGCTGCGGTATGCCAGGTCAGTATCGCCGGCGCCGGGGTATCCCATAGCCGCGGGAAAGAGTCTCTGCGAGGACAAAAGATCATCACAGGCGTTGCCCTCCTGATCGATAACGAGATGGATACCGACTCCAAGGGGCCGCTCGAGGGCGAAGTCTCTGAGACGGTTGAGGCTCTGGGCGTACTCACGTGCAGTACATGATGTAGGCGAATCGATATAAGCGTAATCGCGGTTCAGCCCGCGGGGGTATTGCAGGGATCGCCTGGTATTCTCATCGGGTTCTGTGCCGGGCTTGATATCGTTAGCCACGGTCATCATGCGAAATTTCTGACTTATCCGCAGACCGCCTATATGATATTTCCGTATCAGCTCGGCAATATCGGGAGTTATGACCGGCCCGCAGAAGCCGAACACCAGCATCTGCCCTATTTTTTGTTCAATAGTCATTCTGCCGAGCAGCTGATCCACCCATTTCGTGCAGTCAATTGACATCTTTCGCCTCATAAGAATATTCGTGTTATTTCAAAAAAACAAGACTTTCAAAGACCAGCTCTTCAACGAGTTTCTTTTCCTTGTTCTGTCCTTTGGTATCGACAGAGATCCTTATTGTAAACTTTACGGCACCATTATCAAGCCGTTTAAAACTTAACGGGCCGAAAGGCTTTTTCTCGCCGGGGGAGACTGTATAGGTTTGTATCTCTGAGCCGCTTGCCTTAACGGCAAACTTTAAAGGCCTATCGGTTGGATTGAATGCGGCTATGCTTGCCGACTCAGCGCCTTTTGGGGGTCTAACCCAGAAGAAACCGTCTGCGTGAGAGGCTTTCTCGTCAACATGGCCTAAATATCCAAGCGAACGTGTGATTTTCATCTCACCGGTCACCCTTCTTCCGTCGGGCCGGCCCGCTCCCCAGCTGGAGCCTGAGACATCTCCATAGCTTACCCGTCCGTAGTTGTGTGAATTTAAAATGAAACCCTGTTTCAAGGGAGAAGCGAAGAGCCCTCTTTCAGAATCGAAGTCGGCAAACTTTATTTCCCAGCCGCTCTGCTCGCCAAAAAGGTGGTCGGAATTGATAAGCATTGATACCAGGTTTGTACGCAGCCTGTCCGCAACGGGGTCTGTGCCCGCTCTCTTCATACATTCTATCTGAGAAAAGATAACACTGCCCTTTCCTGCGAAATATTCAACTACAGCCGCTTTGGCCAGTTGTGAATCACAGTTTGCCGCAACCTCGGTACTCTCAAGAGCTTCCCGGGTAAGCTCGAAACCGGTACTTACAGCATAACTGTCCACGGAGTCGCCGCCAGCATCGTTGAAGGCAAACAGGTCTCTGTGTCTAAGCCCGCTTAGAAGATGATGATCCGGGCCGCGGTCGATATTCACAAAGAGCTCATTGGCTTGTTTGAGACCGAACCCCTCGGGCAGTATATCCTTACCGGCCGAGTACTCCTGTTCCATAACAAGGGCATGTCCGCCGGCCTCAATGTATTTCCAGAAGGCCTCCGTAGAAAAATTATTTTGAGCATCAAACACGCCCGCGGCTATTACAAGTTTATCCTCAGGGCTTAGAGAATCAACCGCCGCAACTTTAACAGCTTCAAAGCCGTTTTTAACAAGTGCTTTTAGAGTTTCGCCGGAATTGTCATAGACAAATATTTTTTCTTTTATATCCGTATCGGCAAAATCCCTGCCGGCGACATATATTTCAAGAGTATTTCCAGTGCAGTCAGCCTTTGGATGTATCAGCTCGGCTTTGACATACGCGGTACCTGCGCCTATGCCTTCGGGGATATCCAGACTGACCACGGACTTGAACGTGTCATAGTAATCAACCCGGGGCAAGTCAACAAGTACAGTGCTTCTAACGGCACCATCCTGAACCAGGCTCAGCCTCGCCTTCGCATTTACAAGCGAGCCGAGAGAATAATCATCGTTTACCACGTGAAGCATACATGAAAATTGATCCGTTTGATAAAGATTTCTATTCCATGTCTGCATCGAGAGCAGAACCGGACTGTACGACATCTTGAGCGACTCAATTGCGGGTTTTGCCCTGGCGGTCTTATTCTCAATATCCCAGAACCAATAGGTGGAAAACGGGAAAGTGCCGCAGATCCGGCTTTGCGAGCCTCTGACGCATCGCATTGCCTCGACCATCTCCTTTGTGATTAAGGCCTGGTACCACATTGAATCATCCGCAAACCTCGGGCTCGTACCTACAAGCCTGAGTGCATTGGCGTGATGCTTGTTGATAGCCATCTGGAAACTGCCGTCGCGGTTATTGGTATAGGTGCCGATCATCTCTGTGAAGGTAATCGGCTTGCCGCTGTCTTTGCCATAGCGGTAATCCACCTTGGAACTGCTGGTTTTGTACCTTGAAAAAGAGCTCATATCACCGTAATACCAGCCCAGATAATCATGTACATCTTCGATGTCACCGGCCATGCCGCGGCCGAAACCGGCATTCCCGATGATTAGACGGGTAGGATCAACGGCTTTGGCAACTTCGTAATTCTGCCTTGTGCCGGGCAGAAACGCATCGTTTTTGTCCCACTGAAGCTCATTCGAGAGGGTGTAAATCACCGGCGAGGTGTAGTTCCGTACCGTTTTTATAACCGGCACAAATATTGACCTGTTGTGCTCAATTACGCTTTCACCCTCCGCGCCTTCGCCGCGGTAACTGCCGTTTACCATCATAACGCCCATCTTGTCGGCATAATCGAACCAGATTAAATCCTTATCAACAGGCCCGCATACACGGATCATGTTAACGTTTGCATCCTTGATTGTTTCAAAGAAATCACGGACAAAATTTTTATCGCGCCATATTTCAGGCCTGATATTGCTTTCCGCATCATGCACACGCCCTGGGGGTATCCTGGAAAGTGCCCGCAGAAAATACGGCCGGCCGTTTAGATAGAAATGCGAGCCGCGTATCTCAAACGTCCTGAAACCAATATTGTTTTCAAAGACCTCCGCGTCCTGCCCGTCTGGTTCTATAACCGTTACAACCCTGTAAAGATATGGATCTTCAGGGCTCCAGAGATTTAGTCCGGATGGGTTTTCGCTGAAGAGGACTTTTTCTTCGCTGCCGGCCGCGACTGAAACCGAAACCGGACCAATCTTATAGACACTTTCGCCGTCAGCGTCAGTTAAATGCTGTGAATATCTGCAAACAAAATCATCTTTTGAGCTGTTGCTTATTGTGAATTCCGTTGTAATTGACTCGGCGGTCGTATGAATGAACGGTGTTTCTTTCAACAGGGGCTGCTCTGCATAAGATATGCAGACATAACAACAGAGAAGAATGATCAAGATGTTGAATGAACTTTTTATTTTCATGTAATTTCACCTTAAAAAAATACAGATTTTCCGCGTCAGTTTCGGAATATAACAACAAAGCGAAGGCGGGCAGAAACATTACATTTGCCCGCCGGGGTACAAATCAATAGGGCCATATATCAGCCAGACTTTTATTCCAGTTTTCGGCAAGCTCAAAGAAATCAGAATAATCCACAATGCCGTCAGTATTGAGGTCTGCGGGCAGCGGATCAGCGAGCTTGAGACTGTAGAACACAAGCCCTTTATCTGACTCTATCTCCAGTTTGACATCAGTTCCTGAGGGGATATCCGAAATGTCAAACGTTTCGACAACCCTCTGGCCGGCAGGCACGGTAACTGTGCTCTGCTGCTGAGAATTAACCGTCAGAGTGTAGCTTAGCGACTGAGATTGAGGATTAGCCGCATCGAAAACGATCTCTTCTATATCGTAGATCGATTTGAAATACAGCGGACAGGTCCAGCTTGTCAGGCTGTCGGCATCCTCAAGATAGCCAACGCTGTTGGACAAGACCTGCATTCCCCGCATTCTTCTGCCCTGGGGCCTGTAGTAGTAATCACCGCTGTCCTCAACGATCATACCCTGAATCAGAGGAGCAAAGAAGATGCCTTTTTCTGTCTGGAAATCGGCAAATTCCACCTCTGCTCCGATGGCAGCATACTGGCTGTGATAAGAGGTATCATCAAGCATGTAGCTGACCAGATTGGCCAGATACTTACCGGCAACCGGATTAGAATCACTCCTGCTTACAGAATAAACACTGTTGAGCAAGCAGCTTCCGCCCGAGCTTCCGTAAGGATATATTTCTACAAGAACTGATTTGAAAAGGCTCTGTCCGGCATTTGCCAGGACTGCGCACTTGTCCAGGTCACTGTACTGAAGATTGAAATAACTCAGGAAAAGCCTGCTGTCAGGAGAATCAGGCGTGCTGATATTGTTCCAGCGCCTGAAGTCCGGCCTGTCCAGACCGTCCATGAGGGACTTTATTTCGGGCCTTTCAATGTTGACAAAATTCTCACCTCCAGCGCCTGTTGTTATTGATGTGCCCAGCCAGCCGTTAAGATTATTGCGGGTATCAACAGTGTTCTGCTCTAACACCAGTACCCTGCCGCCGGCGTTTATATAGGCGAATATCTCGGCTTCACTGCCCGCCGCGGTGCTGTCGAGGCTTGTCTTGCCGATCACCACAAGGTCGTATCCCGATATGTTTGTAAAGTTTGAAATTGGGGTTGTGCTGAATCCAAGAGAGCTAAGCACTGCGACAGTATCTCCGGAGACATCATAGACCGCAATCGAATCGTTAACATTCTCTACATCCGCCCAGTTTTGATTCGCTATAAATACATTTTTGAGACTCTCGCAGAGGTCATTCTGACCGTCGCTTAGCCTTGCGTAGATAAAATAATCACCTGTTACCAGGTTATCAGTTGCAATGTCAACTGCCTGAATAACTGTAGAATAATAAGGTATATCCGCAATATCATAAGAACCCGACCACATACTCTGGCCGGCTCTATCAAGCAGATCCACCGTCAAAGCTGTCGAGCTGAGGATATCAACAGACGGATCATCATTCATCACGTGGCAGTTTATATCCAGAATATCGCCGGCAAAGATTTTGGGGTTGAGGTTTTCGATAGAAACATTGACAGGCGAATACACATTTCTGACCACATCGATTACCGGCTTGGGTGATTCGGCTGTTGTCGCATCGCCTGAAGCATAATAATTAGAAGGATTGTAGTAATAACCGTCTGTGAAAACAAATGCTCCGCAGAAAGAACTCTCAAGCCCCCTCTTGCGGCGAAGTATCTCACTGATATCGCCGCAGAGCTCTGCCTGATAGTCCAGTGAATCCTGCGAATAATTATAGCTGTGTCCTATGACACGCAGGACATTTGTGAGGTATTTATCCTCGTCCACACGGAAACCGCCGTTTTCACCCTCTGCCCTGTTGGTATATACGCCCATCGCCTCTGTAACGATTTGAGGATAATCCACATCCGCGTATCTGGGGTAAAAGTTTTCCGCCCAGCCGCCGTACCAGCCCGAATAACTGTGATGACTGAGGAAATCGCTTCCTATCTGCGGAACCGGGTCGCCGCTGCCGTTATAATACTTGCCTGTCCAGGTTATGAACATCGGTCTGGTATCATCAAGGCTCTGGCAATTACTGTAATGACCGGCGACCTGGTTAAATACAACCGGATCGTCGAGATTCCACTCATTGCCTATAACCCACATTACAACGCTTGCATGATTTTTTGAAACTTTCATGCGTGATTCGAAAGAATCGAAACAGCTCTGGGCAAGATCAGGAGAGCTGACGCCGGCGCCGTAATATGAACCGGTAAATACCATGATACCCGCACGGTCAAACTCTTCGAGCCAGCCCGGAGCGGACGGCGGATCAGAAAGCCGAACGAAGTTGACGTTCATTGATTTGAGCCTGGCCACGTGCTGAGCTATGAACGCAGGGTCCTGTGATATGCTCTCAAGCACCCTGCCGGCAGATGTCCACTGGTATCCAAACAAATAGATCGGGCTGCCGTTTAGATAAAATTTATCACCGACTACCTCAAAAGACCTGAATCCGATCACTGTATCCTCGGTAGCAAGAATTGTAGATTGAGTGCTGTCAAGAACTTCTGTTCTGAGAAAATTAAGGTTGGGCTCCTGCGGAGACCACAAAGCAGGATCGGGCGTCAAGTCGTTACTCTCCACAACAACATCCCTGGTCTGATTTGACGAAAAAGTAACTGCCGGGCTTGTGAATGAACACAACTCTCCCCCGCTTCCATCCTCGCCGGCAAATACTGTCTGGCGAACATAGAATGAGGTGCTTTGTGAACCGTCTTGAGTTATGTTTGCGGTTACCTTCAGAGAATCCATTCCGGTTGCTACTGTAACCTCATTGATATTCGCCTCGATCAATGGAAAATCAGGCAATGAATGACTCGTGTTGGCAGATTCTGTGGAAAAATATATGTTATCGATCCTGACAACATGATAAGAAGAGTCATAACTGCCGTCGGTTCTGTTGGCAATTGCCAGCGTATCGAAGGTTACGTTGTCGGTCGAATCAATCACAGTCAACAAAGCAGTTGACATAACGCTGCTGCCCGTGCTGCCGTCTGGGTTTATATTGTAAATCGCCACCTCGGCTCTGCTGTCACCGTCGTAATGGCCGATCACCCTGACCATCGCTCCGTAAGGTATTCCTGGGGAATCGGGGGCGCAGGCAATCGTTTTCTTTGTGCCGTCAGAAGCGTACGCAACTGCATCATGGCGGTTTCCACGCGGCGAGCCATTATAATCTCTGTAGGCAAAAACGTCACCAATCATATTGTGATGGTTATCAGACGTACCGGAGTTAAAAACTCCGAAAAGCCCTCTCTGGAAACCGGAATTAGACGTATCCAATATCTGCCAGTCCATTTCGAACCAGAATTCCTGACTCTTGTCGTAAGCGGCGCCCAGCGGTATGTAATATCTTGCGGTATTGGAACTGTCCCTGTGGATCTTCGCCTGCAGGAAGCCGCCCATATACTCAAAAACTGTAGAACCGGCGCTCTGGTTAGTCCAGCCGCGGGTTTCCGGGTCACTGGAAAAATTCTCTGTTACAGTCTCTGCATAGGAAAAAGATACAGCAAAAACTGCAAGCAGCAACAGGGCTCTGACTTTGATTATTGTATTCATGTTATATCACCTCTGTATATTTCATTACCATTTATGAGTAGTTTCAATCTGTTTGCGGAATATTTAAATTCCAACCCTGAGCCAATCCTGGGCGAGCAGCCGCAGGTCTGTAAAATCGACCACGCAGTCATAAACTCCCGCGCCGGCCGCGCTGCCGACATCTCCGGGCATCGGCTCAGCCAGCTCCTGGCAGAGAGGCGGCTCATTCCATGTAGGCTTTATGCCGTCAAGCAGAAATCCTACATCAGAAAAATGCAGATTATCTACTAAAATGTATTCCGTTCTGTTATAGCTGCTGGATTGGAGGCTGCTGAAAAAGCCGATAACGTCGGCATAGAGGCTTTCGCCGCTTCCGCCCAGGGTCATTGCTCCGCTGCCTACTAAACTTCCGGTGCTTCCGTCGGGGTTTATTTCATATATATCAGCCTGAAGCCTGGTACGTTTATCCCGCTGACAGGCCGCATATCTAAAACGGTAATCAGTGTTTTCAACAAGCCCGCCCTGAATATATTCTGTATCGAGGTCCGTTGGATAATTATTGCCGTAACCGCCGACACCGATTCTGATTCCGTCGCCCATTTCCTGGGCTCCATAGTAAAACCCGCCCGCGATATTCTGGTCCAGATAGACCTGTCCGTATTCCGCGGAGCCTGTACCAATAAAACCTTCGGAGAAATGCCCGATATTTACAAGATGGGCATCAAACTCTACAAACCAGCCGATTCCGTATTCTTCCTCTGCAAAATCGCTGTTATCAATAATGAAGGTTTTTCCTATTTCCTTGTAAAAACTCGCGTATTCACTTGGATCAACAGGCCTTACAAGCTCAACATCCATGTACCCATCACCTGACATACCAATCCAGTTAAACTCATTTAACGAGTTAGCAGTCTGCTCTTCGTTCCAGTCCGAAGGCTCGGCATCAAATCTCTCAAGCAAATCCGTATCTGATGCTTCCAGATTGTACCACGACGGCAGAACCGAACTTTCGGCGGGTCCTTCGTTTGAGATATAAATATTGTCTAAATCATATGTTAAATAACGATAGCCGGATGTTAACGTATTAGAATTGAAAATTCCAAGCTGATCAACCGTCAGCAGAGCCGTAGTCGCCGGATTTGTAAATGTCTGAGTGGATATGCCGCGTTTGAGAAATTTTCCCGTGCTGCCGTCGGCGTTAATCCACGAAACGCTGACATCGTAATAAAGCCTGGGGCCTTGATTCTCCCCATCGTCAACATATACTGTTCCGTATTCGGCCTTGACTCTGTAGGCGTAACCCGCTCTGCCGGAAGTATATGCGGTATATGACCGCTGTATTCCTGCGGCATCATGGATTGAGCCGTAGAACCTGTACATGTCCTCTCCAGCGTCACCATTCCAGTAAAGCCTTACTGTTGAGAGGTTTGTAAAGTTATCATCAGCACTGCTGCCGGCGCCTACATATGACGAGCCGAAATTGTTAAAACCGCCGACAATCTGAACATCAAACTGAACGTAGATTTTGTCTTCATAATTCGAGCCGATACTCAGCTGCTGGGCAAGGGGCATTACAAACCTGCCCACATCCTCATCTCTGACAACATTTACTCTTAAATGCTTACCCGCTCCGTCGCTGATCAAATCAACCGTTGAATCGCCAAAGCCCGAAGCACTCCAGCCGGATATCCCTGTGTCAAACGTTTCAAAAACAGTGTAGCCCGCGCAGAAACCCTGCACAAACAACACTGCTGCCGCGATTAGATATAAATACTTTTTCATGTGGAACATCTCCAGATAACAAAAGACTAAAATGTAAATAACACCGATTACTTTTCAAACGGTTCAAACGTACCCTTATCGAATATTTTCCAGGCATCCGCCCAATCCTTAATCTTTGACTTGTCAAGTGCCTCGGGCAGCCTGCCGACGCCAAGCTCGGCAAGGTATTTGTTACTGTCGGTCAGCATTTGGACATGCCCGTCACAATAGGCGACATTGTAGAATTTCTTTCCATGGACACCGCTGCTTTCGTATGTCCAGCGGTCCGCGAGAAAAGCGTATGTAGCACCATAGGGAAACATTGTCGCTTTTTTCCCAATCTGGGCACTGCCGCGAACAATTGTAACCCCGTCCGGATTGTAACAGCGTGCCAGGTAACTGCCGCGTATGTAACGGTTGTTATTCCCGTTCATACCAGGCGCTCCGTCAAGCAGCTGCATCCTCTCCTGCTCATCTCTCTCCTGGTCGCCGTTAAAATAGGTATCACATTCATATCTGACATCCCCGCGCTGCGACGGGCAGAAATAGACTTCCGGTGTGCTGATATATTTCTGTCCAAAAAGAAGGCCGTGATTTATCCACTTGAGTGTTGAGCCGTACTTGAGCATATAGTTGTGGAAACCGGGAGTAGAGCTGTTGCTGCCGGAAGGGGTAATCGTGTTGAATGGCAGAAAACGGTTTTCGCTGGCATAGGTTACACTTGCCAGCCCAAGCTGCTTTAAATTAGACATACATATAGTGCGTTTGGCAGTCTCGCGGGCCTTGCTTAATGCAGGCATCATAACCGCCATAAGCAGCGCAATAATGGATATTACAACCAGCAGCTCAATCAAGGTGAAACCCTGATTTTGTCTTTTACAAAATTTCTGTACAATTATCATTATACACCTCTAAAAACATGAGATATTAATACACAACAAGTGTGTTTACATATTTTAATTCTTCAAAGAGCATCAAAACTCTGTCATCCAGAGTTTCGCAAGCTCTGCAAAGTCAAAAAAATCGATAAAAAAATTACTGTCAAAATCCCACTGCTGGCCCTCGTCAACGGTGTTGAGCCAGAAACTGCCAAAATCAATCAAATCATCGGTATCAAACAAATATCCGGTTGTAAAAACAGACTCCCGCGTCTGGCCGAGATTAACACCGTCTTCACTCATGACATCGCTGGTCACTATAATCTTATAGGATGTATTTTCCTGTAAGTGCATATCAGGAGTAAAGATAAACGTAGAGTTGCCGCGAATTCCCTGCCACGTCCCCGCTACGGGCTGGGCATCTGCGGCTCTGAGAACTTCTATGCCTCCATTTATCACGCTGGCGGCATCCACTGCCGGCATAAAACTGACAGTAATCGGATCTCTGGGCGATACATAATCGAACACATCGGAAGGCAGTTCTGCCGGATCTGGAATAGAGCTTGTAAAGCCGGCAAGTGACCCGACTTCCGCCTTACCGTCGAGCGGGTTGATATAAACAACCTTTGGCGGCGCGGCGGGCTTCATGTAGGCATCAAAGAAATCGTGCCACATATCGTACATATCAAAGCCCCGTTCCGCGTTATAGCCGTACGGCAGTTCGTGCCCGCGGTCAACCATCCAGAACGCCTGATGATTGACATCAAGCCCCTCATAAGTACCAACCAGAACAGGAAATACCAGCCATTGGTTGTATTCGTCATACTTTCCGCACGCTATCAGAGTCGGCACATTATCGCCCGTTACAAGGCTCGTTCTTCTCGTGCCGTTGCCGGCGGACTGATGGCTGCACGTTATCTGGCTTGAGTAGCCCTGCCACGGCTGAGCTTCCGGAGTGCCCTCCGGAAATCCGCTGAAACTGTAGTATTCCTCGGCATCGGGGGATTCGTGAGCCGGATCGGCAAGACGGGTAAGTGTATAGGTGCCCTTTGAATGGCCTGCGCCGCCGATTCTGGCTGAATCAATATTCCAGTTTTCAGCGTTCATACGGATAAACCGCATCGCGGCGGTTTCGCTCTTGAGTCCGTTCCAATCCTCAAGCGTGTAAGAGCTGAAGTAGCCGTAAGAATCGTTCCTGGCCAGCGGGTTATAGCAATGGTCAATAAGGGCTATCGCATAACCTCTCATAACCAGGCCTCCAAAGTGCGGCCTGTAATTGCTTGTTGTGGACATCTGCTTGCGGTCGGGACTTGTACAGTTCCAGAACATCAGGGGCAGGTCCCGGCTTGCCTGCGAAGGATAAATCACGTCCATCCGCAGCTTGTAATCAATAGGCGAGCCGTCGGGGTTGACCATATCATCAGGGTCTGTTACCGGATCAACACCGAAATTCGGCACAACATAGCTGTTGTACGTACTCATTACACGCTCTTTGGTTCCAAATGAGCCGTGCTTATCAAGCTCAAAATAAACCAGATTTCTTTCTATCCTGCAGCCGGCAGGTATAAAATAACATTCGTATTTACTTGAGGGCAGGAGATTCACATCAAGTAAAAGAGATGCAAAACCGCTGCCGTAAACCGCTTTGAGTATATCATGGAGGTCATTATCAAAGAAGGGTGAAACTGCGTTTACATTATTGTTAAAATCAACTGTTATGACAATGTATTCATCATCTATCATGTCAGAAAGTATCGACTCATCAGGTTCCTGGCCTATACGCGGAAAACCGTGATTCATTACATATACAATAACCGGTTTCTCTGCGCCGCCGGTATTAGTCTGCTTATAATATATATTCATCGGGCAGTCCATATCCAGTTTGTTGGCGTGCCACATCAGAGACTTTCTTTCGAAGACGGTTATCGGCGGCTCGTTATCAGTTGTCACCGTTACAGTCTGCGACCAGGCGGTTTCATTGTAGTTAGCGGAAACATCCCTTGCTTTCACCGCGTAACTGTAGGATGCCGCGTAGTCGAGGCCTTCATCGGTAAACTCATTGCTGATCAGCCAGCCGCTGTCGCGGCCCGGTTCAGTCAGATTGGCAAAATAATACTCAACCGGCCCGTTGCCCTCGGCATCAACAGCAACTGCCGCAGTCATTGTAACATTTTTGTAACCAAAAACCTCCGGCTCACTCACCCAGAGCATCGGATCAGGCTCTGGTGATGAGACATCAGTCTCAACCGGTGTTGTTGCCTGCTCAATGCTTGACCAGCCCGTTTCGTTGCGGTTTGCAGAAAGATCCCGGGCCTTTACACGATAGCTGTAAGTCGTGTTATCATCAAGACCTGAATCTGTCCATTCGGTGCTTTCCTGCCAATCGCTGTTGTGGCTTGGAATATCTATGTTTTCAAAATAGTACATTACACCGTTTTCATCGGATGCCGGCCCGACAGCCATAGTTATCTTAGTCGGGCTGATCGCGGCAGGAACTGAACTCCAGACAAGCGGATCCGGAGACGGCGGCGTAAGGTCGGCACTGTAGGTTCCAAATGCCGGCTCCGGCCTTTCCTGGCCAAGACCGGCAAAATAATCATCGCAGCTCTTTTCGGTGGAGACATACATGTTGTCTAACCATATTGCCTGCCAGTAACTGCTGGAGCTGCCGATTAGATTGCCGATTCCAAAACAGTTGTAAGAAGCCGTCTTGCCGCTGCCGTTGACAAACAGAATATCTGATGCGCTGACAAGTTTGACATCGTCCGACTCTCCAACATCATTTAGATGCCATATTTCAACCTCACCAATTCCGTTTTCGTTTTCATCAATATAATAGTGCAGTTTGATTCTGACGGGAACAAGTTTATCAAACACATAACCTGTTTCAACATAGACATTTGCCCCCGTAGAATCATACGAATTAAATCTTGCGGCCTTAGGCGATACATTTGATTGGGTTTGCTGCCTGAAGACCTTGGCGGCGAGAACATTTGCAGCATTATCTGTCTCACTGGAGAATAAACCAACAAATCCCCGCTCATACTGATAATGTACACGCGTGGACATGTCAAACTCCATCCAGAACTCCTGCTGCATGCTGTAGCTCTGACTCAGGGCATAGCTGAGACGTTCAGTCGTTGGCTCTCTATACAGGTCAGCTCTGAGATATCCGCCTGAAACATACTCATCGCCTTCAGCGTCAACAACAAGATCATCAAGCCAGGTAAAATTGCTGCTGCCCGAACCGGCCCTTGTCCAGCCGTTATTCTGGGGGTCAACATCAAACGAATCAAATAGAGTCTCTGCCCTGCCTGCAGAGGTGAACAAAACAAAAGAGACAAAAACCAAACTCAAAATACAGTGCAAATACTTCATATTAACCCCAAAATATATATAGGTTTTATGCTGCCGTCAGCTCAGAGTCATAATAACCGGTTATTCTGCCGAAACTCATCGCTGAAGCATCGGGCTTTAAGGCCGCAAGATTTATTTATTTTAAGAGTAAAATTAATTCAAATTCTAATTCTTTTTCAGACGCAGTACAGTCAGGCTGCCCAGTCCAAACAACAGAACTGAAACAGGTTCAGGGACTGCAAAAGCCGGATCCACATATTCGGTGTTAGCCCCGTCTGTGCTGAAATAAAGGTTATCAACCCATGATCTCTGGGTGTAAGTTGTGTTAAGTGTGCCGTCGTTGTTTCCAAAACCAAACACATCAAAACTCAGTGTGTTACCGGCATCAAGAATTACAGCAGAATTTGCACCAGTAGCATCAGCAAGCAGAACATCATCGGCGGCACCTGCTTCATTGAGCCGCCAAAGCTGAAATTCGGCTATCCCGTTACTGCTTCCGTCAACATAATAATGGAGCTTGGCGCGGATGGGTTCATTTTTGACAAACACATAGTCTGAGGTATAAATCGTAGATGACCCGCTGGAATCATAGCTCTGTACCCTGTGTGCAAAATTCGAGCTCGAAGACGACGTCTTCTGCCTCCAGAAATTATCTGCTATAACGTTGGTGGAGTTATCAGAAGCACTGTTAAATACGCCAAACAAGCCCCGCTGGTACTGATAGTGGGCCTGAGTCGAACTGTCAAATTCAATCCAGAATTCCTGGCCCTGCGTATATGTCTGACTCAGGGAAGTTGTAAAACGGTCTGTGTTTGGATTGCGCTGCATGAAAACTTCCAGATACCCACCGCCAACATAGCCGGTAGTGAGATCATTTTGGTAGGTAAACGAACTACCGGTTTCATTTTCGTCTTCTGTCCATCCGTTGGCAAGAGGATCCGAGTCAAATGTCTCAAAGATAGTCTCTCCATTTAAAGTTCCGACAACAGTAAACACTGCTAACATTAAACTTACCATTAACAACTTCATAATAAAACCTTTCACTTAAACTAAAATTAAAAATTTATTTGAACCTTCCTTATTGTTTAAAGATCACTACACTCAACAATTTCATATTTCTCTGGTAGTTGATCTGAGAACAACCTTAACAGGCAGAATAACATCATTCCCGTCCCATTCGTCGCCGGCAACCAGCTCCATCAAGAGTTTTGCCGCCCCGCGGCCAATCATTGTCTGCATCGGATAATCACCCGCGGAGGCCACAGTACTTAGGCTTACATAGGGGAAAGAGCTGAAAACATAATCTCCGATTCCCATCAATGATAAATCTTCAGGAATTCTAATACCCAGCTCGCTGCATTCACTTAATATCTCATACGCCAGCCAGTCATGATCGACCAGAACCGCTGTTGACCTGTCTTTCTGGAGCAGCCAGGTCTTCATTATCTCAGAAACCTGGGCCCGCAGATTTCCCGACTTGTACCAGTCCTTGATCCCCCTGCGTTCATTAACACAAATGCAGTTTTCAAGGCCTGCCTCACGCATTGCTTTGTAATATCCCTGTGAATGAAGTTCCGACATCTCAGAACTTACTGAAAAACTGACACTTGCATACATAATCCGCTTGTGGCCAAGATCCTGCAAAGCCTTTGCGGCCAGATAGGTACTGTTAAAATGATCAGACCTTACAACCGGAACATTAAGCTCCGGAATCTGCCTTTCTATCACAACAAGCGGTATCTTGTAACGTAAAGCAGCGTCTTTATAGAGACTTATGTTTTCAGATGCTCCGGAAAACGCGGCTATCAAACCGCACACCCTGTGCCCGATGAGCATTTCAAGTTCACGTTTTTCACGTTGGCCCTCGCCGTTATATACCGACAAAAACGAAGTGTAATCTGGCCCGAATGACATTTTGAATCCGTCCAGGAGAGATTCAGAGCCGAAACTAAGCGAGCCGAGCAAAACCCCGACTGTGGTGGAAGTGCTGCTGATCAGACTGGTAGCCAGGGTATTTGGCCTGTAGCCCATCTTGCGTGCGGTTTCCTGTACGCGGCTGACGGTCTCGGGGGAAAGTCTCTTTTTGCCGGCTTTCTTGTTGCGAATAGCCAGCGAAACCGTTGCGGGGGATAGACCTAACTCATTTGAGATTTGTTTAATTGTTACCGGCATATGCGTACAATCTATAATAACTGTTATTTAAGAATTACCACTACACTTGGAAAATATAACACTGCCGGTATGAGATGTCAATATAAATTTAAGGTTAAAACATTTTATCGGGCGGTTAAAAGATTTTAACCAAAATAAAAGTGTTATTATCAAGGTGTTATAGGAAAAAATAATTTTTTAAAAAAATCCTAAAACTGCCCCTGCAGATATCTCCGAAGTTAAGTTTCGAATGTAATGAGATTGTTATAATGCGAGAGTTCTGTATTTTAAACCATACGTGCAGCCTGATTTCACGATATGAGCGCGCAAAAAAAATCCCGGAGGGGGACAGCTCCGGGATCCAACTTCTTTTATTTAAATCTCTTAATTATGGGATTAGGGAAAAGGGAAAACGAAGAGTATCAGGAAGGCCCTGATTTGGGAGTGAGGCCTTCCTGTACTCATCTGATAGGGAAAAGGGAGAAAGAGATTGTGTTTCTTCAACTTCAAAGGTTACCATGGAGGTGAACCGGCTCTTCGATTCGGCCGCGGCTTCGTAAAAAAGCTTCCCCCGGCCGCAAAAAGCACTAACTGGTTTCTCCTTGATATAAAGACTCTAATCCCTTCTGCCGCTAAAGTAGGGAGCCAGGAAGGCCTTTTGGGATTGGGAATGAGGCCTTCCTGTACTCTCCTGATAGGGAAAAGGGAGAAAGAGATTGTGTCAATATCAGATATTATTACACGTATTATGTTTTAAAAGAACATAAAACGAGAGAATTACGAGCGGATAAAATCAACTAACTTATTTTAACTTACTTTCTCTCTCAAGCCGCTATAAAACCACTACGAATAAGCGACTCTTTAATGTTTATTGGAAATGTTTGTTTTACACTTCCTTCTTTCTGAAATAGAATATAACACATATGTTACACATAGTCAAACAAAAAAAATAATTTTTTGAAAATAATTGCAAAACACATTGTTTAAAGCGTTTAAAAGCACTTAAGCGAATTAAATTCATTGACACTAATCAAAATCTCCCGATAATAAACCGTGATTACTATGAACATACTTTTATTTTTAGCCAGTTCTTTTGCCATATCATGTTCTGGTGCCATGTCACCGGGACCGGTAACCGCCGCGGCGATAAGCCACGGCATGAAAAGCCGCCACAGCGGGCTTATGATAGCCCTGGGGCACGCGGTAGTGGAATTTCCCCTGATACTGCTTCTCACCGCGGGACTGGATACCCTGGTCAAAACCGATATTGCCCGCACGGTTACCGGCCTTCTCGGCGGCGCAATACTGCTTTATATGGCGTGGGGGCTGCTCAGCGACATTAGAAAAGGAGTACATGCGGAAAAAGCCGAAAATCCCGGCAGAAGCCCGTTTATCACGGGAATATTTCTGTCTATATCCAATCCGTACTTTCTGCTGTGGTGGGCTACTATCGGGCTTGGCCTGACAACCAGGGCAATAGGTTTCGGTTACTGGCTGCTGCCTGTCTTCGCGTTGGTTCACTGGCTGGCGGACCTGATCTGGCTGGAGCTGGTCACCTTTACGACAAATAAGGGTGCGGCTATCGCAGGGCGCAAAGGCATGACTGCCGCCCTTGCCGTTTGTGCAGTAATGCTGGCAGGATTCGGGCTTTACTTTGTCATAGACACGGTGAGCTTCCTTATATACGGGCAGTGAGTTTATCTTAAAAAGCGTGCCGCAAATGATTATACAAAAATTGAAAACTTTTAATCCGGCTTGAAATTACAGCCGTTCCGCAGTAAAATTCAGTAATTACAACCAGAAAACAGTTTAGGCAGATACTATGAAAAAAATAAGGCTTGGAAAAAGTGAACTAATGGTCTCACAGGTCGGTTTCGGCGGCATTCCGATCACACGTGTTTCTCAGCAAGAGGCGGAGAAATGTATCCACCGCTGCCTTGAGCACGGCATAAACTACATCGATACCGCAACCGGCTACGGTGACAGTGAAGAGAAGATCGGAAAAGCGATAAAGGGACGCAGAGACGGGCTTGTAATTGCAAGCAAAGCCCCGCCGACAGACGCCCGCTTTATGGCTGAATCCATAGATAAATCGCTTAAGCGAATGCAGATAGAAACGATTGATCTTTACCAGTTCCACTGCATCAAAGACCGGCAGGGACTCCAGAAATGCATTGAGCTGATGCCGGTAATGGAAAAGGCAAAATCTCAGGGTAAGATACGCCATATCGGCATAACAATTCACGGCGTGGATATCATCAAACCCATCGTCGAGACGGGCCTTTTCGAAACTGCAATGATAGCTCTGAATTTCATTGTCCGCGAGCCGCTGGAGTCGGCAGTTCCCGCCGCGGTCAAACACGATGTCGGCATAATAGCCATGAAACCCATGGCAGGCGGGCATATCGCAGACGCTTCACTGGCGTTTAAGTTTTTCAACGGCATGGATAATGTCGTGCCGCTTGTCGGCATAGAAAAACCCGAAGAAATCGACCAGATCGCCGCGACTATCGAAGAAGACGAGAAGCCTGACGAACGGGAGCTTGCCAAAATGGACAGGATACGCAGCGAATCGGGCGACCAGTTCTGCCGCAGATGTGAATACTGTATGCCGTGCCCGCACGGGGTGCAGATATTTCCGATTACGATATACGAATCTCTGGTTAAGCGGCTTCCGGTGGAAAAGGTTACCGATGAAAGCTGGAAAAAGATGATGAAAACCGTCGAAAACTGCACAGACTGCGGCCGATGCGAGCAAAAATGTCCCTACGACCTCAAAATCCGAGAAATACTCGCCCACAGCGCAGGACTCTACGAAAACCTAATCTCAAAATAAAAACAACATTTATTAAGGAATTAACCATGAAAAAGCAAATTTGTTGTATTATTGTTAGTCTTATAATTTTAACCGGCTCTGTATTTGCGCAGATTGAACTTAATTCCGTCTTTGACAGCGGCATGGTGCTTCAGCGGAATACTACAGTCAATATCTGGGGAAAGGCCTCTGCCGGAGCCCAGGTAACAATAACGGGCAGCTGCATGGTTAATCCGGTTACTGTACGTGCCGGCAGCGGCGGCCAATGGCAGGCCGGGCTTGAGACAAAAGGCGCCGGCGGGCCTTACAATCTGATTATAACAGACCGCAAAGACAACAGCGCTATCGAACTAACCGATATACTCTGCGGCGAGGTATGGCTGTGCAGCGGCCAGTCGAACATGGCGATGAGCGTAGGAAACTCTAATGATGCCCAGGAAGAAATCGCCAACGCGGATTACCCGAACATCCGGCTGTTTCAGATCCCAAGACTATCAAGCCCTGACAAGCAGGACGATGTTAACGCAAAATGGCAGGTATGCTCACCAGAAAACATACCCGATTTCAGTGCGGCGGGGTATTACTTTGGCCGTAAACTGCATAAAGAGCTCAATGTTCCGATAGGCCTTATCCATTCTTCATGGGGCGGCTCCAGAATAGAGGCATGGATACCTACTCTCGGCTATGAAGACCTGGACAGGCTCAGCGGCATCTATGAAGAGATAAAGGCCAAAACCCCGGGCAGCAGCGAATACAACAGCAAGCTCAAAGAAGCGATGGCAAGTGTTGAAAAGTGGCAAAAAGAAGCCCTCCAGGCTCTAAAAGACGGCAAGGCCGTAAACGACCTGCCGGCGGTCTCGTTGAACCTGCAGCAGGGCAACCACGGCATACAGGGCCTCTACAACGCAATGATCCACCCGATAGTACCATATACAATCAAAGGGGTAATCTGGTATCAGGGCGAGTCAAACAGGCTCGACGGTATGCTTTACTACGAGAAGATGAAAGCCCTGATCGGCGGCTGGAGAAGTGTCTGGAACCAGGGCGATTTCCCCTTCTATTACGTGCATCTGGCTCCGTACAGATACGCAGATGATGAATGGCTCCCGCTTGTCTGGGAGGCTCAGCTGCATTCGCTGACTATACCCAACACCGGCATGGCGGTAACCAACGACATCGGAAATTATCAGGATATCCACCCAAAAAACAAACAGGACGTGGGCAAGAGGCTCGCCCTGTGGGCACTGGCAAAAGACTACGGAAAAACGGCTCTGGTATATTCCGGCCCGTTGTTCAAATCTGCCGATTTCGCCGGCGGCAAAGCCGTTGTAAAATTTGACCACAGCGGCAGCGGCCTGACCACACGTGACGGCAAAGCCCCCGACTGGTTTGAAGTTGCCGGAGACGATGGTGTGTTCCACAAGGCCAACGCCGAAATAACAGGCAAAGATACAGTGACTGTATGGTCAGAAGAAGTTACTTCTCCGAAAATCGTTCGCCTCGGCTGGAACAAAAGGGCAACGCCGAACCTGATGAATAAAGAAGGCCTGCCCACACCCGCTTTCAGCAGTGACATACAAACGCGGCTTCTGCCAGAGGGCGAGAACTTCGCTCTGAACAAACCGTACACCTGCACAAATGAAAATACACACGGCACGGCGTGGAGACAGGGACTCAACGACGGCAGCTGGGCAGAAAACTCTGTAAACTGCTTCGCGTCAAATGAGAGCGACAAATTCCCCAAATACGCGACAATTGATCTTGAACAGATAAAAACCGTAAGCAAGGTATATATCGGCGTGCCGGCGTTTGGCTCTACGCGAAACGTAGAGATACAGCTCAGCACCAACGCAAAGGACTTTAAAACCGTCGGCAAATATGAATTCAGCCTTAAAAAGAGCGAAAAGGCATTGATTTCATTCCCGCCGCAACAGGCTCGCTACGTCAGAGTCGCCTATCTGGACACCTACAAAACTCGCGTCAATTACAATGAAAATTTCGTATTCACTACCGAGGTAGAGGTTTACAAAGAATAATAAGCCAATGATATTCTTTACCGGCAGAGATGCTGATACTCGAGGTTACACTGTAGCCAGTTTTGCGCCATAACTGCAATATCTGCAAAATCTACCCGGCAGTCTCCGTTTGCATCGCCCTCTATTTCTTCGAGGCAGGCGTTGTTGTCAACACTGTTCATTCTGACAATCGCCTCAAGAAGGCCTTTCTCGCCGTACTGGAAATAACAGTAAGCTCCGCCAGAGGTTACAGTGCCGGCAAGATACAATGTTCCATCGCCTGTCTGGCTGTAGATCGGAATGTAGGGCTGAACGCCCCAGCTGTCCGGCCATCCATCGAAAAATCCAAATCTCGCAGGGTCGTTTCTTTGGTCCCAGGCATCGCCTTTGAGAGGCTCTGAAGGCGGCTCTTGTGAATCAAGGCTGAATCCCTTCCACTTAGAAGGCCATGCCTCGAAAAAGTTATAACGCATCAGCTCAGCGTTGGGACCGCCGATACCTATGATTGCATTGCCGTATTCATCCATCGTCAGCATCGCCGCGATATTGCCGTCAGGCGTGTAATCGTAAAAGTGCAGTTCATCTCTTGCAGTGCCGTTTCTGTCAAGGACAAGCCCTTTTTTTCGTTCACTTGCCTTATAGCTGCAAATACTTATTTCCTGCAAATC
The DNA here is from genome assembly GCF_001999965.1 of Limihaloglobus sulfuriphilus. Classification (GTDB taxonomy): domain Bacteria; phylum Planctomycetota; class Phycisphaerae; order Sedimentisphaerales; family Sedimentisphaeraceae; genus Limihaloglobus; species Limihaloglobus sulfuriphilus. The sequence goes on along the minus strand of NZ_CP019646.1, from coordinate 168,321 downwards.
TACAGTAGCTGCGAGCTCACCGCCGGGCGAGAGTATTGGAAGTATTACCCTGTTGCTGATACCGCTTGAATCGGCCGACTGCTGAGGTGGCGACCAGTTCACATCCGCAGACACCAATGAAGGGGGAACAGCAAGCCCCCACCAGTTCCAATTACGGATATTCACAGAGCCGCCCGCGTCGGGGACGGTTACCTCGGCGTTTTCGCTGTAGGTATCAGTGCCGGCTCCGTCGGAAATCGTGGTTGTGAAGATGCTCTGGTCGGAATCGCCGAAAATTGATCGGATTCTGATCTCTTCTTCGTCATCATTATCAGAGATGCTTCTTCGTATCCATTGAAGTATGTTGCTGTCGGATACGTAGTCATCTATCATTGTTATTCGGCCATCTGCATCATAATCCAGATAAGCACTCAAGAGCGGGTTCTCATAATAGCCGTCACAGTCATTGTCAAGACCATTACTTATCATTACCAACCGGCCTTGCTCGTTATATCCAAAACTGAACTGGCCGATATGATCATGTTCACGCAGGCAGTAGCGGATTGATACCAGCCGGTTATTCGTATCATATTCAGCGGACACTTCTACATCCTTGTTTGGATCTGAATAATTGGTATATTTTATATTTCTGGGTACTTTACGCTGCTGCCGGGGGCAGTCATCACAGTAATTTGAAGAACTTATGCCGCCCATTACCGCGCCCATTGGCCCGCCGGCCATCATCTGGACTTCTGTAAGTCTGCCTAGAGAATCATACTGAAAAGTAAAAAAATCACTCGGCTGATCCGGGTCTTTGTTTACCTGCTCTATTTGGATTATCCTCCCCTGGCTGTCATATTGAGCTGAAGCAGCAGTTTCGCTTGTATCTGTAGAAACAGATGTTCTGGTTATCGTTTCCACAGCATACTGATTAAGCCCGCCGGTGAGGATGCACTGCATTTGAGAAACGGCCTGCGGAGTTGAATAACCTGAAGTGTAATAAAACGAATCTCCTACCGCAGGATCCCACAGACTGCCGTAAATATTCCATCTCAAGGACTCGCCGGTACCGTCGGGACTGTTAAACAGAGAAACCCCGGCAAGGCTCTCCGGTGGAACAGAGGCACTGAAAGACTGTGACCAAGACATAACAAATGCAATGAAGATTAAAAACGCGATCTGTGATTTGATTGAAGTTTTCATTTTCTTACCCGTGCTAAAATTTAGATTTAACTTATCAGGCGGGATAAGAATCAATGAATTAAAGCATGTCAGGAGGGGTATCCCACCTTATTTTATATGCATTTAACAATTGTTATTATACACCCTTAATCTTAGAAAATCAAGCAATTACTCAAAATCAACCGCAATCAACTGAAAAACACGGAAACCAAAACCTGGCATATACACACAGATTTTTCAAAACACTTACTGATAAACGATTTAAAAAATATTTACAGCAAGCGAACACTCGGTGTCAGTTCAATAAAACTTACTTGCAGCTCAGGGTTAATTATCAATCCTGGTTCTGCCGAAGGATACTTACAGCGTGACGGGAATAAAGCCCCCGAAGGTCTTTGGCGTATTCTTCGAGAATCTTTCTGCCAAGGCCGTTGTAGTCGCCGCACCTGAAAAGCGCCCTTGCCAGGACAATTTCCCGCAGAGACAGAGATCTGTCGGTAAAATACTTTCTTTCTTCTGACTGTATGTCATCGAGCGTTACCGTATGGCCGGTCATACCCTCTTTACCAAGCAGCTCGGCCAGAGGTCTGGCGGCCCTTTTATCGCCTAACGTCTCAAAAGCCACAGCAACCGCGCGGTAATGCGAAAACTGGGATTTGCCGCCCAGCCGGCGGGTCTTTTCAATTATCGGCTCAATCGCGCGTTTGTCTCCTGTTCTGCCCAGAGCTATTATCACACTGTCCAGGTAACTCATACTGGCGCCGAACTGGCCCATACCTGTGAAGTTCCAGCCCTCGTCCCATGGATTTTGAGAAACGTATTCAATAAGATAATCCGCGCTGAAGTGATCGTTCATAACACCCAGAATATGGGCATAAACCAGCTTCTCCTCATCATTTTCGGCATTTCTGTATGCCTCACGAAGCAGAGGGATTGAGTCCTGCGGCCTCTCAAGTATATGGCCCAGGCCCTCGTAGTTTTCAGTTACCTTAGCCACTTTGTCCTCGAGTTCTTCGAGAGTCAGCGGAGCAGACTCTTTTTCTTCGAGAATACCCGCCGGGATGCAGCCCTTTCCAACAAGATGCATCTGCAGCCGGCGTATATCAATATCACGTACTGAACATTTGGCTTTTACCGCCATCGCCGCTGCCGCACCGGCGGCATAACCCTGATTCTGGATATCCGGCTGCATACGCACAAGCGGTATGGAATCGCGGTGTGCACTTATACCAAGGCCGGTAACGAGCATATTATCCAACGCTTTGGGGATAAGGCATCGATAGGGCACACGAACCTCAATCGCCTTTTTATCGGGGGCTTTGAGCATGAAAAACGGGTGTATTGTATAGCCGTGAGAATCGAAATTGCTCCTGCTCAAATTTATTGTATCGTCAAACGTCCTGTCATTTATAACGTCTAACGGATCCAGCTCATAATCGCCGACAATCCTGCGACGCTCGCGTGAATCTATGATTGTTGAAAGGTCATAATGTTCGCTGAACTTCTCCCTGGCGCCGATAAAAGCACGCCAGACATCGAGCATATCAGCCTCGTTGACAAATGTATAGTCGGTGTTGGTGTACCAGGGTGTATTTTTGCCAGTGTTGTGAATATCTTTGTAAGGCAGGCCCGTCCCCTGCATCGCCGCGTGTTCGGCGTCTGTGTAGTTATAGTCAGCCCCCGCCGCGATAGCTATATCCGCGCTGCCGGTGCTGTCGATAACCACATCACAAAGAACAACGCCCCTTCCGTGCGGCGTTGCGACGATGACGCCTCTGGTCTTATCGTTTTCAACCAATGCGCCGCAGCCTGTTGCGTTAAACCATATCTCGCCGCCGGCTTCGAGAATCTCTTTTCGAAACCATTCCATGCGATACTCTGCGTTCCAGACATCAACATAATTGTATTTGGGAACCTGTCCCTTTGGGCCCATGGATTTTACGCCTTCGTCGATTTCGGCAGTAAACCCGGCTCTGTTGCCGTACCAGTAGATACCGATCATGCCCAGAGTGCTCACGCCGCCCAGACCGTTCTGATACTCAACAACCAGCGTTTTCATACCGTTTCTGGCAGAAGATATCGCCGCAGGAGCGCCGCCGGTTCCGCCGCCGACCACTACCACGTCATACCGGCCAAGTACAGGGATATTCCGTTCAGTGCTTTTTATAGACGCCTGCGGAGCCTGGGTCATTCGCAGTCCGGATAAAACTTCACGAAGTTCGCCCCGATTACTGCCGCGTGCGGGCAATTGAGGCAAAAAGTCCGCCTTTTCGGGCATCTTAATTTCAACCCGGGCGGATGACTCTTTCGCCGCGGCTCTGCCGATTCTTTCGCCCACCAGCATCAGATTAACAGGGCGAATAAGTTTTTTTGCCAGATTCCTCTCCAGGTCTGCGCATCCGCCAAGCACGTAGAGATTATCAGCATTTTCGGGCCTGAAACAGTCAAGGCTTACCGAGTCGGCTGCGAATGAGCCTGACAGCCTCTTTCGGCAGACTATGCTTTCCTGCAGCACATAATAAAGCTGCGCTGACGCGTCAAACTGATCAGGGCTCCATGTCGCATCGCGGGCCCTCTGCTGAGCTTTGGCAAAAGATTCAAAGGATTGATCAGGCATAGGCAAACTCAGCGTGTACTCGATCATGTTTCCGTCCCAGTCTTCGGGCGGCCCGACTTTCCAGGCTTTACCTTCGGTCTCGGGAACCTTCTCAAGCCTTGGCTGCCAGTGCGGCGACTTGAGAGCTCTGGAGGATACAATATTCTCGTTCACAGCCGCAGTCCCGCCCAGAACCACACGTTTAAACTCACCTTTGCCGTCGGCTGCGGCCCTGACCTTTACACCTGCCATGCGAGCCATCGCGGCGTTGCCGGTGGCATCGATTACGGTTTTACAGAGAATCACCTGCCTGCCGGAGCGGTTGACAATGCACACCCCGACAAGCTCGCCTCCCTCGGAAAAGACAAGATCGCAGCCGTACGTTGAAAACAGAAAACGCACACCCGCATTAAGCAGGGCGTTTTCAAGTGTTCTTTTTACGTGCATCGGCCGCGGCGTTACATATCTTCCAGAAGATTCATCCGTTTCATCAGCGGCGTAAATCTTTTCAGCCAGACTGTTAAGAGGCTTTTCGCCATCTTCGAGCCAAAGCTGGTACGTAGAACACATATCATCGCCAAGGTATGTTGCCCCGCCCGCAAGAAAGACAGATGCCCCCTCTCGGGCTGCCGCGATTGCCGCGGAGACACCGCCGGTAGAGCCGCCGACAACAACAACGTCAACAGAGTCTATCACGGGGATATCGCGGGCGGTTTCTTTAACAGTTTCCGGATAACCGGAAAATACAGGTTGTATTGAGATAAACAAAGCCAGGATAAGCAACTTAAACTTTAACATAGCTATTTCTTTCGTATTAAAGAACTGTCTGAAAACTGCCGTACAATTATAAATATGATATTTTTACCAGTCTGCCTCAACTTCTGAATACACAGAAATTTATTCAACCGAATTATCCGCCGTCGAGTTAACCGGCACCCTGAACCTGGTTTTACCGGATACGGCTTTGCCCGCAATAACATCTTCTTCGGTAAATACCGCCATCAGAATATCCTGATCCCCTGTTCGGGAATAATCATAAGTAATATAGATTCGACCGTCATTTACCTGCTGACCGTCCGGGTATGAAACGCCCTCACGCTCGTCAATCATCAGCCCGCCCTGCCAGGTTTTACCGTCATCTTTAGAAATAAACGCCATAAGCCGGCTGCGGCCTGTACGTTCGTCAATCGGGCCGTGCTTGACCAGAAGAAGATTACCTGAATCCAGCCGCCTGATGAAAAATCTCGCGGATGGATGCGATATCTCGCAAGGTTCTAACTCCGGCCAGGTCTTTCCGCCGTCATCTGAAACGCTTTCGCCGATACCGTATTTTGTCCTGACAAGCATCCACAGAGAGCCGTCTTTACGCTCAACAATCATATGTTCATCGAAACTGCGTACATCCACCGGCACATTGCAGGCTCCGATAACCTCAAGACTGCGTCCGCCATCATCAGAGGCAACCGCCCTGGCGCTGTAATCTGTTTCTCGCCAGGTAGATGCGGATAGCAGCCATCGGCCGCTTGAAAGAACAGTTGGCTTGCACATCATGATACCCTCTGTCAGCCGCCGCGGCGAAGACCACTTTGCGCCGCTGCTATCAGGCTCGTTTGTAACCATCGCCCAGACACCGGCATGAGGGTTCATCTTATCATGGGCAAAATGCTGCGCCCAGAACAGCCACAATTTCCCCTGCGGGTCTAACCAGATTTCAGGGTCAAACGCCCTTACCGGCCCGGCTCCGTCCGGATCGATGATTAAAATTTCCTGCCAGTTTTTGCCTCCGTCGCCGCTGGTTGCCAGAACGACATAATTGTTTTTATCTTCCCCCGCTGTCGGGCCCGCGTACCAGGTAACCCAGATACGCCCGCCGGGGCTTACCGCGAGACTGGGAATTCCCTGAAACTTACGGCTTTCTATATTCTGATAGTTTTCATCTCCCGGATAAATAACATCCGGCGCGTTGAAAAAAGTTTTAGCCTGAACCTGCACACACATAAAAACCGCCATAATTAAACAAAAGCGAAACATAAATCAACTCCATAACTTTGTTAAAAGAAATCTTTTAAACCTAACAATGCGATATATGACATTACCAGAGAATACGCGAATGCAAGCACCAGACCGCTGTTGAGCAGCCAACCGGCACGGTGCTGCCGCATCTCTCTGCTGTTTACGAGATATATAATACATCCTATCACCAGAGGCAAGACGAATACCTGCGATACCTGGGTCGCGATCTGGGCCGCGATCGGATTGGCTCCGAGTATCGGCACAGTTAATCCGATCAATGCCGCTGCCGCGGTCAGACAGCGGAACATAACAGAACGCGTTACCATCCGGCCTTTATTATAATCGGATATCAGCAGAGGAGCAACCATCATTATCGGAAGCATGGAAGATAGCCCGGCGCTGAGTGTACCCGCCAGAAACAGAGCAACGGCAAACCTGCCCGCAAACGGGCTGAGGCTGTTTGCCATATCCAGTACATTTGTTATTACCTTACCCTCTTTGAACAGTGCGCCCGCAGCGCAGAGCATAATCGAGCCGCTGACAACAAACATCATCAATGCTGAAACGGCTGCATCCTTCTGCTGCTGAGAAAACCCGCCGTTTGACCAGCCCTTACTCTTTACCAACAGAGGTCTTACAACGAAAGTGGGCGCTGCCATAGTCGTACCGACAAAAGCCGCTATCATTAGTTTAGCCCCTTCAACATCGGGGATAGAGGGAATAAATCCGCCGGCGATCTCTGAAGGAGACGGAAGCACTATAAACATAGAGACAATAAAACTGACGGCTAAAATAGTTACAAAAAACACCAGAACTTTCTCAAAAAGAGAATATGTCCCAAACCACAGCACTATATACATGGCCGCCATAATAATAACTGCTATTATCAGCCCCGGCCAATATCCCCCCTGCTCAAATGAGGGGAAAAACAGCCGCAGCGTTTCATAAACCGCCGCAGACGACAAACCTACCAGACCGGAAAGACAGCACCACTGGCCGACACTGACTCCGGCAACAGCAAGAACGGCGAAGAATTTTCCAAACTTCAGCTTAGTCTTGAAACTGTGAATAGCGGTATCTCCGGTTACCACCGCATACCTGCCGTAAGCCTCCATCAATACCCACGAAAACAGGCAGCTCAAAGCCAGAACCCACAAAAGCTCAGTGCCGAACTGCGAGCCGGCCTTGCTCATCGAAGTAACGCTGCCCGTGCCAATCGTATATCCTATGCAGAATATCCCCGGCCCTACAGAGAGCAGAAGCAGCCATATCTTTTTAAACATAACAAAATCCCCGCTTAAAATTTCAAAATTATTTATCTTACAACCCTGCCCGCGGCGTTACCTGCCGCGAGAGTCTCTATTTCTTCTCTGGTATTAAAATTATAGTCTCCTGATATCGTATGTGCCAGACAGGAAGCGGCGGCGGCGTAATCAAGCACCTCCTGCAAATCCGCGGCCTTTTCAGTATTGAGAGCATAGATCAGCGCCGCGGCAAAGGAATCTCCCCCGCCGACTCTGTCAACGATATGAGTGATGCTGTAAGGGCTGTATCTGCCGTCTTTCAGCGGAGCATAATAAGAATCTTTCTCAGTACAGTCATAAAGCATCGCCCCCCAATTGTTATGCGAAGCGGATATGTTTTGCCTTAGCGTGGTCGCGATTTTGGTGATATTTGGAAACATCCCGGCTATCTGTGCGGCTGTCTGCTTATACTCCTGAGCATCAATTCTGCCGCTGTTAATGTCTGTATTTGCCGGTTGAATCCCAAGAACACTCGAGGCGTCTTCCTCGTTAGCAATCAACACATCCACATAAGCCAGCAGACTCTCCATTGTGCAGCGTGCCAGCTCTGCCGGCGACATCGACGGATCCCAACGCCAGAGCTTACTTCTGAAATTGAGATCACATGAAACGCTCAAGCCTTTTTCTTTGGCTTTTTTAACCGAATAAACCGCCGCCTCAGCCGCAAGTTTAGAGAGCGAAGGTGTTATTCCGGTAACATGAAACCAGCCGGCGCCTTCAAATACAGATTCCCAGTCATATTGAGAAGGCTCGGTCAGGGATATCGCTGAATACGCCCTGTCGTATATCACTCTGGAGGGCCTTTGATTTGAGCCGTTTTCGGTGTAGTACAAACCCAGTCGCCCGGCGTTATTCACGACAACACCGGACGTATCTACACCTATTGCCCGCAGCTGTGCCAGGCAGGCATCAGTGATGTCGTTTCGGGGCAGTGAAGTCACAAACGACGCGCTGCCTCCCATATATGCTATCGAGGCGGCGACATTGGCCTCGGCTCCGGCAAAGGACATCGTCATTGTTCCGGGCAAAGCCTGGCGGAACCTGAGAAAACCGGCAGGAGAAATTCGCCCCATTATTTCACCGAAAGTAACTACTTTTTTCACTGTATCAGTCTCCGTTTACTGAACTGCAATTTCGTATCTTTTCCACAGCGTTGAGGCATCTGGTTTTAATTCCTTCCCAGTTTCCCGCGGAAATCAATGAGCTGGGAGCGAGCCAGGAGCCGCCGACCGCAAAAACTATATCTTCTTTGAGATAATCCATAAAGTTCTCATCTTTGATCCCGCCCAATGGCATGAACCTGAGCCCTTTATGCATATAGGGAGCTGCCATGCATTTTAGATATTTAATTCCTCCAAGCGGCTCTGCGGGAAAGAATTTAAGATACCGGCAGCCAAGCTCAACGGCCTTTTCTATATCAGAAGGCGTACAAACACCCGGCGCAAATGGCAGATTAGCCTGGGATGCCCTCTCAACCACCGCAGGGTTGAGCCCCGGGGCAACTGCGAATCTGGCCCCGGCCTGACAGACACGTTCTACCTGTTCACAAGTAAGAACGGTACCTGCACCCACAAGAATCTCCGGATAATTTCGGCTGACTGTTTCGATGGCTGAAAGAGCGTTTTCTGTGCGTAAAGTCAGCTCAATACACTTTATACCGCAATCAAGCAGGTTTTGAGCAAGAATATGAGCCTGATCAGCTTGCTCAACTACGACTGTGGCAACAATCCTGCATTCGGAAATTTCTTTGAACACATCAGACATTACTGCGAACCCTGTAAATAATCAAATAATATTAGATTTAGCACGCTTAAGATGTATATTATAGTAAATCAGACAGCAGTTTAAACACCTTTCTGCGTATCAAAAAAACACCATATTACGACACATTTGAATTTGTAATCCACTTGCCTGAATGTTATAATTGATTTGATGAAACACCAGAAAAAAATTGCATTGCTTATAGAGACATCAACCTCCTACGGTAGAACACTCATCAGGGGAATTCTCAAGTATGCCAATGCCGCCGCATCCTGGGTGTTTTATAATGAGCCGCGAGGATTTGCTGACGCCCTGCCCGAGGCGGCTGTACATGATTTTGACGGTTTAATAATGCGGGATACACCTGATAATATGAAACTGCTCAGACTCGGCATCCCGGCGGTGGTATCGATCCGTCACGAAAAAAGTATAAAAGGTGTCCCGAACATTGTAAGCGATTCCCGGCTCATAGGCGAAATGGCTGCTCATTATATGCTTGAAAAAGGTTTTGAGAACCTTGCCTATTGCGGCTTTGATAACATGCCCTGGTCGCACGAACGCCAGGAAGCATTCATCCAAACCCTGCCGCGGGGAAAGGAGATACACTGTTTTCAGCAGAAGAAAATATCAGACTATGGAAAACAGATGCAGGAGCTTGCCGACTGGCTCAAATCTCTGCCCAAACCTGCGGGGCTGATGGCCTGCAACGATGTCAACGGGGCCTCCATTATAGAAGCCGCCAAACTTGCCGATGTTAAAATACCCCAGGAAGTATCCATACTGGGGGTGAACAACGACGATATGATCTGCGAGATGGTATCACCGCAGCTCTCAAGCATATCTCTGGACATTGGCAGGGCGGGATACGAGGCGGCCAAGACTCTTGACCGTATGCTTACCGGACGGTTCAACGCAGTTGAAGATATAATAATAAAGCCAATAAAAGTAATAACACGGGAATCAACCAATATACCTTTGTTAAGAGATCCGGATGTTGCCGCGGCACTGCATTATATCACCAAGAACAGCAGGAGCCATTTGCAGGTAAACGATGTGGCCGCCAATGTAGGTATCAACAGACGAAGTCTCGAAAGAAAGTTCAGAAAAGTACTCAATAGAACGGTTTATGATGAAATCAAGAGAAGCAGAATTGAGTTAATGAGCAAAATGCTCAAAGAAACAGACATCTCGATATCTGAGATAGCCTACAATATGGGTTTCAACGATGCTAACCACATAGCAAGGTATTTCAAGCTGGAAACCGGCATCTCACCCCATAAGTTCAGGCAGATATACAGTGAATAATGTCCCACTGAAGTCAGGTTGAAAAATCCGGCTCATGTGCCGCTGAACGAAATGCCTGAAATGCCCTTAAGCTGCCGCGGCTGGGGCTTAAAGTTAATCCGGCTGAGAATTAATTCTCTGTTAATTTTTTTATTGCGGGAATAAGGTCTGAGCGGGCGTTTTCCTTTAATATATAGGCAGAGGCCCCCGCTGATTTCATTCCCTGAATATATTCGCATTTATGATGAACTGAAAGTGCCAGAATCTTCAAATCAGGTATTTCAGCCTTAATTCTTGCCGCGGCTTCGATCCCGTTCATCAACGGCATACTTATATCCATCAGGACAATATCCGGCCTTTTTTCCCGCACCGCATCAAGAGCATAAATACCGTCATTGGCTTCGCCTACAACCTCAATATCCGGTTCTTCGGATATTAATTCGCTGATGCCTTCTCTGATGATGTCGCTGTCGTCAACCAACAAAACTCTAATAGCCATAAATATAACCTGTATTACTTTAAACAGTTTATCTGTGAGGTACCTGTAAAACAATCCGTGTTCCGCCGCCCGGCAGGTCTTCTATCTCAAGTTTTCCATCGTGCTGAAGCAGACGCTCCTCGATTGAAAGCAGCCCGAAACCGCCCATACTTACATCATTCTCTTCGAAGATGGTTTTCTTGAACCCTTTCCCATCATCCTCTACAGTTATAACAACGTTATCGCCGAGCCTTTCTTTCACAACTTTCACATTATTAGCCTCCGCGTGCTTTATAACATTTGTCAAAAGCTCCCGTACTGAACGGTAGAGTATCAGCCGCAGCTCCTCATCAAGGATCCTCACATCGCCATTATCCTCAAATGTAGTTGAGATGCCGTGTTTTTCTTCTACTTCTTTTTTAAGCCATTCTCTAATAGAAGCGGCCAGCCCCAGCTCTGTAAGCATGGGGGTTTTGAGATCAAACAGCATGTATCTCAACCGGTGAATGAGATCTTTGGTTTCTTTTTCGAGCCTTTTAACGATTTTTACATATTTCTCTGAAGTATTATACTCCAGCAAGTCAGAAAATTTCATGTTCAAATAGACAAGTATCTGCAACGCGTCATCGTGAATCTGTTCGGCGATTTTCTTCTTTGTCTGTTCCTCAAGCATCGAGAACCTGAACGCCAGCTTGTGAAGTTTCTCATTTGTCCGGTCAAGCTGCGCGGTTCTGCGCTTAACCCGTTCTTCAAGCTCCCGGTTTAATTCTTCCTGCTCTTTTTCTTTCTGCTTTTGAGCGGTCATATCTTTGAGAATGCAGTGAGTCTGCTTGAAATTACCGTGCCGGTCGTGCCCTATCTTTCCATCTATTGAGACCAGCACGCTCCTGCCGTCTTTTCGGATGATCTCGAAATTTTTATCAACCATCTCGCCGTCTTTTTTGAAAGCGGCAAAACATTGCTCAAAATACTCTTTACTCTCCGGCGAAAGTAAATCTACAAATAGTTCCCCCCGCATCTGCTCTATAGAGTACCCTGTCAGCTCTGACCATGCAGGGTTGGCCTTTAATATACGGCCGTCTTTATCCAGCGACTGATACCCCAGAGGAGACCGCTCATAAGCATGTCTGAACCGCTCTTCGCTTTCACGCAGCATCCTCTCATGGTTGACCTTTTCGGTTATATCACTGTAGGAAGCGACCACTTCGCCGGAGGGCAGCTTGAACAGATAGTTCTTACGCCAGCCCCAGCCCTTGAGCCGCGGGTTTTTGTATTTGAACGGCGGGATGTCCTCTGCAGTACCCGTTTTATAAACATGTCTCAGGGATTCCCTGAAACCCAAATCCGCAAGACCGGGGAAAACCTCAAGGACTCTCCTGCCTATAACCTCATCTCTGATGAGTTTCTCGGTTTTTTCTACTGCGAGGTTAATATCCTTTACGATAAAATCATTTCCATCTTCCACAGCTTTGTATATTGCAATGCAGTTGGTTGTGCACCTGAAGAGCTCTTCAAAAAGCTGCTTGCTGACCTGCAGCTCTCTTTTGCTTGACACGAGCTGCTGATTTGCCGCACGGAGCTGCTGCTCGCCCGCCATAAGCTGCTGATTTGCCGCACGGAGCTGCTGTTCGTTCGCCGCAAGCTGCTGATTGGCGGCCCGAAGCTGCTGGTTCGACGCTTTGAGCTGCTGTTCACTTGAAACAAGCTGTTGATTAGCCGCCCGAAGCTGCTGTTCAGTGGCCCTGAGCTGCTGGTTGGCAACTTTGAGCTGCTGATATGATTCAATCCGAGCTGTAACATCAATGTAAGTGGTTACTATTTCACCGGAAGAGAGCTTAAATATATAGCTCTCCCGCCAGCCGCTTATCCGCTCATCCTGGTATTTAAACGGCGGAAGATACTCTGGAACACCGGTTTCGAGCACCTTGACTGATGCCTCAAAAAAGCTGCTATCCTGAACACCGGGGAATACCTCGGTCATTCTTTTACCTATAACCTGCTCTTTATCTATGCCCTCCGTTCGCTGTGCGGAAGGATTAAAACCCTTAAATACAAAATCTTTGCCGTCAGCTGTCGGCTCATAGATCGCTATACAGTTTATGGCCCTTTCAAACATTTCCTCAAATAAATTCTTTTCAACGATCAGCTGCTCATTTTTGGAACGAAGCTGCTGATTAACAGCCCTTAACTGCCTGTCTGAATCTTTTAAATTCAGTGTATTAATAATGTTCTGCGCCACTATAGAAACCCGGGAGGCAAGGGAGTTGAGCAGTTTTCTCTCCTCCTTGAGAAATGGCCCCTCATCACAGGCAGGCATCTCTTTGAGATAATACACCTCGAGACTGCCATGTTTGCCGCAATCTTTTGTTAGATCCGCCGAGATACACCAGTCGGTCTGCTTAAAGTTCTTTGATGTAAAAACTTTATCGCCATAGATTACTCTTACGGCTGTTATATCCGGATACTGAAATCCCTGGGGTATCAATTCGGTCAGAGAACGGAAAATTTTATCTATGTCATTGCCGGCTTCCTCTGAAATTTTAGAAAGACCGTACATGCAGTTAAGCTCCTTGACACGTTCTCTGAGGTCGCGGTTCTTTTTCTCAAGTTCCTGCTCAATGCTGCGAAGCTGCTGTTCGGCCGCCCGCAGTTGCTGATTAGCAGCTGAAAGTTGCCTGTTTTCCGACAATAATTCACATGTCTCGCCGCAACCGTCTGACCCTGGAATTGAAGACTTGTCGTCATCTTTAAATTTTTCATTGTCAGTCATTTAAGGCACCTTTTCTAAATATAAGAAACAAAATCAGCGTTTTGCCCGGGCCCTCTTAGTGTTATCATATCGCTATCATCGCCCTGGGAGCAAAAAACTGATCCGCTTGATGTGTCAAGGTAAACTCTTTTTCTCTCTGTTCCGCCAAGGAAACTCGAAACTACATTTATACCTTTCTCGTCCATAATCTTTAAGACAGAGTTTATGTTGGCCTCGCATATTGTATCATCGTGACGTTTAAGCACATTTGCCGCTCCGACGAGGAACACCTCTAAATTCCCGGTATCTGTGCCCGCTTCAGAAAACAGCTCTAACATGTTAGAAATTGCGTCTTCTGCATAAAAAGTACCGGAAAGTCTGGCGTTTTCAGGGGCCATGCCCGGGAGCATTATGTGTGCAATTCCACCTGCACCTGATGCAGGATCGTATGCAACTACTGCAATACACGAACCTAACGCAAGGCTTCTAAGCACTTCACCGCCACAGGAGACTTTAACATCACCCGTATTTACGTCTATAATATTTTGCATTTGTTCCCCCCGATTCAACTTAAACAGCAGATCGGCTGTATGTTACTCATAACCACTATAATTTAACGAAATCATATTGATTATTTGGAATGATATAAACATATCAGCAAAATGTCAACCTGTTTTTCACCTTTTCGAGCTATTCGTGTGGTAAAATTTGTTTGCCGGTTAAAAAATTGCTAAAACATGACTTACAAGCAAATATCAATAGAATGCCGATATCGGCTCCTCTATGAAACGCTTGAGGTCGCTTAGAAACGCAGCGCCGGCGGCTCCGTCAATAACCCTGTGGTCACAGCTCAATGTCAGCGACATCATCGGCCCGGCAGTTATATTACCCGCCGCATCAATAACCGGTTTATCCGTTATCCTGCCGACGGCAAGTATCGCCGAGGCGGGCGGGTTTATTATAGCCGTGAATTCGTCAATGCCGTAAGAGCCGAGGTTGCTTATCGTAAATGTATTTCCCTCGTACTGTTCCTTCTTAAGCCCGCCGTTTCCGGCAAGCTCTATAAGCCCGGCAAGCTCGCTCTCTATCTCCATGATGCCTTTACTGCCGCAGTTACGCACTACAGGCGTTATAAGCCCGTCTTTGACAGCCACCGCAAGCCCAACATCTACGCTGCCGTGCCGGACGATCTTGCTCTCCGCCCACGACGAGTTAACCACAGGATGATGCTTGATGGCCTCGGCGGCGAGCTTGATAAGGAATGAATTGAAAGATATCTTTTTCGAAGAATCCAGTTTGAGCTTTTCGCGGGTTACGATCAGCTCACTGGTGTTTACGTCCACCTTCAGATAGTAATGAGGAGCGGAGAATTTTGATTCTGAAAGCCGACCGGCAATAGCCTTTCGCATTGAGCTTACAGGCACTTCCTCGTCTTGCAAGCCGGCAGTTTCACGGAGGGCTCTCGGGTCTGCTTCTTTTTTCTCGGGCTTACTGTCTTTCTTGATTGCCTGTTCGACATCCCGCACCACGACTCTGCCCGCAGGCCCGGTGCCGCTGATAGATGAAAGTTCTAACCCGTGCTGTTTGGCGAGTTTCCTTGCCAGCGGCGTTGACTTGACTTTGTTTTTTATATTTTCATCTTTGGGTTTTTGTTTCTTTTGCTCAGTTTTCTTTTTCGGCTCTGGTGATTCCTGTTTGCCCTCTTCGCTGCCGGTATTCTCTTTCTTTTCAGGCTTTTCTGAATCTTCTTTAGCCTCTTCTTCAGATGGCTGCTCTTCAGAACCGGCCTGCGGCTCCTGTTCAGGCTTTTTATCCTGGGAAGAAACATCTTCGCCCTCTTCGCCTACCATGGCGATGACTTCTCCAACCGCCGCTTCGCCCCCCTCTTCCACGACTATTTTAAGCAGAGTCCCCTCTTCCGGGCATTCGTACTCCATTGTTGCCTTGTCTGTCTCTACTTCACAGATCACCTCTCCCTCGCTGATTTTATCGCCGGTTTTTTTGAGCCATTTTGTTATCACTCCCTTTTCCATGGTTGGTGAGAGTGCCAGCATTTGTATCTGTTGAGCCATTATCTACCTCAATTTAAATATAAAACTTTTTCAACGGCGGAAAATATTTTGTCCTGTGTCGGCTGAGCCGCCAGCTCCAGCGTATGTTCGTACGGCATTGGGATATCTTCGCTGCTGACCAGCTCCACCGGTGCGTCGAGCATATCAAAGCACCTGTTGCCTACCAGCCACGCAACATGAGAGCCGACACTTGCAAACGGCCAGGACTCATCAACCACAATACAGCGGCCGGTTTTGCTGACGGATTTAACTATTGTATCCTCATCAAGCGGCTTTATGCTGCGAAGGTCTATCACCTCGGCATCGATATCGTCTTGCTCAAGTGCTTTGGCAGCTTTCAAAGCCATGTGAACAACCTTGCCGAAGCTGATTATAGTCAAATCCTCCCCGCTGCGTTTGATATCCGCCTCTCCAAAACCGATAAGATACTCATCCTCGGGGACTTCACCCTCGAGCCCGTAGAGCAGCTCCGCTTCCATAAAAATCACAGGGTTATCGTCCCGTATCGCGGTTTTGAGCAGCCCCTTAGCATCATAAGGCGTGCACGGCGAAACTACCTTAAGCCCCGGCACGTGCGCATAAATCGAGGCGATCGCCTGGGAATGCTGGCACGAGAGCCATTCGGCAGGGCCGTTGGGCCCGCGGAAAACTATCGGAAGGCTGAACTGGCCGCCTGACATATAACGCATCTTCGCGGCGTTGTTGATTATCTGATCGAGCGCCTGTATCGAGAAATTAAAGGTCATCCACTCAACTATCGGGCGAAGCCCCGCCATCGCCGCACCTATCCCGATACCGGTAAAGCCTTCTTCGGTTATCGGCGTGTCAATGACCCGCTTATCGCCGTACTTGTCCCACAGTCCGCGGCTGACCTTGTACGCTCCGTTATACTGGGCGACTTCCTCACCCATCAGCAGTACATTTTCATCACGCTGCATTTCTTCGTCCATTGCCTGTCTCAAGGCTTCTCTAAAAGCAATTTTTGGCATCATACACCTATGCGAATACGTCTTCAAACATTGTTTTCAGTTCCGGCCGCTTGCTCTTTTCGGCAAACTCCACAGAATCCTTGGCCGCATTTTTCATCTCATTATCGAGCTTTTTGTATTCCTGCTCATCAAGCAGGCCCGCTTCTGTCATTCTGTCTTTGAGTATAACAATCGGATCCTGATTTTTGTATTCCGCTACTTCATCTTTAGTTCTGTATTTTGCAGGATCGCTCATCGAATGACCCTGATAGCGATACGTTTTCATCTCGATAAGTGCCGGCACATTATCTTGGCGCACCTGAGAGGCCGCCTCGACAACATTGTCATACACTTCCAGAGCGTCCATCCCGTTGACTTCCCTGCCGGCCATTCGGTAAGAATCCGCCATCTTATAAAGCTGCGGCTGCGAGGAAACCCGGCGGAAGTCCGTACCCATACCGTAATGGTTGTTCTCGCAGATATATACCACCGGCAGTTTCCAGACACTGGCCATGTTGAGAGTTTCGTGAAAACTGCCCTGATGTATAGCGCCGTCACCGAAAAAGCACAGAACAACACCCGGCTCCTCATGATATTTTATCTTAAGTGCCATCCCCGCCGCCAGCGGAATATGCGCACCCACAATACCATGCCCGCCGTAAAAATGCTTATCCGCATCGAATAAATGCATCGAGCCGCCCTTGCCGCGGCTGCACCCGTCTATCCTGCCGAAAAGCTCCGCCATTACAGTATCAGGCGACATGCCCACCGCCAGCGCATGGCCGTGATCCCTGTAAGCCGTTATTATGTAATCATTTTCAAGATTCACCGCCGCGACCGAGCCCGCCGCGACCGCCTCCTGCCCGATATAGAGGTGACAGAAACCGCCGAACTTTCTAAGCCCGTAGGCCTGGGCGGCCTTTTCTTCGAAACGGCGGATGCGCATCATCGTCTTGAGCAAATCTTGCAGCAGCGATTTATCGTATTTTTTTAAATCTTCTGACATAGCACCACCGGTTAAAATTTAACTCTCTCTCTGATACCCTTCATAGGCCTGAACCACGTGCCCTCTTTTATAACGGTTTCCAGGACTATAAATTCTTCCTTTTCGGGGTTCGCCTTCCAGAATACCGTAAGCCGCGGCCCGAGTATATCGAATATCTCGCTTTTGAGTGCGGGGTTGTCAACAGCCGTGACGGTGCCCTTAAGATTGACAACTTCAGTCAAGCCGCGGGTCTGGAGCATCCATTCAACTTTCGGAGAGGATTCAATATCAATCGTTTTTGCCGAGCCGGGCGCGGTTACAGCGTAGATACATCCCGGCCTTTGTTTAAGGATCAGCGGCGTGAGCCACCTCATGTGCGGCGTTCCGTCAGCCGTGGCGGTCGAGAGTATTCCGGCTTTGGAATCCTCAAGAATAATATCTACCCTGTTGAGCATTTCCTGCGGAGTCATTGCTATCCTCCAATAATAATATTATTTATTCCATCAGTTCTTCGCAGTATAACATGCAGCCGGAGAAAAATCAAACACTATTTTACTACTGGGAAATCCGGCTTTCCGCCGGCAGCCGGATAAATTACTCCAATTTCAAAAGCTATGCATGTAATTTTAAATTGCATCTCAAATATGGCTGCAATATTAACTGAAATCTCTTTAAAACTTGCATTTGGGGTAAGTTGCCTTTAAAATAATTCTGTTTCGGGGATGTTCGTGAATATCCCCCTATTTGAAAACGGTTAAGAAACAGGAACGTAATTTAATGCTAAAATTCAGGTTGATATTCGGCAGCTTGATGCTGGCCGTGCTGTTCGGGCTTTTGTATCTCGACGGCAAGCTCAGCGAGGCAATGGTCTTTGACGGTGCTGTTTTCACGGCTCTGGTCTCATTGCTGGCCATTCCCGCACAGTTTGAAATGAGGGCATTAGCCGCCAAAAAGGGTCTTGAAGTGATGCTTTTCCCCGCAATCGCCGGCTCAATCATACTGGCGAGTGCGTTTTTCTGGCCCCAATTTGTAAAACCCGAGGTTCAAAGCGATTTCCTTATAACGTATATAACGTTCACACCGGCACTTATCGTATGTGCCGTCTTTTTTGAACAGGCGATGCGCAGGGGTTACGAATCCACAATCGCCAACTGCTCTGCAACGATATTGTCTATAATGTATTTAGGGCTTATGAGCAGTTTCATCGTCGGACTGCGAATCAAAATGGGGCTGGCGGCGCTGCTGTTTGCTATCATAACACTAAAATCAAGCGACATAGGTGCTTATACTTTCGGCAGAATCTTCGGCAAACGCAAATTTTCACCGACTATCAGCCCGGGCAAGAGCTGGGAAGGCCTTCTGGGCGGTGCGGTTTTTGCCGCGGTTATAGGCTTCTGGCTGGCCGGCTATGTGGATTTTCTGCCCAGATGGGGCGGCGCTGTTTTCGGAGCGGTATTCGCCGTTATCGGACAGCTCGGAGACCTGGCCGAATCGATGCTCAAACGCGATGCCGGCGTTAAGGACTCGGCGAACTACATACCCGGATTCGGCGGAATTCTCGACATCATCGACTCACCGCTTATCGCGGCACCGTTTGCGTATTTGTATCTAAGCATGTTTCTCAATTGAAACCGCGGCCGGCTTCCGGCATATTTATCTTTAGCTAACTTATTGGAGTTAAATTGGAAAAGATACTTAACATAGACGATAACATAGACTTACAACTCTTATTCGGCCCGCGTGATGAATTTCTCAAGATTGTCCGCGACAACCTCGAAGTGCGAATTGTAGCACGCGAGCGAAAACTCAACATCGCCGGTGAACAAGCCAACGTAGATCACGCGGTGGAGGTTTTCGCCAAGCTGATCACCAGACTCAACGCCAACCGCAGGTTTAAAGCGCAGGACATCCACGAAATCATTTTTCAGGTTCGCGGCAACATCGACGACATAAGCGGCGACGCGATAAAAGTTTACTCACCCAAAGCAATCGTAGAGCCTTTCACCCGCGGACAGATAAACTATGTCCGCACAATGCGGAAAAATGACCTGACCTTCTGCACCGGCCCCGCCGGCACCGGCAAGACATACCTGGCGGTTGCGATAGCCGTTTCAATGCTCAAGGCCCAGAAAATCCGCAAAATTGTGCTCGTACGCCCCGCCGTCGAGGCGGGCGAGAAACTCGGATTCCTCCCCGGTGATATAGAGGCCAAGGTAAACCCCTACCTGCGGCCGCTCTTCGACGCGCTGGAGGACGTGATGGAATTCGGACAGATGAAAAGATTTATGTCCATGGATATAATCGAGGTGATACCGCTGGCGTTTATGCGAGGCAGAACGCTCAACGAGGCGGTAATTATCTGCGATGAAGCGCAAAACACAACCCCCTCGCAAATGCTGATGTTTCTGACACGTCTGGGTAGAAATTCCAAGATGATAGTCACCGGAGACCTGACACAGATGGACCTCTCCAACGGCTACATAAGCGGTTTACAGGACGCGTTTTACAAACTCAACAACATGAAAGGCGTCGGCTTCGTAAACCTCGAAAAAGCAGACATTGTCCGCCACAAGCTCGTGCAGAACATAGTACATGCCTACGAGATGAGCAAAGCCGCCGGCCCCGATTTTACCCGAAGCGGGTTTGACAAACCAGATCAAATAGAGGATAATACCCAATAAACCACAAAAGCTCACAATTTGGGCTGTGGTATCTATTTTTAAATTATAGTTGAATTTATGGCAATTTTTGACAAAAAAATCAATCCGAGACGCCAGAAGTTTCGTGAAACAAAAACAGCCGAACGGGCACAGAAAATCAAAACGGTTTTCTCCCCGAAAATGAAACTCGGGCTCTTTTTCGCGTTTCTCTTCGCGCTGGCAGCAACCGCACTGATGAGCTTAGAGTTTCAGGGCGGCAGCATCGTATGGGTCGGTGCCCAGAAAACCGCCGCCCTGCTGATAGTGATATCCCTTATCACTGCCACAGCCTGCGCGTATGTTGTCTGCTTCAAGCGCCGCGTCTCCGAAAAGCCGCTAAGGACGCTGAGCATCTGCGTAATGTTTCTGCTTCTGCTGACGGTAACACGTGCCGCTTCTATTGATTATAAATGGCTAAGCCTGGTGACAGGCACGGCGGTCGTATGTGCCGTAATACTGGCAATAACATACGACCGAAGGTTCGCCTTGGGAATGAGCCTCTTTTATGTCATACTGGCGGCCCTTGCCGCGCCTCCAGAGCGAAGCGCAGAGCTCTTTGCAGTGATGATGGCTGGTGTCGCTGTCTGCTGTTTTTCGCTCCAGGACATCAGAACACGCATGAAGCTCATTGAGGTCAGCACCTATTCCGCCATGGCAGTTGTTGCCATGTCGCTGGCTTTCGGTATGCTAAAGGGCGTTAAACTGCCCGACATGATCGGCAATGCCGGCTCTGCCGGTTTCGTTACATTCTTTGTCGGCGTTATAATCCAGGGATTCCTGCCGGTGATAGAGCGTATTTTCAACATCGCCACAAGCACCACCCTGCTGTTTTACAGCGACGCTAACCAGCCGCTGCTGCGAAAGCTCGCCATAGAAGCCCCCGGTACATACAGCCACAGCCTGCTGATAGGCTCGATCGCCGAAAAAGCCGCCGAGGCAATCGGCTCAAACGGACTTCTGGCAAGAGTCGGATGCTACTATCACGACGTAGGCAAGATACAAAAGGCCGATTACTTCGTGGAAAACCAGAACGGAATGGGAAACAAACACGACTCACTCTCGCCGGCGATGAGCAATCTGGTCATAACAAACCACATCAAAAACGGTACAGAGCTGGCACGTGAGTACGGAATCCCCCCTTTGATACGCGATTTTATCTCCACTCACCACGGAACAACAGTTGTAAAATACTTTTACGAACAGGCCAAACGCAAAGCCGAGCAGCGCGGCGAGTCAGTCTCTCCAAACGACTTCCGCTATCCCGGCCCAAAGCCCCAGACAAAAGAGCAGGCTATCGTGATGCTAATTGACGGCTGCGAAGGAGCTGTGCGTGCCGCACAGGACCTGACACAGCCCAAAATCAGCGGAATTGTCCACAGCATCGCGATGCAGAGGCTCCAGGACGGCCAGTTCGACGACTGCGAAATGACGCTAAAAGAGCTCAGCTTTGTGGAAGACGAGATAATCCGTTCACTCGCGGCGCACCACCACGGACGGATAGCGTATCCGGAATCTGACGAGGACAACGGAAAAAACTCAAGGCAGAAATCCAAAAAAGCAAAAAAGAACAAGCCAAAACCCGCCGACACACAGCAGGATACAACCGATTCCGCGGCTAAAGACACCCTGCAGCAGCCAGACCGGCCGGAGGATAGTACCCGGTTACCCGCTGATAAAACCCAAAACCCCGGCGACCCGCCTGACAGCGACAAGCCCGCCGACAAAGAGGCCTGACCATGATACTCACATTTGACATAGACAATTCAGTCGAGGGGATAACTGTCCCGCAGGACAAAATCCGCAGAGCCGCCCAGGCCGCGTGCGAAAAATACGCCAAAGGCCCGGTAGATCTCAACATAGCCATCGTGGACGACGCAGCGATAAGCCGCGTGCATGGTGAGTACATGGACGACGACTCACCGACGGACGTGATGAGCTTTGACCTGACAGATGACTTCGAGGATTTCGCCAGCTTCCAGGTGATTGTAAACGCACAGATGGCACAGAGAGAAGCCGAAAAACGCGGGCACAGCTTCGATGCGGAACTCTGTCTCTACGTACTGCACGGCCTGCTCCATAACCTCGGCTTCGATGACCAGACCCAGATCGATTTCGAAAAAATGCACAACGCAGAAGACGAGATACTCTCACAAATCGGCATCGGCAAGGTGTACCGCAGCTAACCTGATACCTGCCGCCTTAAATCACGCTGCAAAAACTATCCCTTCATTTCTTGCTATTTCGAGTATCGGTCTTGAATGGTTGTTTTCCCATTCATCTTTTCCGCAGGGTATTGGTTCTATACGATTATCAGCAGAAGTTGCTTTCCATAGTTTTTTGATCAGTTGTATTTGACGGTTACCATCAAATTCCGGTGCAATTACTATAAGATCAATATCGCTTAATTCATTAGCTTTACCCGTTGCAAAAGAGCCGAAAAGTATAACTTTTTCCGGATGTATGCCCAATACTCCAAGTTGCAGCATATAATTTTTAATAGAATTCACAATTGACTGATCAACCATTCGGACATTTCCTTAACTTTGTTTAATTCCGATTCTGCAAATGATTCATTCAAAACTATTTGCTCAGAATCAGGATACCGTCCCTCTAATTGATAAACTCCAAATTCTCTTAGAAAATCAATTTGCTTTTCATCAAGAATAATTTCAGCGGTTCCCGCCAGTCTTATCAGATTGTGGATTCTTGGAGGCACCTGTTGAGTTTTTCTTGTAACGTGAGCCTTGATTGCTTTTTCCAATAGAGTATGTGTTCTCTAACATTCATAGCATATATGGTAATAATTAGATAATTATCTGTAAAGCATAATTTTACAACTAACATCTTTTGACAGGACAAACAGGATTAAAAAATCAAATAAAATCATGTTAATCCTGTCTAATTGCCATTGCTGATACCTGTCTCATGTACCGCCTTTTGCCCCTGCAAAATATGCCGCACACAAAGATTTATAAAAATTTTAGAATTTTCTTGCATCAAGACATGAAAAGTGTAAAATTACACAAAATATTTAAATCATGTATATAAATATTGGCCTTAGATAACAATTTTGGTTTCCGGCTTTTCGGCATCCAGGTGCTATCATTAGACAATTTTATAGGTGTTTGAACTTAGAAGCGGGGCACGTAAGCCCGCTGTTTTATATTATTTACAAGGAAACCATAATGAACATTTATGTAGGCAACCTTCCGTACAGCATCGGTGACGATGACCTCAAGGGACTTTTCGAAGAATTCGGAGAAGTCACATCAGCACGTGTAATCACAGACCGCGAAACCGGCCGCGCAAAAGGCTTCGGTTTTGTAGAGATGAGCTCTGATGAAGAGGGTCAAAAAGCAATTGACGAACTCAACGAGACCGATCATGACGGCAGAAGCATCAAGGTAAGCCAGGCTCGCCCAAAAACTGAAAATCGCGGCGGCGGCGGTGGATTCCGTCGTAGCGGCGGCGGTGGCGGCGGCGGATTTCGTCGCGGTGGCGGCGGCGGTGATCGTCGCGGCGGCGGTGGCGGCGGCAATCGCTACTAATCAAATTTGAATACAAGCCTCTCCTGTGATAAGCGGGAGAGGCTCTTATTTTGCCGGCATACACATTGTTGTACGGCATCCAGAATCGACTTTGAGTACGAGTATAGGATAATCACCAATTTCGCTCGAAACGTACCAGTTGCGCCTTGCTGAAAAACCGCAAATCGCAGCCTTAGCTTCAAATTTAGTCATCAATTATCGACAACGCTCCCGTAGGACACGCTTTCGCGCATTTTTTCGCAGAGCCTTTGAGTGCTTCGTTAAAGGAAGAACCAAGCGAAGCCGCAGGAATTGTCTCAAAGCCTCTTCCTGTCATCGCCAGGCCGAGCTTTTCGTGTTCGATTCGGGCGGTCTCAACACACCGGCCGCACTTGATGCATTTCCCCGGCTCGTACACAACATCCGAGCCGACCTTAACCTGTGCAAACGGCCGCTGCGGTGATTTATATTTTCGCGGCTCTGCTCCATAGATTTCACTGAGCGACTTCAGCACGCAACTATCTTTTTCGCGGCAGTCGCAGTGCAGACACCTGCCTGACTCCAAAACGGCCTGCTCTGCGTTTAAGCTGTCTTTCCCAGGCTCAACAGAAGACATCCCCACCATGCCGGTTTCAATATAAGCCGCCTTGTCCGCTTCGCTGAGTTTTGGCATACGGCTGTTAAACGGTTTTGAAATATCAGCCGGCTTACCCGAGGACAGATAGCTGTCAATCTGTAACGCGGCTTTATGTCCGTCAGCAACAGAACTTACCGCCATACGTCTCTTGCGAACCGCCCCGCCGGCAGCAAATACGCCATCAACACCTGTCCGCATGAATTCATCTGTCTTTATGCCGGTTTTAGATGTTTCAAGCCCGAACACGCCGGCATTGCCGGCAGCCATATCGCCGGCAGCGACAAGAACCGCATCATTGCCGCTTTTCAAATCATCTATTGAAACTGTTTTGCCGATTTCGGTATCGCCTTTGAATCGCATCCCAAGCCTTTCAATGACGGATACCTCCTTTTCGAGCAGTTCCCGCGGAAACTGCGAGACGCAATCGCTGTAAACCAGATTTCCCCCGGGAGTGGAATGCTTGTCATATACAATGCAGTCATAGCCCAGAGCCAGCAGATAATACGCGGCGGTAAGCCCCGCAGGGCCGGCACCGACAATAGCGACGGATTTATTTCTCGAGGCGGCCCTTTGAGGCAGATACATATCGCGGCTTTCTATGTCGGCTTCCGCCGCGTAGCGTTTTAGCCGGCATATTTCGACCGGAGAATTAAAGCTGCTCATTCGGCATATCTTCTCGCACGGCGCGGGGCATATCCAGCCTAATACGCCGGGCAGGGGTATATGAGCCTTTACGGTGGCTATGGCTTTTCGCATCTCTCCAGTATGTATCTGCCGCAGCATCAGCGGAATATCCATTCCCGCCGGGCACGCCGTCTGACACGGCCCCAGGCAATCGCCGAGATGATCGCTGAGCAGCAGCTCCAGAGCCGACCGCCGTGCATCGAGTACCTCGCCGCAGCATGTGTCAATCTCCATTCCGTCCTGTGCCTGCGCACTGCACGCCGGAACAAGCCTGTTTTTTCCAAGCTCTTTGACAACACAGACCATGCACCCGCCGCTCATCTCGCAGCCGTCCATGTGGCACATAACAGGTATCTCTATGCCGAGCTTCGCCGCGGCCTGGAGTATCGTACTGCCGGCGTCAATGCTTACCTTCTGTTTGTCTATCGTCAATTCGGGCATATCATTCTATCCTTATTGCATCCTGGGGACATGCTTTGCGGCAGATGTCACAGCGGGTGCATTCCTCGTCATTGATTTCGTGCTTCTGATACGGGCGCATTTCTATGGCGTCAACCGGGCAGTGCTGGGCGCAGATTGTGCAGCCGATACACTCGTCCGTAACTACATATTTAATGAGTTCTTTGCATTTTCCGGTCGGGCATTTGCCGTTTATGTGCGCCTCGTATTCATCGCGAAAATGGGCAATCGTGGAGAGCACGGGATTCGGCGCGGTTCCGCCCAGGGCGCAGATGCTGGTTTGTTTGATTTTTACGGCAAGCTCCTCGAGCCGTTCTATGTCGCCTGGCTTTCCCCTGCCGCAGCACAAGTCATCGAGAATATCCAGCATCCTGCGGGTACCCACTCTGCAGAAAGTACACTTGCCGCATGACTGGTTCTGCGTGAATTCAAGAAAATACCTCGCTATATCAACCATGCAGTCTGTTTCGTCCATGACCACCAGCCCGCCCGAACCCATAATCGCGCCGGCGTGTGTGAGCGATTCAAAATCCACGGGAGTATCCGCCATATCAGCCGGTATGCAGCCGCCGGAGGGCCCTCCGATCTGGACGGCCTTGAAACTCTTGCCATCGGCTATGCCTCCGCCGATGTCTTCAACAATCCGGCGTATAGTGATACCCATAGGAACCTCAATCAGACCGCCGCGGCGAATCTTGCCGGCAAGCGAGAATACCTTGGTTCCGCTGCTCTTAGCCGTGCCCAGCTTTGAAAATTCTCCCGGGCCCCGGGATATGATCCACGCCACATTTGCGTAGGTTTCAACGTTGTTTATTAGTGTTGGTTTTCCCCACAGACCGCTGGAAGCCGGATAAGGCGGCCGCAGCCGCGGAAGCCCTCGCTGACCTTCTATGCTGGCTATCAGGGCGGTTTCTTCGCCGCAGACAAAAGCCCCTGCGCCCGGGAATATATCAAGCTCGAGATTAAAGCCCGTGCCGAGGATATTCTCGCCGATCAGTTCTCTCTGACGGCACATTGCCAGCGCCTTTCGCATACGGTCGGTTGCCAGCGGGTACTCGGAGCGTATGTAGAAAAAGCCCTTACTCGCCCCGACGGCAAACGCTGCGATGACAAGCCCTTCTATAATGCGGTACGGATACGACTCCATAAGCATCCTGTCCATAAACGCCCCGGGGTCACCTTCATCTCCGTTGCAGATGATGTATTTCTCTTTGCCCTCAGCGGCTTTCACAAGAGACCACTTTGTTCCGGCAGCAAAACCGCCGCCGCCTCTGCCGCGGAGTCCGCTCCCGGTGATTTGGTCAATTATCCCTTCGGGATTCAAACCGGTCAGGCATTTTTTCAATGCGTCAAATCCGCCCAGGCGTATGTATTCATCAATATCCAGCGGATCAAGAAATCCGCAGTGCTGGGTTACGATATTTTTCTGTGCTCCGAGAAAATCACTAACCTGCTTTTCCCGCATATTCATTGGGTACTGCTCAATCCCCGCCGTGCTGTCAGGCAAAACAGCCTTGTCGAGCAGATTTGAAAATGCCCTTGACAGCCGCGATACTATCCGCGTCGGTTTGAAATGCCGCAAAATTATATCTCTTGCATCCTCGGGCATGACACGGTTATACATAAACGATTCTCCGCCGGGCATAACGATTTCCATAAGCGGCGTCTGATAGCACATGCCGACACAGCCGACATGTTTAACCTTTGCCTTTATGCCGGTATCTTCGAGACAATCACTTATGGCGGCCTCAAGCTTGCCGCTGCCGCGTGCCACACAGCAGGAACCGAGGCCAATTCGTATTTCGCCTGCAATGCTGCCTGGATCAAGCGGCTCATCTTTGTGTTTTTTGCGGCTTTTCCGGCTCTGAGCGAGAAAATCCTTTATAACCGGCTCGATAGTCTCCGCGGTCAGATGCCCGTAGGTAACATCATCTATCTGCACTGCCGGGGCAAGTGTGCAGCAGCCCAGACACGCTACTTTCTCTACCGTAAACAGACCGTCTGCGTCGGTGTCGCTGTTCTGGTCTATCTTGAGGTGCCGTTTAAACGCATCATAAACCTGGCCGGCACCCTTAACGTGACACGCGGTGCCGATACATACCTTTATAGTATGCCTGCCGGCGGGAGTGTGCCGAAAAATATCGTAAAAAGTCGTAACGCCTGTTATCTGCGAGGGGGTTATATCCGTCAGCTCGCAGACCTTTTCGAGAGCCTCTTTGGGAAGGTAGCCGTAATATTCCTGTATTGCCTGGGCAATCTGGAGCACCTTGCTCTTATGCGTGCCGGTTTCTGATATCAGCTTGTCTATGTATTTCAGGTCAATATCCGCCATCAGCCGCCGCTTTCAATACAGTAAAGATTGTCAACTCCCCGGATATAAATCCGGCCGTCCATGAAAGCCGGCGATGCGTAGCATTTTTCACCAAGCTCGCATTTATTCAGCTCTTTGTAGCCCTCTGTAATATCGGCGATATGCATCACTCCGTTTTCGCTGAGGATATAAACGGTATTGCCCGCCAGTGAAGGCGATGCAGTAAAGCCGCCCTTCAATTCCTGCTCCCACAGCATCTCACCGTCAGATGCAGCGAAACAGCCCAGGTATCCCGCCGAATCAAGCGTAAGTATAAACTCATCATTGGCTGTTGGCGAGCATGTGTCTGGTATGCTGCCGCTTGCAGTCCATTTTATGTGTGTCTCTGTCACATCGCCAGTGCCGCCTGGGTCAACCGCGACGATTTTGGAGTAGGGATGCGTTCCTATAGCGTATCCGCCTGCATATATAGGTATCGGGGCAACATCGGTTCCGAGGCAATCCGCCCGCCAGAGTTCATCGCCCGTTGCCGGGTCATAAGATATCAGCCACGGATCGCCGCAGGTCAGCAGCTGATGCGCATCGCTTACCTTAACAACAACCGGTGAGCCCCAGGAATTTGGAACCGGCCGGGGAGTCTCCCAGACCCGCACGCCGCTGATCGCGTCAAAACCGATTATCGACGATTTGTTGTCCTCTGCCATTGCCTGGTCAAACAGCACAATTATAACACCCTTGTAGATAGCCAGCGAAGAAGCGTAGCCGTACATGCTGTCAGGAATGCCAAGCCCAACGTTCCATATCAGCTTACCGTCCATATCGAAACAGCCGATATCACCCGTGGGGAAGATTCCGCATACCCTCCGCCCGTCGGTAACAAGTGTTGGTGCGGCGTATCCGGTGCCCTCTTCCATGTCGAAATCCTCGATCTGTTCGGCAGATGAAGTTGTAGGAACATCGGCCTGCCAAAGCAGCGTACCATCGTCGGCGGAGTAGCAGTAAATCTGCCGCTGGGTTTTATCCGCTCCGCTTAGAAAAACCTTGTCCTGCCAGACAACCGGCGAGTTATGCCCGGGCAGATGAAGCGGGCTTTTCCAGAGTATATTTTCACCCGACGCGCCGTTCCAGCTCTGCGGGACATTTTCAAAACTGACATATCCTCTGCCGTCACGCCCGCGGAAGCTGGGCCAGTTTTCCTGCAGCTCCTGCTCGCTTGCAATGGGCGAGAGCTGCTCTCCTTCGCCGGCCTGTCCGGGTTCTCTTCCAAGGATCAAAACAACAGCAATACCGGCAAAAGTCCCCGCAAGCAGCCATCTTGCAAGCATAGTCCGTCGGAGATATGATTGCTGGTTATCAGCGCCATGCCCGGGATGGGGAAGCCGTGATTTATGATACGACACATATTTAACCGCCGCTATAAATACGACAGAAAGCACAATCAGTGCCGCGCTGCCGCGAACAGAAACCCGCTGACGGCGGAATTTATCCTCACGCACCTGAACATCAAGCTCTCTTATCGCCGTCACAAGCTGCTGGTTTTGCGGCTCTGCCGAGAGCTGAAGTTTCATTGCCTCGAGCCGCTCAGCCCGCATTGGGTCCAGCAGCCTTATCTGCAGATAGTTCACCGCCAGCATTCCCGCTACAATCAACGCGGCTGCGCCTGAGACAACAGCTGCACGAAAGGCTGTATCAATTTTCATTTTTTGATAGCTGTTCTGAGTATCTGTATTCATATTTTCAATCCAAAAGTTTTCATAATCGCATTAACGCCTGATTGCAAATCTAACCATCTGCCGATTTTGAACCGGCAAGCAGCGTTTCAGAGCCGTTGGCCTTGCCGTGCCCGGCATGTTCTCTGGGACAGTATTTATAACACCTGCCGCATGAGAGGCAGCCGGCAGGGTTGGCGGTGTATTCTGTCCGTTCAAACCGGATACAGGTTTTTATCAGCTTGCCGCCGGCAACGGCTCCAACAAAAAGCCCCGCCAGCAGACCGCCGAAAACGAATCGCCCGCGGATATCTGCCGCCTGTTCAAACAGCTTTTCCATGTCTCCGCCTCTGCCGCGAAACGCCATGCTTGCCTCGCTGATTTCCATGCCCGGGTTGTTGTTTTCTTTTCTTACATCACTCGCCAGACTGACAGTCGGATGTCCCATTGCCCAGTTTTCTCCGATTTTTCTGCCGGAGATTCCAAACAGCATGGCAATCACCGGCAAGGCAATCACAGAGCATACAAGGGCGATTCTGGCTGATTTTGATGAATGTCCCGGCCACTTACCGGTGGGTTTTTCTATCGCGTTAAACGGGCAGGCGTCCTCGCAGAGACGGCAGTTTATACACTCATCCGGCGTTATGGACACTTTCCATTTTGTAAACCTCGATATATTCCGCAGAAGTATGCCGTACGGACAGAGAAACCGGCAGTAGGGCCTGCCGATAAACATCGCGGCGATCAGAAAGCATATACTGATCACAACCATCTTGAACTGCCCGCTGAATCGATAGAAGGCTATAAACGGGTCTTCGCGGCATATAAGAAACGCCGCTCCGGTTGCCGCGAAAAGCAGCGCCGAGGCAAGATAAATATACGCAATCAGCCTTAGAAGCTCTTCGAGCCACATCGGGATTTTAATCGGCCGCAGAAGTACAAAATCCTGTATCGCGCCGAGCGGACAGACAGAGCCGCAGAAAATCCGCCCGAAAAACAGTGCGGCTATAAGCGGCAGGGCAAAGAATAAGATAATCGGTATAGAAGCGGCGTACCCCGAGTTAAAAAATCCGTAGGTTATATTCTGTATTGAGCCTACCGAGCAGACGCAGCCCTTCTTGTAAAACCCGAAATACAGCATCGCAAATAGCATCAGTACAAACACCATCTTCCGCGACCTGAGCTTGAGGAGAAAATAGCCGCTGAGCACCAGGAAAACCGCCATCACAGCCGCATCAACATACGGCATTAACGCGGCACGCGGGCGGACGCTCGTTATCTGATCATCGGAGGGAACCTCGTGGCCGGTTTCCTGAAAATCCGGCGGCGGGAATCTCTCCACCGACATCGCCGGCAAGACCAGGCCCAGGAGCATGAATAAAAATATCAGCCTATTCATCAATGCCCCTCTTTCAAGATATACGGCCGGCTTTTTGGAACCCTTTTAAACGCCTGCGAGGGGCACTGGGCGGCGATTGCGCAATCGTTGCAGTTGAGACACCTGTCATGGCGGACCTGAAGGTATAATGAGCCGTTACCGAAAGCTCCGCAGCCCTTGACGCATTTGCCGCAGGCGGTGCAAAGCTCCTCATTTATGTGGTACTCAAAATACGGATCTTCAATAAACACCCGTTCTATCGCATTTGTTGGACACAACTGGTTTTCAGCGCCTGTATCGAGGTTTCTGGGATCCGGCTTGAAAAAACCCGTGCACAGGTCGCAGTAGCCGCACATGCCGTGCGAGTGAACGCATTTTACCGCGGATTCCTGCAAAACGCATTCAGTCTCGCATTTGCCGCACGCAATGCATTTGGCAGGGTCAAGCTGCCAGACCATTTCCTCGGATTCCTTTTGCAGGGCCGAACCTACTGCCGCGGCGCCGATGCCGGCGGCAAGCAGGCCTCTTACACCGCTCTTGAGCAGGTTTCGTCTGTTTGTCTGATTATCTTTCATCGCTCTATCTCTTTAAATACTCGTATTATATTATTTACTGTGTCCAGAATTAAAATCCTTCCATCCGCCGCCGCGGCAATGTCGAATACAACTGACTGATTTTCCGCCAGCGACTCCAGACCCGGATAACCGTCGTAGAACTGGCCGGGCCCGGCAACAGCGCCGACAAAAACTCCGTCAGGGTCATAAACCTTTGCCCGCATAATTCCCTTTTCCATGGTTACAAAACTGTTATCCGGCAGTATTGCGAAGTTTGCAGGGTTGCAGCAGCCGCAAAAGCCGGTAACACCGCTGGAATATTCGCCCCAGAAAAACTCCAGGTAACCGTCAAGCGTATATGCCTCTATACGGTGGCGGCCGGGATTCACAACCCTCAGCAGGCCGTCACCGGCAACAGCCAGATCAAAATACGGGCTGGGAATAACAAAACCGGAAATACCGAGCTCTTTATTTTTCTCACCGATTGTTCTGACAAATGAGCCGTCTTTGTTATAGTGCAGCACAGCCTTGCTGCCGGCGTCGGCGGCTAAGACATGTTCTTTATAAACGTCAATACTGGTAAGCACGGACTTATCGCTGTACTGCGGCCAGTCAACGCTGCTTTGCGTTTGCGGATCATAAACGCTGATATAACTGCCCATGCAGATATAAATCCGCCCCTGCTGTGAGACTGCCAGAGTTGTGGGCGTATCGTCGAGATTGATCTGCTCTATGAATTTAAGATCGCTCGAAAACACCCTTACCGCTTTATCCCCGCAAATATAGACCTTGCCGTCAGGTGCCGTGTATATCGCTCTTGATTCTTTGAAACCGGCAGGTACCGCCGGCAGCTTCTCGGCGTGGGTTATCAGCTCAGGATCGATATTGCGGTATTTCTGCATGTCATAGACCGGCTCTGCCGGCCCGCCGCTGCCGAGACTTCCCGATATGTCATAGCTGACAAATACAAACAGCCCTGCGGCCGCAAGAGACGCTATTAAGATACCGACGATAATTTCTGTTTTTGCCGCCGCGTGCTTATTCATCACCAAGCCCCCCTTCGGTTATATCTATGCATACCATACGGTTCATATCCCGCAGCAGGAGCCTCCCGTCGGCAACCGCCATGGGTGCCCAGGAGTCCGGCCCCTCCAGCAGTTTTGCCCTGGCGAGCATCTGGTAACCGGCCGGCTGGGCCGCCGCGATTGTTACCACGCCCGAATCGTTCATCAGGTACAGATTAGAATTTATTATCATATAGGGGCCGAGGCCGAATTTTTCATTGCTTGAGCTGGTCCAGATTACCCTGCCGGAAGTATCAAGGCATACGAGCTGACCGTCCGGACGAACGCCGTATATATAGCCTTCAAAAAAAACGGGTGTCTGCTGCGCCGAGCCGAATGTGTCGGCCTCAATGCTCAAGATGGGTTTTATATCGATACTGCCCTCATTGTCATAAAGCTGGGCAAACATGCTGCCGGCGTTGTAGCCGCCGGAGAAAAATATCTTGCCGCCGCCTAAGTCAACGGGCGAAGGGACGTTTGCAATGCGTATCCTCCACATGTCAGTTTTGAAGAGCAGCTCGCCGGTATCGGCCGCTATCCCGACCACGCCGCGGCTGGCGCAGTAGATATAGACATCTTTACCCATAAAACTAACAGGCAGAATAGAGGAATGCGTCATATCCCAGTCATCGGGGTTGGGCGTATCCCAGATAATATCTCCGGTTATAAGATCAATCGCCATCATCATACATGTTCCCGCCGGGGCTATTATTGTGCGGTCGCCCTCGATTATCGGGCACTGCCCGGCATACCACTGGGGCACCTCAGTTCCAAACTCGGCGACGAGGTTTTTCTTCCAGATCAGCTCACCGGTCATCGAATCCAGACATGTCAGATGGCATTTAGGGCCCAAAGCCACCAGGAAATTATCGTTTACCGCGGGAACGGTGCGGCTCATTCCGTGATTTCGTTTTATGTTTATCGGGTATGAATAACGCCATATTTCCTCGCCGTCGGCAAGTGAGAGACAGCGGATAGCGTCTTTCTGGTTCTCTCTGTCATAATCGACGATATACACACGCCCCTTATGCACGGCGGCGCCGGCGTAGCCCTCACCAAGGGCAATATCCCACAGCAGCGGCGGGCCATGATCCGGCCAGCTCTGCGATAGCGGCATATCCTGAGTGCTTATAATATCAAGATTCGCGCCGCGGAAACACGGCCAGCTGCCGTTGAGCTCGGCGGCAGCGCCGTCAAAGGTCTCGAGTGTGCCGACAACCTCTGCCGCGATTTCTGCCTGGGCATTTTCCGGCCGGCCGTCAAGCCCCGGAAGCCGCTGGGAAAAGCCGCTTGTCCGGTCGCCGCGAACCAGCCACAAAAACAGCACTACGCTGCCGACAAGTACCGCCGCGGGTATAAGTTTTGATATAAAAAAATCTTTCATATATTTTATTTTTTAAAGCCCAGGATTGAAATCTCAAATTTCAAATCTCAAACAATAGCCCCTCCGCGTTTTTCTCGTGCATCTTCAACCATTTTATCGATCTTCTGCATAAACGCATCAGCCCTTTTCTCAGAATCATAGACAGCTTTGGAATTGCTGTTGAGATGCCTCTGTCCGGCAATGTTGATGTTTTGAAGACTGTTTGCCCAGCCGCGAATCTGGCGTGCAATGGATTCGGATTTTGATTTGAAATTTGAAATTTCAGATTTGAGATTATTAAAATCGCCCATCATATCCATAACACAAAGCATAGAACGCACTTCTCCGGCAGAACCGCGGGCGTAGTAAAGAAACGCAAGCAACTCGCTTGTTGTTCCACGTTCGAAACCTTCGGCGATGTTGTTTGATATTGAGAGGGCTGCACGCTGGAGCTGATTGGCCAAATCTCCTTTACCACGGAAAACCGTTTGACTGCTCCACCTGTATATGTCCGCCGCGAGGGATGCGGCATCTTTCCAGACGGGCAACTCTTCGAATCGGTTATACTTCATGGAGTATTTCCTTTATTTTTCTGAATATTTTGCATAAAAACTAAAAATATTATCTGAAATTTCAAATCTCCAATTTTCTCATTCACGTCTCAAAGACTCGATAATGCTTCCGGACAAAGCGGCGCTGGAGCCGAGCCATATCCAGAGAAATCCGTTAAACATTATCACCGCTAATGTTATAACAAGGGAAACAACCGGCCGGCCGCCGCCCGGCTCGAGTATCACCGGCAGAACCGCGATAAACGCAGATACAGCACCGCCTGCAAGACCTACGAGCAGGAGAAAAATATGTTCATAAAACACTATTCTTTGCAGGGTTTGACGGTCGAATCCGACAGCTCTCATCATAGCCAGCTCACCGCTCCTGTCAAGGACATTGCGAACCACAACCACCCCCAGACCAAGGCAGCCGATCACCACGCCGAGACTGCCAAGCACCTGAAATATTGAGATATAGGTATTCTCAACCTCGCTGAACGCCCGAAGCCGCTCTGTGGAGGGTGTTACCTCCATACCGATATCCCGCAAGCGTCCCGAAAGGGCTTTTGACAATTGGTCTGTGTACTGCGGGGGGCAATCAGCCAGCACCACCGCATAGCCTTCGAGATCCTCGAAGCGTTTTTCAAAATTCCTTCTGCTGATAATCAGGCTGCCCTGAAATATTGAATTTTCTATAACGCCGGCAATCCTGACCTTAAACGGCCTGCCGCGGCCATCGATATAGTCGATCTCATCACCGAGCTCCAGCCCCAGGCCCCATTTGACAGTGGCCTCGTCGCCGACAGCCGGTATGACATTTTCCTCGGCCCTGGAAGAGAGAACCTGCCAGCCGTCCTTGATATTCTGTGCAGATTTTTTGAAACGAAACCCGTACTGCTGGATTTTTTCCACATCCGCCGCGATGAGCCGGGGCATCTGTGCGCGGTTAAGGTTGAAACAGCTCGCGTCATCACCCTGATTAACCCGCATATTGAGGACATTCCATTCAAAGGCCAGATTGTCCAGTCCGGTTTCCTTCCGGCCGTCTTCTGTGTTAAGGTTGTGAACCAGAGGCACCGACGGCTCGCAAATCAGTTCAAAACCGCCTGTTCCGGCGCTGAGTGTGCGGGCGTCCGCTGCCGGGTCCTTTCTGTTGAGCCCTACCGAGATAACTATAAACACGCCGCAGGCAAGCATGGTAACAACCGAAATGCTCCTGCCCGGGCTGCGTGCAGTATTCCGCCATGCCAGCGAGACCAGATTGCTTGAGATCCTGCCGCGGGCAAGCGAAGATTTTATCAGTGAGCGTACAAACAGTATGAAAGATGCCAGCAAAAGACCGCCCGCGGCAAAAAACGCGCCGGCTGAGCTGGAATAAACAACTATACCTAAAGCCGGCAGCAAAAGCAGAAACTGCCACAAGAGAGCCTTCTTCCCTTTCAAGCCTATACCGCAGCCTTCTGCATCAGTGAGAGCCGCCTGCTGTATAGGCTCGGCAGAGCCGTAGAGCATCTGTGATATCGGAATTTGCATCTGTTTTCGAAACGCAAGCCATACCGCCGCGGCACAGCCCAAGAGCCCTCCCAGCAAACCGTAAACAAGCGAGAGCGGCTCAACATGGAAAGTAATATCTGCGCCGCTGACCGCGGTACTCCAGAGGCTTCTCAGCCCCAGCAGCATAATCCGGGTATATATAACGCCGGCACCAACTCCCAGCAGCGAACCTGCCGCGACGAGAATCATAGTCTCTAACAGAAAAACCTTCTTAACCTCAGTGCGGGTGAATCCGATAGCCGAGAGCAGGCCGCTTTGGGAAATACGTTTTTCAACTCCAAGCACAAACACCAGTGCCAGCATCACGATTGCCGAGGCTATTATAAACATACTGAAGCCGATAAACAGCGGCCCGAAATCCGTACCCTCTTCGATTGCTTTGAGGCTCATTTGGCGTATGGCAATGGTCTGTATGCCGGAATTGCCGGCGATACTGCCTCTCAGTGCAGCGGCTATATCCTCAAGGCCGTTGGACTCTGCCGGCCAGCGAACCGCGGTGAGATTGCCGTACCTGTTGCCCCACATAACCTCTGCCGCACGCAGGCTGACAAATGCCTTTGGCGTGCCTTTGTATTCGTCCCAGTACCGCTCGTCCTTATCACGTATCCTCTCGAGGTCAATATCTATCCCCGGCTCCCATTCGCGGCAGTTTTCGGCATCGGCAAGACCTGGAAAATCCGGCATAAGCGATCGGTCTGCCGCCATGCCTTCTATCTCTATCACATCAGCGACGTTAAATGCAGAGGTGGTTTCAACAAGCTCCCTGCCGCGGCCGAGTGTGTAGTAATCAATTTCAATCTCGCCACCTTTTTCAGCCGATATATCCTCGGCTAGCCAGCGGTTTATAACAATGTCATTCATCTCCGCGTCATCGGGCATAAGGCTGTCGCACCCTGCAACGAACGAATACGGCACCTCCTTGTCGCCGCGGCGTATGCTGTTTACAAAGTAGCTCAGCAGCCCCTGTGCCCCGCTGCCAACAGAAAGAGCAGCGGCTGAAATATCATCACGGATAAACACGCTGCTGCTTCGCAGCTCATAAAAAGCACCGTCATTAACTTCGCTGATTTCAAGGCCCATATCCGCCAGAGTGAGCGAATCAGCCAGAACATTTTCAGCTTTTTCCTGTTCAATACTGCTATCCGCGCCGGCAGAAATGAGCATCAGATTCGCCTTGCCGGGAGTCTCAATGCTTTGGCCAAGCCATTCCAGAGGCACAAACGCATTCAAAGGCGGTATGTGGTCGGCCTTTAGGCTGAAATCGCCGCAATTGTTGTTATCGGCGATTCGTGCCACCCGCAGGCGAAAACCTACGGTCATATCGCTTGCCGGAGTAAGTGCAATATCACGCGACATAGCCGATGGCCTGGCAAAACGCAGGAGTATCTCATCACCGGCAGAGGCATTTATTTTCTGAGCCAGGGATTTATTTAAAATGACAGCATTTTCATCAGATTTTCTAAATGGGTTCACACAGCCCGTCGCGTTGTAAAACCGCTGGTCAACGCCGTAAACATTGATACGGTTCGCGCGCCTGCCGGCAGCGTCATTGGAAGCAATTCCGGAAATCTGGATTATCGCGGCGGTATCGGCATCGAGCCCCTTTGCCATTTTACCCGAGAGGTTCCCTGTGAAAAAGTTATCCTGCGAAACAACCGCTATATCGGCGATGCCTATTCGTGAATCGACCATCCCTCTTAGACTGCTGCGGACAGAATCGCCAACCGCCAGGGCCCCGACGATAACCGCTGAGGCCACCATAGAAGCAGCGACAACTCCAAGCGAGCCCTTCCAGTAGTAGGCAATACTTTTAAAAATCAAAGATTTCTTAGTCATCTGTCATCACCGTTGAAATTGGTTTAAATCAGTCATCTGCCAGAATTCGATTATTCCGTATCGGCCTTAAGTTTACCGCTGGAAAGGGTCATCTTCCTGGCCATCTGCCCGGCTAATTCCTGCGAATGGGTAACAACCACAAGCGCTGTGCGCTCTGTGCGGTTGAGTTCAAGCAGCAGCTTTGCCGTCTCACGTGCGATAACCGCATCGAGTGCGCCGGTCGGCTCATCAGCCAGCAGCAGAGCCGGACTGTTGATCAGCGCCCTGACAATCGCCGCCCGCTGTCTCTGGCCGGCAGATACCTGCCGGGGCAGGCTGTTTATCTTGTCTTTGAGGCCTACCTTCTCCAAAAGCTCCACGGCCCTGTCATGTACACCGCCCTCGGGTTTGCCGCCGCCGGCAAGCGCCGGCAGCAGAACGTTTTCGATTAAGCTGCACTGAGGCAGCAGGTGGTGCATCTGAAATACAAAGCCAATCCGGCGGTTCCTGATCTGGGCAAGCTGTTTATCGCCTGCTTTGGAAAAATCCGTCCCGTCGAGTTTGACACTGCCGGAGGTGGGCTTGTCAAGGGCTCCTATAATGTTGAGCAGAGTGCTCTTGCCGCTGCCTGAGGGGCCTACGATTGATATCGAATCACCTGCCGAGGCTTTGAGACTTATACCATCGAGCACTTTTACAACGCTGCCCTCCGACGATGCGAATTCTTTACATACATCTTTCAACTCAAGCATTCTCGCCTCCAGAGCTGTTCTCTATCGCCGCCTTAAATACAGATAACATCTGTGCGGCGGTTTTTTCTATATTGAATTCCTGTAAAACGGCTTCCCGCCCCCGCCTGCCGCATTCTTCTAACCGTTTTGGATCGTTAAAAAGGCTTATCAGCTCTTTTTCCAGAGCAGCCGGATCCGTGTGGTCATAAACGCTGCCGCCGCCGGTCTGCTCTATCAGCTCGGGCAGGCCGCCGATATCCGGCACGACTGCCGGCACGCCGCAGGCGAGTGATTCTATCACATAAAAACCATAAGCCGGCGGCTGTGCGGCGGGAACACACATCACCGAAAGCCCCCTCAGAAAATCCAGCTTGGACTCATGCTCCGGGTTCTCGATTATCTCCACCACACCACCAAGACCTGCCGCCTGGATCCTGCGGCCGACCGCCTGCATAAACTCATAATCCTCTTTCTGCTTCACACCGGCAATATGCAGTTTGATGCCGCTCAAACCGTGTCTGCGGCGGATATGCTCAAAAGCATCCACGAGTGTTTCAACTCCCATACTCCGGCTCATTCGCGAGAGAAAGCCGATCACGGGCGTTTGAGGTTTTCCCTGTGCCGGCGAGTAATCCTGCGGGTCTAAGCCGCCGGGAACAACAGCGATTTTATCAGCATTGATATCAAGGCGGCTTTGCATAACCTGCTTATAATAACTGCTCGGAGCAGCGAACATATCCACGCCGCGGAGAATCTCTCTCAGAATATCCCAGGACTCTTCACTGTAAGGCATGGGCAGGCTGTCGAGAAACTTATCCTCATCCTGAAGCAGACACACAACGGCACAGCCGAGAGTGTCTTTTAGAACACCGACCAGACCGGCAAGCAGAGCGTTTGACAGAACTACAACATCGGGCCGGTTTTGCGGCAGGGCAAGCCACTGCGCCAGGCGAAGGGCTTCTTTGGCCTGGCGGCCGTTTTGCCCCTTGAGCATTGAGACTGTGGTTTTGCCGAGAAAACGGGCGTTTACCATGCTGCTCCTGCGGGCAAGCCATGAAAGAATCCTGGGGTTGTCAAAGAACCGGTCAAACCATCGCGGAGTCTTGCGGAAAAGCCCGAGTTTCTGCTGTAGGTAAACATTGATACCGCCGAAAAACATCGGCATATCCTTAGCCGGTCTCTGCCCGTCCGGTTCAAAGGGCAGATACAGCGGCACAATATACGCTTCGTGGCCGGCGCGGAGAAACTCCCTGAACAGCGCCGCGTCCCTGAGACAGTTCTCACAGTATGTGCTGCGGGCAACCCCGGGCACAATCTGCGCAATTTTGATACGTTCCCCCGTCATTGCACAGCTCCGTCGAAAGCGTAAATGCTCCCATCACCGCAGCCGATAATAATCATGCCCCCGGCAATGGCAGGGGATGACGTCAGCGGCTTGCCTGTCTCGAACGACCAGACCTCTAAGCCGGTATCCATATCAACAACATACAGCCTGCCGTCTTCACTGCCAAAAACGACTTTGGAATCAGTAATTGCGGGTGAGGAGTCTATATCGTCAAGTGCGGCAAATTTCCAGATAACGTTTCCGTTCTCGGCATTTATGCAGTGCAGATTTCCGTCTCTGCCGCCGATGATCGCCTTGCCCTGAATCACTGCCGGCGAGGAAAAATACGGCTCTTCGCTGCCGGTGTACTCCCAAAGCATATCTCCGGTCTCGATATCCGCGCAGAAAAACGAGTTGTTATAGTTGCCTGTGTAAACCCTGCCGGCCTCTATTGCCGCGGAACCGGCGACATAAGCGCCGGCATCTACGGTTTTAACCTCTGAGCCGTCTTCTACCGAAACCATGTGCAGCATACCGTCACAGCCGCCGAAAACCGCCAGCCCATCGGAAATTGCGGGGGTGCTGTTTACGTAGCTGCTGGTTTCATATCTCCATACTTCATCGCCTGTTACTGCGTCAAGACAATATAACACATTGTCGTAGCTGCCGAAGATTACGCATATCCTGCCGGAGGATAAAACAGCGGTATTGACAGAGCCGAGGATCTTGCCGCCGGTCTCGAATTTCCATTTTAACTCGCCGCTTGCCTTCTCAAGTGCATACAGAAAGCTGTCCGCTGAGCCAAAAAACACAGTATCGCCGACTATGCAGGCAGCGCCTTCGATCTGATCACGGCTCTGGAAACTCCATTTTTCTCTGCCGGCAAAAAGATCAACCGCGTAAAAGTAACCATCCAGCGAGCCGGCAAACACCATCCCCGAATCTACAACCGGCGGGGCCTTTACTTCGTCACCCGTCCGAAATTTCCACCTGAGAACGGGCGTTTCAGCGATTCTGCCCTCTCCAATGCCGGTAAGAGCCGCCAAACCGTGAAACATCGGCCAGCGGCTTTCGGTGTCTGGATAGAAAACCGGCTTTTCGATTGATTCGGGATGATTCTTAAAAAATGCAAATACAAAAATGCCTGCTAATGCAAAGACAAGCAGCACAAAAAACAAAAGAACAACTTGTAACGATTTTGCCTTCATAAATTTCCTTTATTAAAACAGACTGTAATGATACTAAATTTCAGCCGCAAAATCAAGACATTCAATACATAACGGCATCTGAACCCATATTATCTCTATTTGCTTTACTGACAAACACTTACACAAGCAGGAAGAATCACCTTAAATGTCACTGCTCTATCACGTCAACGGGGTTTAAACCATGTCATACAATAACTTATAGCTTGACAGTGAATTTTTAAACTGATAAAATGACAGAATAAAATTATCATTATTCTTCTGCGAGATATTGATTGAGACAAAAAAAAACATGCAAGACGCACCGATAAATAACATTAAATCATCTAAAATAAAAAAAACTCTAAAACTGCTTTTTATTATAGCGGCAGTAACTTTCAGCGGCTGCGGAACCGCCCCCAAATGCCCCGCAAGCGAATATTACGCTCACGGTGCGGCACAAAAACCGCGAATGCGGCTTGGCTGCTATCCCAGTTTTATGATTACGACGAATTTCCTTGGTGAAAACTTCGGAAATCACGGTTATTTTTACAGGTTTGACGAAAAGAACGGCCTTGCCTATACCTGCCGCGCCGGACACATCGATACCGCACACGTAAGGATCGGTGCCGACTGGACAGCTTACCTTATAGCTAAGACATACGATACACTTATGAAAACCAAAGAGGGTTTTGATTATAAGTTCAGCGCAGACAGATCTATCAGCACTGTTACATTTTCTTACCCCGACGGTTGGAACCGGCTCAGTGAAGAACAGCGTAAAAAAACGGCCAAAGAAATCTCATACAAACTTGGCGGCTATCTCACCCACAACATAAACACCTGGCACGAGATTCTCACTTGGTTTGGATTCAAATGCCTCGGCATCTACACTGAATTTCCCTCGGCGTTTTCCTGGGAAGACACATTCTGCAACAATCTGGGTGTAATTTTGGCGTACAGGGCGCTTGAAGACAGCGAAAACACCTGGGATCAGGCATTCACAAAGGTCTTTGACGAAGAAATGGAATATCTGGGCATCCAGCCCGTAACAGTAGCCACCAAGGCCAGCAAGATAGTACGTCCGCAGTGGTTTACCGGAGCAGCCCCGTATTCTGTGGATCTTAAACAACGCAATTTCAATATCGGCCTCGAAGACGGAACAATTACAGCGACACTTGTCCCGGGTCTTGAAGAATGTCAGGGGGCAGAGCCTGTTTCTTATCCGGCACCGATCAGACCCGACCTCTCGGAATACGGCTTTTCCTTTAAGCTGTCTATAACGCCGCGTGAATGGGAAAGCACAAAAATATTAGAAATCGTCAGCACCGATAAAGAAATCAAAAAAATAAATCCGTTTACACACTATCCGGCAATCATGGAATACATACGGGAGGAAGCAAAGACAAAATACGGATATTTTGACGAGACAAACCCCGCAGTGGAAGCATCCAGCCTCCAGGCAAACCCTCTTAGCGAAGAGGACGAAACGCCAAACCTCTAAACCCCACGGTAGAGACGTATTGCATACGTCTCACAGGGTTATCTAACGCACAGAAAGACGCAAGCCCCGATGCATATCGGGACATCTTTACAACAAGCTGTTATTCTGTTTCAACGTCTTTGGTGAACACAAACGAATGTGCTTTCGCATCGCACAAGATTGAATCTCCCTCTGAGAATTTCCCTGCCAGCATCTCGGCTGCAAGGGGATTCTCAATGCGGTTCTGGATTGCCCTCTTGAGCGGCCTTGCTCCAAATACCGGGTCGTAGCCCTCATCAAGTATCTTGTCCCGGGCACTGTCGGTAAAACGGATTTTCATGCCGCGGGATTTAACCCTCTCTGCAAGATAAGCAAGCTGTATATCAACAATCTTATGCAGATTCTCACGCGTGAGTACCTTGAACACGATTGATTCGTCAACGCGGTTGAGAAACTCCGGCCGGAAGAATCTGCTCAGAATATCCTTTACGTGAGCCTCGATCTCCCAGTCTGCGCCTTCGTCGTCGGTGAACTTGCGTATCTCTTCGCCGGCGAGGTTGCTGGTCATTATGATAACGGTATTGCGGAAATCAACCGTCCTGCCCTTGCCGTCTGTGAGCCTGCCGTCATCGAAGACCTGCAGCATGACATTAAACACGTCGCGGTGCGCTTTTTCAACCTCATCGAGCAGAACAACCGAATACGGTTTTCTCCGGATCGCCTCGGTGAGCCTGCCGCCCTCTTCATAGCCGACATACCCCGGAGGCGAGCCGATAAGACGGGCAACAGAGTGCTGCTCCATGAATTCACTCATATCGATACGCACCATGGCGTTTGGATCGTTAAAGAGAAACTCCGCCAGTGCCTTTGAAAGCTCGGTCTTGCCCACGCCGGTCGGCCCGAGAAACAGGAATACGCCTATCGGCCTGTTAGGATCGCTAAGGCCGGCTCGGTTTCTCCGCACTGCGTTGGAAAGGGCGATAACCGCCTCGTTCTGGCCAATGACCTTCTTTGAAAGGTAATCTTCCATATGCACGAGTTTTTCGCGTTCCGCGCTGAGCAGCCTGGAAACCGGTATGTTTGTCCATTTGGAGACAACCTCGGCCACCAGCTCGGCGGTAACCTCGTTGTGAACCATCTGCATATCGCCGCCTTCGGTGAGCATTTTCTCGGCTTTTTTGAGCTCTTCCTCAAGCTCGTGGAGTGTGCCGTACTTGATTCTCGCGGCGGTTTCAAGCTGACCGGACCTCTGCGCCTCTTCCAGCTCATTATGCGCCTCGGATATTTTCTCTTTTATCTCTTTGACATTACCGATACGGGATTTTTCATTTTCCCACTGGCCGGTCATTTTATCGTTTTCTTTTTCCAGCTTCTCAAGCTGTTTTAAAGTATTCTCAAGCTGTTTTCGGCTGGCATCGTCTGTTTCTTTTTTAAGTGCCTCACGCTCAATCTGGAGCTGCATAATCTTACGCCGCAAAGCGTCGAGCTCGGAGGGCATAGAATCGTTTTCGATACGAAGGCGTGAAGCGGCCTCGTCAATCAGGTCAATAGCCTTATCCGGCTGAAAACGGTCAGAGATATACCTGTCAGAAAGTGTTGCCGCCGCGACAAGCGCAGAATCGCTGATACGCACGCCGTGATGGGTGTCGTATTTTTCCTTGAGCCCGCGGAGGATCGCGATTGTCTCCTCGATGCCGGGCTGATCAATCGTTATAGGCTGGAAACGCCGCTCAAGTGCCGCGTCTTTTTCTATGTATTTCCTGTACTCGTCGATAGTAGTGGCGCCAATGCACCGCAGCTCCCCGCGAGCCAGGCTTGGCTTGAGCAGGTTGCCCGCGTCAACGGCACCCTCGGCCTTGCCCGCACCTACGATAGTATGCAGCTCATCGATAAAGAGCACAATCTGCCCGCCGCTGTCGATTACCTCTTTGAGTACCGCCTTAAAACGGTTCTCGAACTCGCCGCGGAATTTTGTGCCGGCTATCAGA
The DNA here is from genome assembly GCF_001999965.1 of Limihaloglobus sulfuriphilus. Classification (GTDB taxonomy): domain Bacteria; phylum Planctomycetota; class Phycisphaerae; order Sedimentisphaerales; family Sedimentisphaeraceae; genus Limihaloglobus; species Limihaloglobus sulfuriphilus. Next base: position 123,935 of record NZ_CP019646.1, on the reverse strand, counting down.
GAACCCATATCCAGTGCTATTACGCGTTTATCCTTCAATCCGCTGGGAACGTCGCCGGCAACAATACGCTGCGCCAGCCCCTCTACAATGGCGGTTTTACCCACGCCCGGCTCGCCGATCAGAACGGGATTGTTCTTGGTGCGGCGGCTGAGAACCTGCATACAGCGGCGGATCTCCTCATCGCGGCCGATTACCGGGTCAAGTTTACCCCTGCGGGCAAGGTTGATCAGGTCAATCCCGTATTTCTCCAGCGCGTTCATGCTGGATTCGGGGCTGTCATCGGTCACCTTGCGGTTGCCGCGGATTTGCTTCAGCGTGGCAAGTATCAGATCGGGATTTATCGAGTTGATATCCAGCACGTCCTTGGCGCTGCTTTTTACAGATGCCAGCGAAATAAAGAGATGCTCAACGCTGAGGTACTCATCACCCATCTTGTCGGCGCGGTTTTGAGCGTCGAGCACAACCTGATTGAACGCCGGATCCGGCATTATCTGCCCGCCGGAGCCGGTCGGGAGTTTATCCAGCTCCGAATCAACCATCTTACGCAGCCGCTCAAGATTAGAGCCGGAGCGTTTGACGATATCAACGGCGATACTGTCGTTATCGTTTAGAACCGCATACAGCAGATGCAGCGGCGTAAGTGTCGTGTTGGAACGGGACATAGCCGTCTGCTGAGCGGTTGCCAATGCTTCCTGAACTTTTATTGTGAATTTGTCAAATTTCATTTTATTACCTTATCTCAAAACATAATTGATGTGTTGGTTCTCGCAGGTATATTGTGCAAATAGCGTGCCAGAACCGCACATATTGAGATAAGGCTCTATCTAAAATGGCGTTACAGCAATAATAAAACTCAATAGAATTTTATTTATGCCCGCAATAGGCCAAATTTACGCCAGAATGGCAGTAAATTTCCTTAATTGCTTGAACTGATTTTCAGACAGAATTAACACCGCTTAGAGCTTGCATGCGTGAAGCTCTCGCTCAGCTATCGGCTGTCAGCAGCCGAATTATATTCACTGATGATATCCGCAACCAGCTGTTTTACCGTAACAATCTCGGTGCATCGCCAGGCGTTGCTGCCGGCAAACGCGAAGGAATTTTCCATATCGCCGTCCGAAGCCTTAGCCAGAACCTCGGCGATACAGTACGGCGCCGTCGATGGATCGCACGTGCGCAGACAGTGATATTTACACCGGAACGGAACACGGTATCCGGTTTTCACCTTTTCAACAAACGCATTTTTTATCACTCTTCCCGGCAGACCGACCGGAGATTTTATAATCGTTATGTCGTCGGGGCCGGCGTTGATGTAGGACTCTTTGAACCGTATATCGGCATCGCATTCCTCAGTGCAGACAAACCGCGTAGCCATCTGAACGCCGGAGGCACCCAGCTCCAGGAAATGCGCGATGTCTTTGCCGTCAAAGATTCCCCCCGCGGCTATAACCGGCATCGGGACGGGCAGACTCCTCGTAAATTCAAGCACATCTGCCAGTATCTCTTCCAGTGTCGGGCTGTTCTGCTGTATCTGCTCAAGGCTGTAGCCAAGATGCCCGCCGGCCTTGACACCCTCTACAACAACAGCATCGGGATAGCGGTTGAAATCCTTCATCCATTTTTTGCATATTATCTTGAGAGAACGCGCTGAGGAGACGATCGGAACCAGCTTTACGTTTGTGCCGGCGGTAAACTCCGGCAGATGGAGCGGCAGACCGGCACCGGATATGACCATATCCACGTTTTCTTCCGCGCTGACACGAACCAGTGATTCATAGTCCGACAGGGCGACCATCGCGTTTACGCCGATTACCCCATCGCTCATTCTGCGGGCCTTTCGGATCTCTTCACGCAGAGCAGAACATGTCATCTTTGAGAGATCAACCCCGTTTCCTGTAGAATGTTCGTAGCCGCCAAGTCCAACACTGGCGATTATCCCGGCGCAGCCCTCGTTGGCAACAGCTGCCGCGAGGTTGGCCTTGGAAACCCTTACACCCATTCCGCCCTGGATTATAGGAGGGTCGATCGTCAGATCGCCAATCCTGAGAGCAGGTAAATTTCTAATAGGTCACCGTCATTTCTAAGTATATCTAAATAAATAAATTAAAATCATATCAAAGCAGCACGAAACATATCTATACGCTGCCGTAGTTACCTTTATTATGCGTAAAAGAGAGATAAATGCAAGCCTTATATCAAACTCTGAATTTTATAGGCGTGCGGCATTTTTTTGTGCCAATAATAAACGCCGCACACGAATATCTCAGTGAATAACCACATCGCCGCTCATAATTGCCCTTACCTCGCCCCGCGAGTCCCGCAGCAACAGCTCGCCGCCGTCTCCAAGACCGGCAAAAACCCCCTCTAACGTCTTTGAGGTTTTATCGTCCGCATCGCCGGCGACCGTTACAGGCCTGCCCAGATGGCAGCACATCGCCTCCCAGTCGCGGGCTATCGGGGCGAACCCGCCGCACTGCCGGCGGCTAAGCTGCGACTCAAGCTCCTCTAAAACCTCCGTAAGCACTGTATGCAGGGCAAATTGCGAGCCGGCCTCGATAAGCATAGACGTTGCGGGCTTGTCGATTTTCGCGGCGTCCGCGGCGGCCATATTGACGTTGAGACCTATGCCGACAACGCCCGAGCAGAAGTCAGCGCCCGAATCCACAGTCTCGGCGAGTATCCCGCATATCTTCCTGCCGGAGACTAGCACGTCGTTGGGCCATTTGAGACGGGCGTCTATCCCCCGCCCGCGAAGATATCTGCCCACCGCCAGGGCAGATACAAGCGTTACAGGGGCAAACTCCGCCGGCGGGATATCGTACCGCAGATAAACCGAAAACGTCAGGTTTACCCCGGGTTGTGTGAGCCATTGGCGGCTGTGCCTGCCGCGGCCCCCGCTCTGGTAACCGGCGGCTACCACAGAGCCGTTGGCAACGCCGCCCCGACGAACCATATCTGCAAGCACGCTGTTAGTCGAGCCGACCTCTTCAAACCATGTTATGTTGTCTAAAAGCATTGTTATCGTCGTTTTCCAATCCGCAGATTACGCAGATGTTCGCAGATTATTTCTTCCCAATTCCTAATTCTTAATTCCTAATTAACTCCGCAAGAGTACACGCTTTAGCGTGCTTATACGCTATCTATATTTCAAACAAGCTGAAGCTTGAACTCTTACTAACACCGAAAGAGTACACGCTTTAGCGTGCAAACCTCAACCCCAGAATAATATTTTTTTGACAGGATTACTGGATTTACTGGATTTTTGTAACCTTATTGGCATCAGTTACGAGCGGGTTCCTGTCTGCTGCTCAATCCGTCTTATTCCAGTGTTTACTCTAGTTACTGCATCAACTACTACTAATCTGAATACTGTGATATACTATTCATCCTATTTTGAGCAACTTTGATATAATCAGCATCTTTCTCTATTCCTATCCACTTGCGGCCATAAACACCTGCAACATAGGTTGTTGTTCCACTACCTAAAAAGGGATCAAGTATTAAATCTTTTTCTTTAGAACACCCAAGAATGATTCTCTTTAGCATTTCTTCTGGTTTTTGAGTGGGATGTACAGCCCTCCCATCTTTGCCTCTGATACGCTCCTTTCCTTGCACCAAGGGCATTTCCCAAAGATCTCGCATTTGTTTAGAGTGTCCATTTTTTTGTTTGTTTGGGTTAATCTCTTTCAACTTATCGTAATTAAAAGTCCACCCACTACCCTTGGCTGCCCAAACGACAAATTCTGTTGAATGAGTAAAAACACGCTTTGTCATATTTGGCATAGAATTGGTTTTGTACCAGGTTATTATGTTATTTATTTTGTATTCTAACTGCTTAAGCACTATCATTACTTCACTGATATTATGGTAACTACAAGCTACAAATATAGATCCTGTGTCTTTCAATACCCTGTCACAAGCAGATATCCAATCTCTGGTAAATGACATATATTCCGGTTCAGACATCTTGTCCCAACTCTCATTCACCATGTACCAGTCCCCTCCGGTTTTATTACCCTTCCAACTTAAACCATTACCAGACAAATTATAAGGAGGATCAGCAAATATCAAATCTACACTCGAGGGATCGACTTCCTGATTTAAAATAATGACGCAGTCTCCATGATATAATGTATTTGTTTTCATCAGCCTGCCAATAGCCTCGTTTTCCAATTTTGAATTTTTGTCGGGATATTATTTATCCAAGCTCCGGAATCATTGCCCGTCTTAACGAAATCTAAAATATCTTCAAATAGCTCCACAAGACTTGTATGAGCCATAGAAGAGTTTTTCAATTTTAAACCCAGTAGAACATTTAATATTTCAATGAAATCTGCAAAAGATAATGGTATTATTTTCTGCTTTCGCCCTTCGTATTCATATTTAGCAGCAGTCCAAAAGGTATTTCTTGTATCCCTATGAATTACTGGAGCTATGAAAAGACAATAAGCCTTTTTATCAGGGTACTTGTCTTCGAAATCCCTTAAATGTCTCATAACAGGCTGCCCCTCATTAAACCATTGGTCACGATTTCTAAGCATAGTAACTTCGCATATTGAGTTAAAACTCTCATAAAAGCACTCAATATCAGGCATGTTCCCCGGTGCAGTATTTGTAGGTTCATTGTCATCGCCCACGGGGTAATTAGGAAGAATCTTTATGGCATCATTTAATGCGTTCAGACTTAGTGCTGAAAATTTTTCTAATAATAATGCACGATTGTCCATCTCGTAAATATTAGAGAATGAATTTATATAAGACTTTATGACCTCAACTTTTTGCGATTCCTGATAAATTTTTTGACCTTGCAGCTCTCGGCGATATTTTCTAAGATATGCTATATATTCCTTTAGATTAGCATCTGACATTTTAGAAAGTTGTTTTATGGCTATGTTTGGTTGATTTAAATCATTTTCTAGTTTTACAATCTCATCAGACAAAACACTAACTATTTTTAAGTGTTTTTCCCTTGTCTCCCACGGCAACTTAGGCAGAGAAATGTCTGACATAAATCCGATATATTCTTCTGTATCCTCAAAGCGAAATGCCGCCGCATTGTCAGCCCCAAGCAATGATTCGATTTCCACGGATCTGCGCGGCTCTAAATCAACATAGTACCCATTGCCCCTAATGTGAATATAGCCGGTCAATCTAAAATACCTAATAGCATTATCACTATAATCGTCAAGATTATTAACTACCCTGGATATATTGGATTCGTCTGAGGTGTTCAGAAATTCACCAATGAATTTTCTTTTATAATTCTCAAAATTTTCTTTTTGTTCATCTTTAGAGAGTCTATTCATTAGCGACCTCAGAGAGCTTATTTTTTCAGCATATTCTTCAATGTCTGCGTGGTTTACTAAAGTTGGAACGAATAAAGAAAATTCCTTTCTGCTGAGCCCCTTTGGTTTTCCACCTTTATCAGTTTCTTTTTCATTAACACGATTTATTAAATGCAAAGTTGCTAGAAATGGCTTTACGTCATAGCCCTGATTAAAACTGTAATCTCTACTGCCAGGGCTGGGGATCTGCCACTTTAAAAAACTTTTCAGAAAAACTTCACTAGGGTCTGATTCTTCATAAAGAAAAAGTTTTCCTAATTCAGTTATATTTAATATCCCGTTTATTATAGAAACAAAACCAAATTTCTTTAAAGGATTTATTGACTGTCTGCCCCGCATATCTGGATCTTTGTATTGCTTCAAATGAAAGATATCTTTTGCTTTCTCAAATGAGATATCTTTGGACAAATCATTTATCAAATCCACTAATTCGCTTGGCAGGTCAGAATAGAATTGGGGACTGCCGTAACCGTAAATTCTATTCTTAATCAAAAGAATCTGATACTTTATCTGGTTTTCTTTTGACCATTCTAATCCGTTTAATTCATGCAAAACCATTAAAAAATCTTTTAGCCGGTTTGGATTTCTAAGAGTGGTAGTAATTGACCATGGTTTTCTCATATTAACCCCTTATTTTGCAATAAAAAATTCGCTCTGCATTGTTTTCATCGTTACTTTTGCCCGCTGTGAAAGCCTTATAATCTTTCTCAAACACTTCGACAGAGCCTCTTTCACTTAAGATCTGCATTATGTCTTTATCATCTATTCGGGCATTAGACCGACCGTCTTTAGTCTCACCTGTGTTATTGTAGGAGAGTAAGATATGTTTACATTTGGCATTATAAATCAGGTTTGCAAATGCAGAAGTTGCATTTTTTTGACAATAATCGCTTTTGATATGCTTACGATCCATTTTTCTCGCTAAACCAGTGACGGCCGGCATAGACCACTCTGCTAAATTTTCTAATAGGTGATAAGCATCCGAATACTGCCGAGAATTATAAGGAGGGTCCAAGTATAATACGTCACAGTATATTTTTTTTATAAGTTCGTTGGCATCCTCGTTATATACTTCGTTGTTCTGGTTATTCCAGTATTGAATATGAGGGATTTGTAATCTTATAGGCTTCAACATGTCCAATTTTTTTCTGAAAGCATCGTAATGACCAACTGTATTCGCTACCTTATCTGCAGCGTACAGTAAAGAGCAGAGAAGTATGTTCTTCTCATCAGAATCAGATGAGATTACTTCAATATGCTCCCTGATAGCGCCAATTTTTCTGGCATTTTCATTTGAAAAATATGTGCCTCCAAAATTTTCAGAAAAATAATTTTCTTCTTTTGGTTCAATATTGTTTAATAACTCAATTTTGTTCTGAACATCTATATACACATCTGAACAAACTCCTAAAAATGCATGCAAACAGATATAGTTTGAGTACAATAAATCGTTTGATATAATTGCTATTTCTCTATCGTTGAATCTTTCGCCAACCACGCCAGTACCCGCAAAAATATCACAAAAGGTTTCTACTGGTCCGCATTTCTCGGCTATTATATCCTCGATAAAACCTAATAATCTGTACTTATTCCCTAAATAACGCCTATTTTGGAGGCTAAAGTGTCCATCTGGGGGTTCTTCTGACTTAAAGTGGTGATGACTTGCAACTGTGAAACTCTTTGTGTATGAAATTTTGTCTTCTTCCAATAGATCCCATAATGTCCTCAGTTCCCCCTCTGCGATATAATCAAGCGTCTTTACCTTATTAGAACTGTTAAAAAAACTAAAGCAACCCTTTGATGAAATTATTACAAAGTCAATCACTGGTATGCCCATAATTTGCCCGGCTTCTATCAGTTTTTTTATAATTACGTTGTCTCTTTCGCTTGGCGCGTAATCACCTGTGGGATGATTATGGACAAGAATAAGGCTCGCGGCATTGGATTCTATTGCAGGACTAAATATTTCTCTCGGATGTAACAAGGTCTTGTCAAGGATCCCTACACTAATAGTTTCCTTTTTAATAAGCCCATTTCTCGCATTCAGGTACAAGCTTATCAAATGCTCTTTCTTTTTATTCCTAAATTCACTTGTCACATTTAATACATCTTGGCTGTTGATGATTTGAATTTCATCTTCGCAGGGCTTAAAAAACCTCTTTACCAATGATATCGCAGCGACTATCTGTAAGGCCTTTGCTTGTCCAATGCCTGATATAGCCTGTAAATCGGCAGCAGTGATATTTAGGAAATTATCTCCGAATTTTCTTATAATATGTTGTGATAATTGCTGAACATTCTTCCCTTTAATTCCACTTCCTAAGAGTACAGCTAAAAGATCACTCTTGGAGAGAGCATCCGGCCCTTTCTTGAGGAGTCTTTCTCTTGGACGTTCTACCGCGGGTTTATCTTTGATCTTGACCATATAAGCAAATCTGACTTCTCTTTAATGAGATGCCTTTACTAAATAAATGTGTTAACTGGATTCAACGTACGACATTATATGATCAATCCTCTTTCAAGCAACATAATAAGTGACAAAATATCAAGTACATTTCTGTTTTTCTACACAATGAGTTTTAGCATATCACTTTTCTTCTCGCCGCATTGAGATTATACGCCCTTACATAATCCTGTTAATACTGTAATCCTGTCAAAAACAACTTAAAGTTAAATTTTACAGTGATTTAAATATTTTTCAATAACAAGCGAGAAAAAAACAGCGATAAGTGTGTGATTTTTTTTGGAGCGGCGGCAATCGCCGGCGCGGCACCGCTTTTAAAGGCTGATGCGAAACGTAACGTTTTATTATTAAGAACGTTACACAATGGCAGGCAGGGATGCCTGCCCTACTTTACGCCGCTGCAACTATAAAATACCGCTAAGACGTACCAAAAAGCGGCGCCGCCTCGCTTCGCTCGTTGTCGCGCGCACTCCAGATAAAATGCCGCAGACTGCCTATTGCCTGATGCCTAATTCTGCGTCCAACCTAACCGCTCCATTACTGTCGCGGCTCTGATGCCTGATGCCGTCGTCGGCAGTTGTTAAGTAATCCTTAATAACTGAATTTTCGTCTAATTCCAGCTTTTTAAATATGTTAGATATATGCATACTGACATTGGGTACAGATGTGGCAAAAAGTTCTGCGATTTGCTTCTGATTCATCCAGACGGTGCCGTCTTTGGCGTAAAGGGCAACCGATGCTTTGCCGTCGGGGCTGGTGTAAATTATAATATTTTGACTCTGCTTTGTGATTAAATCTTTCTCAGGCATTATTCTATTCCATCTCTGCCCTGCCGGGCTCTATCCATTCTACGCCCTTATACAATCCCGTTAATCATGTCCACTTGCTGTTTTAATTCCTAATTAACTTCTTTGACAGGATTACAGGATTTACTGGATTAGTATTCCTAATTCTTAATTCTTAATTCTCCCCCGGCGAGAGGTTTGTAATTCCGGAGGCGGTCTCGTACATTCTGGCGATGCGCAGTAGTTTTTGTTCCTGGAACGCCGGGGCTGCCAGCTGCATACCTATGGGCATACCGTTTGAATCCATGCCGCAGGGGATGCTGATTCCGGGAACTCCGGCGAGGTTCAGCGAGATTGTGTAGATATCCGCCAGGTACATCTGCAGCGGGTCGTCTGTCTTTTCGCCGATTTTAAACGCCGTCGTCGGCGATACCGGCATCAGCAGAGCGTCCGCCCTTTCGAATGCCGCCTGGTAATCCCTGCGGATAAGGTTTCGCACCTTGAGCGCCTTGAGATAATACGCGTCGTAGTAACCGCTTGAGAGGGCGTAAGTTCCGAGCATTATCCGGCGCTTGACCTCCTGGCCGAAGCCCTCCTCGCGGCTCATGTTGTACACGTCGATATAGCTCTTTACGTTTTCGCTGCGGTGTCCGTAGCGCACGCCGTCGAAGCGGGCAAGGTTGCTGGATGCCTCGGCGGTTGCGATAAGATAATACGCCGCGATGGCATAGTCGGCATGGGGCATCTGGATTTCCACTATCTCGGCGCCGAGCGAGCGGTACTGCTCTATTGCCCTGCGGATTGCCGCGGCGGTCTGGGCTTCGGCGCTGTCGTTATACTCTGGTACAACGGCTATCCGCAGCCCTTCGAAGGGGTTATCGATATCGGCGAGGCAGTCGCACCGCGGCGCGAGCTCTTCGCTGACACTGGTGCTGTCGCGGCTGTCATGACCGGCGATAACGTTTAGCATAAGTGCGGCATCTTTGACATCATGCGTCAGCGGGCCGATCTGGTCGAGGCTTGAGCCGAAAGCCACCAGCCCGTAACGTGATACGCGGCCGTATGTGGGCTTCATGCCGACAACTCCGCAGAATGCCGCGGGCTGGCGAATCGAGCCGCCGGTATCTGAACCGAGCGCCGAAGCGCACATACGCGCTGCGACCGCCGCGGCCGAGCCGCCGCTGCTGCCGCCGGGAACACAACCTGTGTTCCAGGGGTTGCGGGTCTGTTTGATCCCGGAGTTTTCGGTACTCGAGCCCATCGCGAACTCGTCCATGTTGAGCTTGCCGAGAATTACCGCGCCGGCATCGAGCAGTTTCTGGACTGCCGTGGCGTTGTATGGAGCCTCAAAATTCGCCAGTATCTTTGAAGCGCAGGTTGTCTTGCCGAAATCGGTGGTCATGTTGTCCTTGACGGCTACCGGCACGCCGGCAAGCTGACCCGGCTTTTTGCCGGCGGCTATTTTATCGTCAATCTGAGCAGCCCGTTCGAGAGCCGTATCTTTGAATGTGCTCAGATACGCATCAATCTTTGGCTCGGCTGCATCAATACAGTCAAAATACGCCTTAACGGCGTCGGATGATTTTATCTCACCTGCCGCGATGGCGTCCCGCAGCTCGAGACAGGTCATTTTGAGTATGTCAGACATAAATTGAATCCTTAAATAAACGGAGCTTATGCCCCGGAATTATCGTCAAGTATTGGAGGTACGCGGAAAAACTCTTCATCTCGGTGCGGCGCATTGTGCAGGGCCTGTTCCCTGTCCAGCGGCTGGTGCGGCTCATCGGCGCGGAATACGTTCGAGACCGGCAGACAATGCGCCAGCGGCTCGATGCCCTCTGTATCGAGCTCATTGAGCTTGTCAACGTAGCTCAGGATTGAGCTGAGCTGGTCGGCGAAATCATGGATCTCCGTCTCGCTGAGATTCAGCCGCGAAAGCAGTGCCACGTCGCGGACCTGTTGTTCTGTGATTTTTGATGACATTTTAAACCTCTATGTGAACTAAAACGGATAACAGGCATTCTTTACAGGGTTTACGTTAAAAATCAACTAATATTACCTGTCATGCAAGTCCTGTTTCTGTATAAATAAAAAAACAGGCGAGACCTGCGCAGCCGTCGCCTGTTATAATTTACATAACTATATGTTTTGCAAAACTTTATTCGGCTGCTTCGGCCGCTTTCCAGTTTCTCTTTGGCGGCTTGACAACAAGGCCCATCTTTATGGCCTTGGCCGATACGTTGATACGCGTAACCTTGCCGTCAACGACAGCGCGTACCTTCTGGATGTTCGGTTTGAACTTCCTTCTGCTCACGCCGCGAATATTGAGACCAACACCGCCCCTGCGTTTGGGCTTACCGCTTCGTACTATGCTGCGGCCTGCAGTTGTTCTTCTACCTGTAAAATGACATACTCTTGACATATTTAAGCTCCTTCTAAGCAGTTGCTTTAAGGGTTTACATACAAAATATCTATTCGATATACGCTGAAAGATTGGCAATATTACACATAAAAAAACAAGTTTCAAGAAAAAAACATAAAATTTGAGCCTTTATTTTGCCGGCAAACGGATTTATTCAAAGCTATGTATCCTCCCCTGCGGTCTGTATGAATAGATAAGCCCGCCGCGGCAATACTGTTTAATACGTTTTTGCGCGCAGAAACGCACTGAAAACGAGAAACAGATTCACATAAACAAACAGAATACAGCAATAAAACAAAGAAATTAACATAATCTCATCTTCATTTCTAAAAAGAACTTACACACTTAGGTTTTGAGTATTTTCAGAAATTTATTTTTTTTACTTGACCCAAAGGACTCCTGAAAGATACAATGCTTATGGTGATGATAGAAGAGAAAAGAGAGAGAGTGAGTGAAATGATAGAGATGTGTACGTGTCAATTCTTGTCTTCCCCACTCTTGTGATTTAAAATTTAATTAGGTCGGCAAATGCGTCTGGCACAGAGTGTGCCATCCGGCTTAATTGAGGAGAACCTTTGATGAAAGGAACCAAGAGATGTGTAAATTACTAACAACCTTGATGTTTGCTTGCGCAATATGCGCAAATGCAATGGTAACTAACGGCGGTTTTGAGGCACCTGACGCCTCGGGAAATTCAAGCGGATTCACACGTTACGGCCCCGGCCTTGACATTAACGGATGGGTCGTTATCCAGAGCGTTGACCTGGTCAACGAGCTGTGGCCGGCTTATTCCGGCGAGCAGAGCCTGGATTTGAATGCAAGTTCGCCGGGCATAATAGCCCAAGAGCTGCAAACAGTTCCGGGGGCAACCTATGAATTATCCTTCATGCTTGCCGCAAACCCGACGACACCCTATCCGCCGACAATGAAACTTATGCGTACAAAAATCGCAGATGCGCCTGTCGGTGCTTTTATCGACTATAAGCAGTTCAATTTTGATGCCGCGGGCAGGACCTATCAGGATATGGGCTGGAGAGAAGAGATATGGCTCTTCACAGCTCAAAAGGAATCTACCTGGCTGATCTTCGAAAGCCTCAATAATGGCGAATGCGGTGTGGCTCTTGATGATATCGCTGTAAATCTTGTCCAGATACCTGAACCGGCAACACTTGTTGTTCTTGCAGTCGGCGGCCTTCTGGCACGTAAAAGAAAATAAAAGACTAATTATAAATGCGTTGGTATGCCGCAAGGGTGAAACGGCATACCAACGCTAAAAAAAACGGGTTGTGTGAAAAGTTAATATTAAGTCAATTCCAGGCTTTGAGCCTGATTTTACTCTGCTTTACGGATAATTGTAAACTCCTTAGCAGGCAGCAACTTAAATGACAGCTGCGAAATTAAATTAAAATAATTTAGTTTTATGCTTGACTTTGTCCTGCTCAATGGCTTACAATGACTCGTGAAGATAGAGAAATAAAAAAGGGTGATAAAAAGAGATTTATTAAATCGCATCAGTGTATGAAAAGTATCTCTTTTTTTCCAAAGTTGAATATTGGTGAAAAGTATTGCCGGATCGAGTGTGATATATCGAGATTGTATGATTCCGGTGATTTGGCGGAGAGAACCTTTGGGAAAAGGATCAATGGAATGCCATTGTGCATTTCATCTCTGAAATCAAGTTCGGCTGCATCTGTCGATGCTGCGCCGGCACTTTAATTCATCCGCAGAAGAATCATATAAAACACTCGCGCATCTGGGCGATCTATGTGTCAATACGCAGCGAGCTATCAGTCCACCAGCGTCTTGCTGTTCTTTTGGACGGATTGCCGCCATATCCAATATTCACTGAGGATTGTATAAGATACGTTTCAACAACGTTTGGAGTTTATCTCCATGTTTGTGCGTCTTCCGGGGTTTGTAACCCTGGATGAAGGGAAAAGAGAATATGTGTGAGTGTGTGGAAAATGTGAAAGGACCTTTTTAGGTCTGCGCATAAAGCAGAGACTTGCGAAGCGTCTATGACTGCCTTTGCAATATCCGTCTTTGTCTCCTTAGCGCTGTTTGCATAGTCTATGCATGACACGGACGATGCTCGAAGTATCTGCATCGAAACGGCGGCGGGCTGTATATATAAACGGCAGTCGAATGACGATGCAGTTTATCGGGTAGATAACCGGCAGTTTGCAATTGTGTAAGCTGTTGGGTTATGAAGCGTTTTAACAAAGTGTGGAATATGAAGGGATAAAAGAGATGTGTAATGCGATATCAGCTTTCGCGTGATATCATCTAAACGGCGTATCAGCCTGCATCTCTTCCCCCGAATATGACAAAGTAAATTTTAAAAGTAAATATAAATAGCATTGTGCTATATATAATCATTACACTCGCCCCGGGAAGGCTGTATCAGCTTTCCCGGGAATGAGTGCGTAGAACTCAAATCACAGGGAAAGGAATTGAGACATGTGTAAAACAATTATAACAACAATCATGGTACTTGCATTAACAGTAAATGCAAATCTCATCGTCAACAGCGGATTTGAAGATCCGGCGGTGACAGCAACGGCTTACAATCTGACAGGCACAGACATCCCCGGATGGGTTATACCGGACGGCTATGCAGTTGACCTGGCGCACCCAAGCGACAAATGGGTTGCGGCTTCGGGCGACCAGAGCCTGGCACTTAACGCCCTGACATATGGTAAGATTACTCAGCAGATAGCCACGATTCCACAGGCTATATATGAGCTGACTTTCATGTATGCGGGCAATCCTGCAATCGAGGGTGGAATTGCCAAGACTCTGGTTACAGCTGCGGGCTCATCACAGCAGTACGATTTTGACACCACCGGCTATACACACGCAGACATGGGCTGGACCCAGCAGGTGCTTGTTTTCGCCGCAACAGACAATGTAACAACGGTAAGTTTTGAAAGCCTTATCGATGGTATCAACAGCCCTGCTATAGATGATGTATCTGTTGTAATGACTCAAATCCCCGAGCCGGCTGCAATAGCTATACTGGCAATTGGCGGATTATTTATTCGCAGAAAACGAATTTAATAAAGATTTTAAAATTGCCCCTCCGGGTTGGACACTGATTCAACCCGGGAGGGCACTTGAAAAAATAGTGGGAAAAGAAATACAGTTTTCACAAAGTGAAAGAAAAAGGTGTATTGAGACTTTGAGAAGAACGGGAAAAAAGTTAATAAAATTAGAAGGCTTGATGCGGCACAACGTAGAGCCGCGACTGTAAGTGCTTCTGACTATTGCAGTGTAAATGTCTATGCTGCATAGAGAAATTAAGAATCCAATGGAGAAAGGAAATGAGACATGTGTAAAACAATTATAACAACAATGATGGTACTTGTAATGTCGGTAAATGCAAATCTTATCGTTAACGGCGGATTTGAGCAGCCGGAGCTGACGGAAACGGCTTATCTGCTCTCAGGTTCTGACATCCCGGGATGGACAATCTCTGAGGGCTACTCAGTCGATCTGATTTATCAGGACTGGGCTCCTGCTTCCGGCGACCAGAGCCTGGCACTTAACGGGCTTGACCCGGGCGTTATCAGCCAGCAGATAGCCACAATACCTCAGGCGATCTACGAGCTGACTTTCATGTACGCGGGCAACCCGGAAGTAGTAGGCGGAATCGTCAAGACTATTGTAACAGCAGCCGGCGTTTCGCAGCAGTTCGACTTTGACACAACCGGCTACACAAGAGCAAATATGGGCTGGACGCAACAGGTAATGAACTTCTCCGCAACAGAAGAAGTTACCACAATAAGTTTCCAAAGCCTGATCCCAGGCGCTGACAGCCCGGCGTTTGACGATGTTGCAGTAGAGATGGTTCAGATACCTGAGCCGGCAACGATGCTTCTACTCGCTATCGGCGGAATCTTCGCTGCCAGAAAAAAATAATACTGTCTTCTGTGATACTTGAAACTTAAATCTTCTTACGGCCGGTAGCTTTATTAAAAAGATGCCGGCCGTATTCTTTTGCTGCTGATAAAAGTGCATGTGCCGTTTATTCCAGGCTCGAGACCAGATGTAGATACTTTGATTTGAACCGCAGACTATAGAGGCTATTTGTGTCGCCTCATGCTCAGCATACCGATACCGCCAAGAGCAAAGATCATAACAGTCGCCGGCTCTGGAACCGGCTCTACGGTTACCATATCCAGACTCGGCCCCGTTGCCTCTGTATTGGCATCGCCCTCGAAGAACAGCCATGTACTTGTTCCCTGTGCGGTGAAATTCCATGTTACCTTTTGCCAACTGTCCCCGCCCGCACTGGATGTCTTGGAGGCCAGGAAATTATCACCGGAGTTGGCGGCAAAACCTACGGTTACATCAAAATCTTTGTAGATGTAGAACTCGACCTCATACTCTTGATCAACTGTAGTAGCAAGCTCGATGCCTATCCTGCCGGGTTCATCTCCGTTTAATGCTATACGCTGGTGCCCATCATAGGCATCAAAGGTGCTGCTCGAATAAGTATCATTAGCCACTTCGATACTTCCGGACACAATAAGCCATGAGCCAAAATAGGTACCCGGATCATTGCTTGAGTAATAACTTTTCAGAAAACCGTCCTGTTTATCAGGAGTTATTACTGGTGATTCAAAAGATTCTTCCAGTATGAAAGCGGCATTTGTGATTGATGTTAAAGCTGCGAAAACAGCGCACAGCACTATGAGATTCTTTTTTGCTTTCATTTCATTTTCCCTAATCTTAAATATTCTCTTTCTTACAATATTTTATTTTGCATCTGCTCAACGTACACTGTACGCACACAATAAAAACTGCAAAACGGAAACTTTTCCCTAATTTCCAAAAGCTTGTATTTTGAATAATACTTATGCGTATTTTACACTTAGAACGCCTCAAATGTCAAGAATATTATAGTTTTTTTAAATAAATACGTGTAACATTATATTCCAAAAGAGGTTAGGTAACAGATGTTTCACAAACAATCCTACTCTTTAGTCAGCTTGGAGCGGAACTATTCCACAATTTATATCGAGTGGGCCATACTGTACCGGACCCATAGGAGAACATTCCCAGGCAAGTGTGCCCTACCGTGCGCACAAACGAAAAAGCCGCCCTTAAAATAAAGGCGGCTTTGTGTTTTTTTATACAGGTTTTGCATTAAACCCTTTAAGCATAGGAGTTTAGTTCATGCCGAAGAGCTCTGCTATCTGCGTTCCGTATTTAACAATAACACCCGAGAACACAACCGATACCATTGTCATCAGCTTGATGAGGATGTTAAGGCTCGGACCGGACGTATCCTTGAAAGGATCGCCGACTGTATCGCCTACAACGCTGGCCTTGTGAGCTTCTGAGCCTTTGCCGCCGTGTGCGCCGCGTTCGATGTACTTTTTGGCATTATCCCACGCCCCGCCGGCGTTGTTGAGTGTGATAGCAAGAACAAAACCGGCCGTCAGACCGCCTGCAAGCAGTCCCAAAACACCGGCAACACCCAGCAGCAGCCCGACCGCAACCGGAACGATTATCGCCAGCAGCGACGGCAGTATCATTTCACGCTGAGCTCCGGCAGTTGAAATCTCGACACAGCGGGCATAATCGGGAGTACCCGAGCCGTCCATGATGCCTTTGATCTCTTTGAACTGGCGGCGGACTTCTTCGACCATCGAACCGGCAGCCCTGCCGACGGCCTTCATGGTCAAAGCGCAGAATACAAACGCCATCATAGCACCGATAAACAACCCGCCGATGAGTTTTGGATTCATGATTGTCAAATCATAGGCGCTTACAAAATCGGTTATAGGTGCCGCCGCAGCGTTTATTGTTCCCTCGATGCTGCCGTCAGCGCTGAAAACCTTGTCCCCAACCTGGTAAACCTTGTCCTCGGCTTCAGTTGCAAGCCGTGTAACCCAGATTCTAACCTCTTCGAGATACGCGGCAAGCAGTGCCATCGCCGTCAGAGCGGCAGAGCCTATCGCAAAGCCTTTGCCCGTAGCGGCAGTGGTATTGCCGAGTGAATCAAGAGCGTCGGTACGCTCGCGAACCTCTTTGCCCAGGCCGCACATTTCGGCATTTCCGCCGGCGTTGTCGGCTATCGGGCCGTACGCGTCAGTAGCAAGCGTGATGCCCAGAGTTGAGAGCATACCGACCGCGGCGAAACCGATACCGTAAAGACCTAAGCTGATATTCGTGAAACCGCCGGCGAATGCGAAGGCAAGTATGATGCCGGCGACGATTGTTACAACGGAGTATCCGGTAGAATACATACCGACGGCGAAACCGTCTATAATTGTGGTAGCCGGGCCCATTACAGCCTGGCCGGCGATGCCTCTTGTCGGCTTATATTCATCTGATGTGTAGTATTCTGTAATCTGGCCGATTATTACGCCGGCAAACAGGCCGACCACGACCGAGCCGAATATGCCCCAGGAAATCCAGCTTACAGCCGCCATGATCGCCAGAGCAATCAGAATAAATACCGAGCTGCCCAGCGTACCCACAAGCAGCGACTTGAGCAGGTTTTTCTGGGTGGCTCCCTCCTTGCATTTTACCATGAAGATGCCGATAATCGAGAGAACAATTCCGATAGCCGCAACGACCATCGGGGCAAGCACGACCATCGCCCTGCTCTGAACACCCATATGTTCAATTGTCAAGGGCGAAAGAGCCGCTCCAAGCGCCGCGGTTGCAAGGATCGAGCCGCAGTAGCTCTCGTAGAGGTCAGCACCCATGCCGGCAACATCACCGACGTTATCGCCTACGTTATCAGCGATAGTTGCGGGGTTACGCGGGTCATCTTCGGGTATGCCGGCTTCTACCTTGCCGACAAGGTCGGCACCAACGTCCGCGGCCTTGGTATAGATACCGCCGCCGACACGTGCGAAGAGTGCCTGTGTCGAAGCACCCATGCCGAAGGTAATCATGGTGGTTGTTATTTCAACGAGTTTATGATGCTCGTCCATGCCGGCCTTAACAAGCGTAAGCCCCATGAACGAGAGGCCGTTGGCCATATTGCCGGCAGTATAGACAATCTTATCGAGGATCAGGTACCACAGTGCGATGTCCAGCAGGCCAAAGCCCACAACGACCAGACCCATAACCGCACCCGAGCGGAACGCGACCTGCAAGCCGCGGTTGAGGCCTTCGCTGGCACCCTGCGCTGTCCTGGCAGAGGCGTTTGTCGCCGTTTTCATGCCGAGGAATCCGCAAAGGCCGCTGAAAAAGCCGCCTGTAAGGAACGCCACCGGCACAAACGGGTTCTGAACACCCATGTACGCCAGAATAGCGAAGATAACGAACAGTATCGCAAAGACGATGCCTACCACCCTGTACTGACGGTAGAGATACGCGTAAGCTCCGTCTTTTACGTGGTTTGCGATCGTTTTCATCTGTTCGGTGCCCTCGGAAGCCGACATCATCTTCCTGTAGAAGAACAGTGCGAAAATCAGCGCCAGAACGGCCGCTGCAACACCGAGCCACGGGGCGAAATCGCCCGCTCTTGAGGGTGAAGCCTGGGCGGCGGTTTCGGCCGCGGAGGCAATTTTACAAGACGTTAGCATAAGCATTGTAACTGCCGCGAATGCTGCCTTTTTCATGTTTTCTCCATAATTTAATAGATTACGTTAGATTTAAATATTTTTTTACAAATTGACTCGGCAGTATTCTATACAGATCAATTCCGTTTTCAAGTGAAAACGAACAAAAATACACATTATCAGACGAGCCGTATAAGGATAAACTTTTATCTTGAATAAGGTTACATAAATAAATCGTCAGATGAAATAATTATTTCAGATTTTGGAATTAAAAAAAAGAAAATTTTTTCTTGAACTCATGCATTCAATAGGTAATATTACGCGTCTCGTATTATTCGAGACTTTCGGCGGTGTAGCTCAGTTGGTTAGAGCGTGGGATTCATAAGCCTAAGGTCGGTGGTTCAAATCCACCCGCCGCTATTCTCTGAATATAAGCGCCGGCATACGCCTTGCACGCCGGCAGTTGTACCAGGCCCCCATCGTCTAGCGGCCTAGGACGCCGGGTTCTCATCCCGGTAACAGGGGTTCGAGTCCCCTTGGGGGTATTTTGATAGAGAGTTGATAGTAGAAAGTAGAGAGTAGAAAATCTAACTTTTCACCTGCGAAACAGCAGCAACATCAAAACAACTTGTGCTGCGATCTGAATTTAGCCCTCAATTTCTACTGTACCCCTGCACCCCGGATACTTGCTGCAGCCGAAGAATGTCCGGCCTGCGTTTTCGCCCTGTTTGGCGGTCCGCACCACCATTTCCGCGCCGAATTTGGGGCAGGCAGGGATGTGATCTTTGCGACCCGTCAGATCAATCAGTCCGATCTGTCTGATCAGACTGAGCATCTCTCAACAAAAAAAGCCCCCGGGCATTTCTGCTCGAGGGCTTTTAATTATCAAATAACAGTTGTCGTCAAGCACCATGAAAATGGCTGACATTTGGGGTTTTTTAGATGTTATAAAGAGCACAATTGCTCAACATCATCCCCATAATTATCCTTAGAAAGGAGGTGATCCAGCCGCAGGTTCCCCTACGGCTACCTTGTTACGACTTAGTCCCAGTTACCGAGTTCACCGTAGGAAGCCGCTTCCCGCAAGCGGGTTAGCAAGCCTACTTCGGGTGCTCCCGATTTCCGTGACTTGACGGGCGGTGTGTACAAGGCTCAGGAACACATTCACCGCGTCATAGCTGATACGCGATTACTAGCGATTCCAACTTCATGCAGGCGAGTTGTCAGCCTGCAATCCGAACTGAGGACTGCTTTGTGCGATTTGCTCCACCTCGCGGTCTTGCTTCGCTCTGTACAGCCCATTGTAGCACGTGTGAAGCCCTGGGCATAAAGGCCATGAGGACCTGACGTCATCCCCACCTTCCTCCGGTTTAACACCGGCAGTCCCGTTAGAGTCCCCAGCATAACCTGATGGTAACTAACGGCAAGGGTTTCGCTCGTTTAAGGACTTAACCCAACATCTCACGACACGAGCTGACGACGGCCATGCAGCACCTGTGTAAGTTTCACCCCGAAGGGCAGCCTTAGAGTGTTTCCACAATGGCATACAAACATGTCAAACCCAGGTAAGGTTCTGCGCGTTGCTTCGAATTAATCCACATGCTCCACCGCTTGTGTGAGCCCCCGTCAATTCCTTTGAGTTTTAGCCTTGCGACCGTACTCCCCAGGCGGTGTACTTAACACTTTTGCTGCGACTGCCATCAAGTCAGATTGACAACAGTCTAGTACACATCGTTTACGGCATGGACTACCGGGGTATCTAATCCCGTTCGCTACCCATGCTTTCGTACCTCAGCGTCAGGTCCGGCCCAGTGCCCCGATTTCTCCTCTGGCGTTCCTCTTGATATCTACGCATTCCACCGCTCCACCAAGAGTTCCAGGCACCCCTACCGGCCTCAAGACATCCGGTTTGCCCCCCAATTCCCCTGTTGAGCAGGGGGATTTCAAAGGACACCTGAATGTCAGCCTACGCACGCTTTAAGCCCAGTGATTCTGAACAACGCTTGCCACCTTCGTATTACCGCGGCTGCTGGCACGAAGTTAGCCGTGACTTCCTCTGGGGCAGTTCAAACTGGTAAACCAGTCTTACTTATCCCTGACAGCAGTTTACACCCCGAGGGGCTTCGTCCTGCACGCGGCGTCGCTGGGTCAGGCTTTCGCCCATTGCCCAATATTCGTTACTGCAGCCCTCCGTGGAGGTCCGGGCAGTGTCTCAGTCCCGATATGGCGGGTCAACCTCTCAGTCCCGCTACCCGTCGTCGCCTTGGTGAGCCGTTACCTCACCAACTAGCTGATAGGGAATAGGCCCCTCATGTGCTGATAAATCTTTGGTAATATACATTAAATATACTACATTATCCGGTATTACCGCCCCTTTCGGAAGAATGTAAACATTCAGACGCTATCCCAGAGCACAAGGCAGGTTACCTATCCGTTACTCATCCTTTCGCCACTATCTTTAGAATCGATTACTCTCAACTAAAGACCGTTCGACTTGCATGTCTTAGCCACGCCGCCAGCGTTCGTTCTGAGCCAGGATCAAACTCTTCAATTTGATTCTTTATAGGCTCGGATAATAAATTATCCGGTTCTTATAAATTGACGTTAAATGAGAGGATTAGTCTCACTCAACTTTAGGCTCAACACTTCTACGCACGGAAGTGTCAAGAATTTAAAACACACCTGTGTTTTTAGTTTTCTATACTCCCAGGGACGGCGTGTTGCGTAACCGTGCCCCGAAAGACTCACTTCCATGGCGCTTAATTTGACGTACAACTGTTAACTTGTAAAAGAACTTTACGTTTGCAAAAGACAGTGTCTCGCAAACGAGTTTGGAAATATTACTTATATCGCAGCAAAGGTCAAGGAGAATAAACATTTTTTTTTAATTTTTAAAATTTTCTTATGATTTATTGTGTTCAAAAGGCTTTCAGCAAAGGTTTTTTCGTCCTTAAAGACGAATATATTTCTTGACGACAAATCATTGCGGAATAAAATTAAATGCATGGTTTAAGTACAAAGCGGCTCATTTACAGGCGATTTCTCAAGTCGCAGACGACGGGAAGAGAGCCGTGCAAGGGCCAATAGCTGAAAACTTTGACCTGAAATCTTTTTTTTCACTTAAACTTAGAAAATAAATTTCAATGTGTTATAATAATTTCTGTAATTCTCTATGAAAATACGGTTTTCATAGATATAAAAATATTTAGATAAAAATTTCAGGACTATGGAATTAGTAAAACGAATAAAACAGGCAGAAGAAGATGCCAAAAAAATCATAAAAGACGCCAAAGAGGATGCCGCATCGGAGCTTGAAAAGGCTCAGATCCAGCAGGAACTAAAGCTCTCAGAAAAAGAAGCGGAACGAAAAGAGATAATTGAATCCCGCCGGCTAAAGGCCCAGAACGAGGCTGCTAAACAGGCTGAAGAAATGCGGCAGCAAGCCAAAAAGAAGTGCGAAGAGATATCGCAGCAGGTTGAAGCAAAGATGGAAAATTCTGTCTCCGAAGTCCTCGAATTCGTATCTTCTTTATCCAAAGAAAGTTAACGTGTATTTTGCTGAGGAATAAGTAATGTCAGTTGTCAAAATGAGCAAAATACTGGTTCTTTGCCACAAAACTATGGCATCCGAAGTCCTGGAAAAACTACAGGACAGCGGTCTGGCACAGACTCTGAGCTGTGACCAGGCACAGGTTGCAAAAAAATACGAAGAGCTTATTCCTAAACCCAGCCGTGAAAAGGAATTAAGGAACCAGATAACACAAACGGCCCAGGCGGCGGAATTTCTTGCAGAATACTGGCAGGGGCCGCGGCTGACATCTATCTTTAAGCCTCTCAGAGTTGTCAGCAAAAAGAAATACAACGACACTGTCAACTCGCCAAAGACCTCCAAAATAATTGAAGAGGCAAACAGCCTCAATGACCAGATCAGCAGCACAGTCCACAAAATAAATGAGTGCGGCGAACACATAGCGTACCTGGAACCGTGGGAAAACCTCAAAGAGCCGGTGGAAACGTTTACAAAACTCGAGCATTTTTTCGCGTTTCCGGCCCAAATCTCAAAACGCCACATGAAAACAGCCCTAAAGCTCTGCGACGAGCTTGGCTGTGCATTCGAAGAGGTAAGCTCAGAAAACAACATAGTTTCCGGCATATTCGCCGGCCCTGCGGACAAAAATGACGAGCTCCACAAAAACCTCAGAGCCCTCGATTACAATCAGGTATTCTTTGAAGGCAAAAAGGGTACGATCGAAAAACTGACAAATGAGATTCTCAATGAGCAGGCCAAAAGTGAAGTCAAACTGGGCAAACTCAAAAACCAGGCACAAGAGCTCGCCAAAGAGCTGCTTGATGTGCAGATATATTACGACTACCTCAGCAACAGGCTTGCCAGGGCCCAGACCCACCAGAACCTGCCGGTCTCTGAAAAGGTATATTTCATCGAAGGGTGGACACGTAAAAAAGACTTTGAAAAACTCGAGGCAATGCTGAACTCCTTCGACGGCTGCACTGTAAGCGAAATTGAGCCGGCCAAGGGCGAAGAGCCCCCTATTGAGATAGAAAATAAACGTCTGATAGAACCTTTTGAGGTTGTAACAAAACTCTACGGTATGCCGCACTATCTCGAGATGGACCCGACAGTGCTGCTGGCACCTTTTTTCGCGTTGTTTTTCGCGCTTTGCCTGACAGACGCCGGATACGGGCTGATAATGGTCGCCCTGTTTATATGGCTGATCCGCAAGATGCAGATGAACAAGAAATTCATCATTTTAATGCTGATGTGCTCCGTGCTGACAGTCTTTGCCGGAGCAGTAACCGGCGGCTGGTTCGGTTCGAGCCTGATGGATCTGGCCGTAAAATACGAAATAACCTGGCTCAGCTCGGCGATTACGAGCATAACCTGGTTCGAGCCGCTGAGCGACCCGATGAAATTCATGACAATTTCCGTCGCGCTGGGTGTGATACAGATCATGTTCGGCCTGTGCTGCGGGTTTGTAAATGCCCTTCGCAGAGAGGGGTTATGGGCGGCAGTCTGCGACCGGCTGAGCTGGATAGTTCTGATAGGCTCGCTTATCTGCATAGCTCTGACATTTGCCGGCATACTTCCAAAGAGTGCTGCAGCTCTGATGAAGGTTTTAGCTGCCGTCTCGGCGGTCTGGATATTTTTGTTCAGCCACAGGGAAGGCGGCATCACCGCACGACTCTGCATGGGCGGATACAATTTGTTTACAGCGGTATTCTACATAGGTGACATACTCAGTTACCTGCGTCTGATGGCGCTGGGCATGGCCACCGGCGGAATAGCACTGGCGGTAAACATCATCGCAAGTATTATCAGTGATGTGCCGTACGCCGGCCCTGTTCTTGCGATACTGGTATTGATAGGCGGACACTTATTTAATATGGCTCAGTCCTCGCTGGGCGCGTTTGTGCACTCAATGCGTCTTCAGTTTGTTGAATATTATCCTAAATTCTTCAACGGCGGAGGCGAAGAATTTACACCATTTAAAAATCAGTATAAATTCATACACATAACAGAAACAGAAAGCATATAAAGCAATAATTATAGAAAGGAAATAATTTTATGGAACTTGGATTAGCAATAGCATTTATCGGTGTAGCAATATCTGTCTTTTTAGCCGGCACCGGCTCATCAATAGGCATTGGAGCCGCGGGCAGAGCGGCGGCGGGTGTTCTGACAGAAAAACCTGAGAGATATGTTACAAACCTGATTCTTGTTGCGCTGCCCAGTACACAGGGCATCTACGGTCTTGTGGGTGCTTTCTTCATCATGTTCAACCTTGGTGCCTTTGCAGGGGAAATGGTGATGATAAGCTGGTACGACGGTATAATCATTCTCGCCGCCGGCGTCGCCATGGGTTTCAGCGGTCTTTTCAGCGGAATCCATCAGGGACGGGTTTGTGCCGCGGGTATTCAGATGGCGGCAAAACGCCCTGAAATGTCCATCAAAGCCGGCGTTATGTACGCGGTTATGGTTGAGCTCTACGCACTGTTCGGACTTGTAATACAGATCGTAATGGTACTCAAGGGTGTCAACTGGGCAGCTTACACAGGATAATTGGTGAATGACTATGGATGCCGAAAAGATTATAAAAAAAATACTCGACGAAGCACGGGCCGAAGCGGAAAAAATCATGCAGGAGAACTCGAAAGAGCTCGAAAGCATGAAAGAAAAATACGCCGCCCAAATTGAGCAGTACAAGTCTGAGACCGAAGATATTGCCGAAAAAAGAGCTGCTGAGAAAAAACGCCAGATGCTTGCATCAGGACGTATTGACGCGGCACGAATGATTTTGAAAGCAAAGCGAGACGGAATCGACCAGGTATTCTCTGCCGCACTCGAAGAGCTGAAAAACATGGACAAGGATAAATACCTTGAAATGATAGGCTCTTTTGTCAAGGCGGCCCGGCCTCAGGGCGACTGCGAAATGATAATCGGCAAAGAGGAAAAACGAATCAATGAGGACTTTATAAAAGATATCAACGCTCAAATCGAGTCTGCAAAGATAACTTTGAGAGATAAAAAAGCTGGCATCGCAGGAGGTTTTATCCTTGCAAAAGGCGGAGTCCGGACAAACGTATCATTTGAAGTGCTGATGCAGGCGGCACGCGAGAAGCTGGAACCGAAACTTGCCGGAGAGCTTTTCTCATAATGAATTCTCTACCTGAAACATTTGGGATTCTCAATTATCCGGAAATTGGATCTGAGGACTGGCGTTACACTTTCGCCGCGTCACAGGTACGGGGCATGGAAACATCTTCGCTGCCTGCCAGTGTGCTCAACGACATGGCAAATGCCCGTGATTTCAAATCCGCGGCCGAACTGCTCAGCGGGACTCATTATCAGGTCAGCTCCGGGATAAATAACCTCAAGGAGCTGGAAGATGTCCTTATCGCAAGGCGTGATTACGTTCGCGGCACCTTCGAGAAACTTTGTGTTGATAACAATCTAAGCCTCTACTGCAGAACATTGACAGACTTCACAAATCTCAGGCTTGTTCTCCGCCGGATTGTGAATGACAAACCGGCCGGCAGCGACTATGCCCCGGGCGGGAACATCTCCGCGGAAAATTTTGAGCCGATTTTTGAACAGGAAGATTTCTTCGAGCTGCCGGAGCATGTTAAACTGGCCGCGGAAAACGCGATACTGGCATACTATGAAGAAAAAGACATCCGGCGGATAGATAATGTCATTGACAAAGCCATCGCCCAATACCAGATAGATTTGGCTCTCAAGATAAATTCTGTATTCCTGATGAGCCTGACAAGGCTCAAAACAGATCTGGACAATATCCGCACACTGCTTCGGCAAAAAGCAGCGGAAACACTTGACGAGAAACTCTTTATAGAAAACGGATTTGTTGACAGCGATCTATTCAAACACGCTCTTGATCTGGGCGAAGAGCAGTTTGCCTCTGTCTTTATGCCGACACCCTACGAACGGCTTGTTGAAAAGGGTGTTGAGTATTACAGCAAACATGATTCGTTTAACCTGCTGGAGGCCCTTTGCGAAAAACATATCGGGGCATTTCTCGAACAGGCTCTTCTGGTTACCGCCGGCGAGCAGCCGCTTATAGCATGGCTTTGGAAACAGCAGCAGGAAATCCGGTATGTCAGGATGATATTAACGGCAAAACGCAATATGCTGGATTCTGGAACAATTCTCGAGAGGCTTGGAAACAAAAATGACTGATGCAAATACAAAAAACAACGCAGCGGTTATCGGCAGCAGGGACTTTGTAATGCCCTTCTCCGCACTCGGGCTCGAAACGTATCCGGTAGAGCCCGATACGGACGAGCCGGCAGAAAAAGCACGTCAGATATTAGAAGCAAAATACTCCCTTGTGGTTGTTGCTGAAAACATAGCCGAGCAGACACGTGAAATTTTCGAAGAAATCCAGAAAGACCCCCTGCCCTGCGTTGTTGTGGTACCCTTTACGACAGAACCGGAAGGCTACTCCCAGAAACAGCTGGGCAGACTGCTGAAGATGGCTACAGGGATAGATATTTTACAGGAATAAAATTTAATGCCGCCAAACGGAAATCTTATCAGAAGGTTTTGCGGCTATACAATTAAGATTTGATAAACGAAAAACAATAAACCCCAAAGGTAATAATATGGCAGAACTTGGACAGGGTAAAATAATTAAGGTTTCAGGGCCGGTAGTACTGGCCGATGAGATGACAGACGCCAAGATGTATGATGTCGTTCGCGTGGGCGACGCCAATCTGATCGGAGAGATCGTAGAGCTTGACAGCGGCCGTGCCAGCATACAGGTGTATGAAGATACTACCGGTGTCGGACCGGGAGAGCCGGTCAAAAACACCGGAGCTCCGCTGAGTGTAGAGCTTGGCCCGGGACTTGTCTCCAGCATTTATGACGGTATCCAGCGGCCTCTTGATGTCCTCTATGAGCTTGAAGGCAGCTTTATCGAACGCGGAAACGCTGTTCCGGGGCTCAGCCGCGATAAGAAATGGGAATTTAAACCAGTATTAGAGGACGGCGAAGAAGTCTCCCCCGGCGATATTATAGGCGAGGTACAGGAAAGCTCTTTGCTGCTGCATAAAATCATGGTGCCGCCCGGCGTATCGGGCAAGCTCAAAGGCTTAAAAAGCGGCAGTTTTACCGTTGAGGACACGATATGCCAGGTAGAACAGGCCGGCGGAGAGCCTGCTGACATAACACTTATGCAGAAATGCCCTGTGAGAACACCAAGACAACCGGGGAAACGGCTAAAACCCAATCGGGCAATGATTACCGGCCAGCGTGTTATAGACACCTTTTTCCCGCTTGGCCTCGGCGGCACGGCGTGTGTACCCGGGCCTTTCGGCACGGGAAAAACAGTCGTCCAGCACCAGCTTGCCAAGTGGATTGACGCCGATATCGTTGTATATATCGGCTGCGGCGAACGCGGCAACGAGATGACTGATGTGCTTACCGAATTCCCCGAACTGAAAGATCCAAAAAGCGGCAAACCGCTCATGGAGCGTGTCGTTCTTATCGCAAACACATCTAATATGCCCGTAGCAGCGCGTGAGGCTTCTGTTTATACGGGTATTACCATCGCAGAGTATTTCCGTGATATGGGATACAAGGTCGCAATCATGGCAGACAGCACCAGCCGCTGGGCCGAGGCAATGCGTGAGATTTCCACACGCCTTGAGGAAATGCCCGCCGAAGAAGGCTACCCCGCGTATCTCGGTGCCAGGATCGCTTCATTTTACGAGCGGGCCGGCCGTGTCAGCTGCCTTGGCAAACCCGAGCGGGAAGGATGCCTCTCAATAATCGGTGCGGTCAGCCCTCCCGGCGGAGATCTGTCCGATTCTGTGGTACAGTCAACCCTGCACGTTGTGAAGGTGTTCTGGTCGCTTCAGTCAAAACTGGCGCAGCAGCGGCACTTCCCCGCCATTGACTGGCTGACAAGCTACTCCTTCTATAAACAGTATCTCAAGGAATCTTTTGAAGACGATGAGATCGCAGGCAAAATGGACGGGATGATTGCCGAGGCAATGGCGCTTCTTGAACAGGAAGCAGACCTGCTCGAAATCGTCCGGCTTGTCGGTTCGGAGGCTATATCTTCTAATGACCAGGTCGCGCTTAAAACCTCAAAGAGTATCAGAGAAGACTACCTTCACCAGAACGCGTTCCACAAAGTGGATACATATACATCTCTCAAAAAGCAGTACGCGATGCTTGAGCTCATACTTTATATGCACAAAAAGGCACTCGAAGCAGTGAAAAAAGGCCATGATGCATCCAAAGTATTCAGGCTTGAGGTAGCCGATGACATAGCAAGGGCGAAATATATCCCAGAAGAACAGATTGAAAGTATTGAAGAAATTAAACAGAAGATTGACCAGGAAATTCAGAATATGTAAAGAGACCGGCCGTTTTCGGCCCGTTTCCAGGCAGGAAGATTAAATATGCTTAAAGAATATAAAACAGTTACAAGTATCGCCGGCCCGCTGATGCTGGTAAAGTCAGTTGAACAGGCCAAGTTCGGCCACATAGTTGATATCCAGCTCAGAGACGGTTCGATCCGCAGGGGTGAGATACTTGAGGTGGACGGCGAAAATATACTTGTACAGATATTTGAAGGTACAGAGGGGATCGATATCGACGAGACCGTCGTAAGAATCCTCGGCAAGCCGCAGGAGCTTGCGGTATCCCGCGATATTTTAGGCCGCGTTTTTACCGGCAGAGGCGTACCTGCTGATGACGGGCCGGATATCATACCTGAAAAAAGCCTCGATATAAACGGTTTGGCGATCAACCCTTTCAGCCGCGACTACCCCAACGAGTTTATCCAGACCGGAATCTCAACAATCGACGGGCTCAACCCGCTGGTTCGCGGCCAGAAACTGCCTATCTTCTCGGCCTCGGGTCTGCCCCACGATGATATGACCGCTCAGCTGGCACGGCAGGCAGCCGTTCTGGGCAAAGATGAAAGTTTCGCGGTGGTTTTCGCGGCTATGGGTATAACTTTTGAATCAGCACAGTTTTTTATAGATGACCTGACCGCTACGGGAGCGATTGAACGTGCGGCAATGTTTATCAATCTGGCAAATGACCCGGCGATCGAGCGGATTGCAACGCCGCGTGTTGCCCTGACGGCAGCCGAATACCTGGCATTTGAACAGGACATGCATGTTCTTGTTATTCTTAGTGATATGACAAATTACTGTGAGGCTCTGCGTGAAATCAGCGCCGCCAGAAAAGAGGTCCCCGGCAGAAGAGGCTACCCGGGTTATCTATATACCGACCTGGCGAGTCTTTATGAACGCGCCGGCCGTATTAAGGGTAAAAAGGGCTCAATTACAATGATACCCGTTCTTACAATGCCCGAAGACGACAAGACCCACCCTGTTCCCGATTTGACAGGATACATAACCGAGGGCCAGATTATTATGAGCCGTTCGCTGCACAGAAAATCTATTGCCCCGCCGGTTGACGTACTTCCCAGCCTCTCAAGGCTCAAAGACAAAGGTATCGGCGATAAAAAAACCCGTGAAGACCATGCTGACCTCTACAACCAGCTCTACGCGGCGTATTCCAGAGGCAAAGAATCACAGGAGCTCTCCGCTATTCTCGGTGAAGGCGCCTTGAATGATGATGACCTGCTCTACATGAAATTCGCCAATGAGTTCGAAAAGAAATACATCTCGCAGGGCTATTACGAGAACCGCTCTATCGAGGAGACACTGGATCTGGGCTGGAAGCTGCTCAGCATGTTTGAAGACAGTGAGCTCAAGCGTATTGATGTCGAACTGATTGAAAAATACATGCCGAAGTTCCGCAAGAACGAAACCGCCGATTCTGGAGACAGCACTGATGGCTGAGAATGTTACAGCAACCAGAATGGAGCTTTTGAACCTTCGCAAGAAGGGCTCCCTTGCCAGACGCGGGCATAAACTGCTCAGCCAGAAACGTGATGAGCTAAGCCGCCGCCTTGTCGAGATATCAAGGAATATCGGCAAACTCCGCAAAGAGGTTGAGCAGGAAATTCTCCGAACATCCCGCAAATTTATGATGGCACGTGCCACAGTAGAACCTGAAGATATGAAGGCCGCCCTTTCTGTTCCGACAAAGAGATTTTCGTTAGCCGTTAATTTCGCTTCGGTTATGAATGTAAAGGTACCTGAGATGGCCAAGGAGCTTGAGGGGGATATTATCTGCTACGGTATGGGCAACACCAGCGGCGAGCTTGATATGGCGCTGCGGGCTCTGGAGAGAACCTTTGACAGACTTATAGAACTGGCCGCAAAGGAAAAACAGGCGAGACTTTTGGCGACAGAGCTTCAGAGCACCCGCCGGAGGGTGAACGTTCTCGAGCACGTCGTAATACCGGAGACTGATGAAACTATACGGCTGATTAACAACAAACTCAGCGAAGTTGAAAGAGACAATATAAGCCGCCTGATGAAGATAGCCGACATCATAAGAGCCTGAGCCCGCGAATTTCTCGGGATTTACCGCCTTAGCGGCCGCGGCAGATATGCCGACCAATGTATCAGTATTTAATTACAGAGGCGTAATTATATTCTGAAATCAGCTCTTTGCCGTTAAGCTCGCTGAGCTCTATTAGAAAAGTCATCCCCGAGACAACTCCGCCGGCACGTTCTACAAGTTTTGCCGCCGCCTGCACAGTGCCTCCGGTTGCGAGAAGATCATCTACAATTAAAACGTGTTTGCCCTTGGAAAACGCGTCTGTATGCACCTCTATCGTGTCTTTGCCGTACTCAAGGCCGTAATCCTCGGAAACAGTCTCACGCGGCAGCTTGCCCTTTTTTCTTATGGGAATAAAACCCGCACCGAGATGTTCGGCTATGAGACCGCCGAAGATGAAGCCGCGGGACTCAACACATGCAACATAATCTATCGGTCTGTCCCTGAAAGGTTCAGCCATCATTTCAGAAGCCAGCCGATAGAGACGATTATCCGCCAAGAGGGGTGTTATATCACGAAAAAGAATTCCCTTTACAGGGAAATCAGGAACATCGGCAATAACCGACTTTATCAATTCTGCGTTTTTATTCATGTTAGATCCTTTGAAACTGAAACCAGACAAACAAACGAAAATAATTAAAATTTTGCTACGGGATTGAACTTAGCGGCAAACCACACCACTAACACCCAATTTTTTTTAAGCAATAAACTCAGCGGGGGAAATTGCCGTAAGGATAGGCCCGCCTGAAACGCTGGAGCAGAAAATAAGTTTCACCCTGAAACACTGTCGCGATTCCCGCAACCTCAAAACGCCTGCGGTAAGGGGCATCACGCATAGAACCGGTTAAAAGCTCCATAGCCTCACTGCTAAGGAGGGTAAAAGACTCATCAGAGACATTTTGCCCATAGGAGTCAAATTTTAACAGATATTTTTCACCCTGCTTTTCAACAATAACCGTCCGGTCAGTCACGGCAGCGTCATTGCCGGCACTGAGCATTTCTTTCATTTTTTTAACATCAACAACCTTTTCCGGCTCCATCTGACTGAGGATATCAGTTGGAATCAGAGACTCGTCTGAATTATCCGGTTTTTCTTTATCATCACTGGTTTGGGCCTCATCATCACTGCTCCCGGCGTCGTCGCCGGTTTGAGCGTCTTTTTCCCGGACAATCTTTTTCAAGGGCAGATACCTTGATAAATATATGTAATTTTTATCCTTATACTTTGTAAAAGTACCCCATAACCTTACGCCCAGCTCCCCTTTCTCTTGTTCTTGCCCCTTGAGCACAGCTTCAAGTGTATTGTTTTGCAAGAGCTCAATTTCACTGCCCGCCCTGATAAACCTGCTGCCGTCAGAAAAACGCTCATCGGGAATAAAAACAAAATGCTCATTCTTCTCATCAAAAACCACTCTGCCGTCAATCCCCTCTGCTTTGACCCCGTCACGTATAAGCCCCGGCCGTGCAGGACGGGATTCCTGCTCCGCCAGAGCAACAGATAGAACACTAACAGCAATTAGCAACAAAATTTTTAAGGACTTCATGTTTTTATCCCCGAGTCAATTAACAACTTAACCGCCTGGGCCGGATTAGATGCCCCCAGCAGAGCCGTGCCGGTCTGCGGCGATTCTGAACATACAAAGTCAACCACAGTTCTCCAGTAATCACCTAAAAGTATTACCGGTTTGTTTTTTTCAAACAGCGACTTATTATTATACTCCCAAACACTTGCCAGTTCAAGCAATGTTCCTGTCGAGCCGGGCAGGATTATAAAGGCATCCGCAAGCTCAACCAGAGTAAAGAGCCTCTCCTTGAGCTCTTTTGTGTCTACGACTTTCTTTATGTACCTGTTGGCCCCCGCCCTGCCGAACACCTCACAGGTAACACCCCACACACCACCGCCCGCCTCAGAAGCACCTTTGGCAGATGCCTCCATAGTGCCGCCGTAGCCGCCGTTTATAAGCCGCCAACCGGCCTGTGCTATCTGCCGGCCGACGTCAAACGCGGTTTCCCAGAGCGGCTCTCCCGGGCTGCAGGCCCCTGAACCGAATACTGCGATGGTTGGTTTATCTGGCATTATCCCGGCTTAAAATTTCTGTGTGTCAGCTTTGCGATTTTGATTTTGTATAACTCAAAAGACCGCCGGCGAGAAGAATTTCTCTGTCGCGTTGAGAAAGAGAAAGTTTACCCGTAAACTTGATATTTCTTGTGCGGTTGTGAATCAGTACCGAATCACCATTCTTGACTGCATCACGCAGGTCAACAATCACCAGCTCATCATCAGCCTGGACCTTGTCATAGTCAGACCCGTCAGCGAATTCAACAGGCAGAATAGCAAAGTTTATCAGATTGGCCTTGTGAATACGCTCAATGCTTCGGGCAATAACCGCTCGAACCCCGAGATACATCGGGCAAAGTGCCGCATGTTCACGTGAAGAACCCTGGCCGTAGCTTTCCGAGGCGACGATTACTCCGCCGATTCCCTTTGACTTGAGTTCCAGCGCCCTCTGGGCAAACGTCGGCTCATCCGGCTGATTGAAACAGTTGAAAACCACCTTCGCGTATTCAGGTACATTGGAGCGGTATTTCAAGTACATACCTGCCGGCATGATATGGTCGGTAGTGATCTTGTCGCCGCACTTTAAAAGCACCTTGCTGTCCAGAACATCCGGCAAATCCTTTGGCGATTCGGGCACTACTATCGTCGGGCCGCGAAGCACCTCTGCCGTTTTTGCCTGCTCAGGCGTGAGCGGCTTTTCAATCATACTGTCATCAATCAGGAACGCTTCGGGAAGTTCCACTGTCGGATATTTAGTATCCAGGCTCCTGGGATCGACAAAACGGCCGGTTATCGCAGCAGCGACGGCAGTTTCCGGGCTGACAAGGTACGCATTATCGCCGACTGTACCTGTCCTGCCGGCAAAGTTTCTGTTAAATGTTCTGACGCTGACAGTGTCATTAGCCGGCGAGAACCCCTGGCCGATGCAGGGCCCGCAGCCGCACTCGAGTATTCTTGCCCCGGATTGAATTATCCAGGAAAGAGCGCCATTCTCCGCCATCATATTCAAAACCTGCCTGCTGCCCGGAGCAATAGCGAATTCCACAAGCGGATGAACTTTATAGCTCTTTAAAACATTAGCTACCATCATCAGGTCAGTAAAACTGGAATTGGTACAGCTGCCGATTATCACCTGATTGACATTTATCCCTTCAAGCTCTTTGACCGGCTTTATATTGTCCGGCGATGATGGACATGCCGCCAGCGGCTCAAGCTCGTCCAGATTTATCTCTATAACCCTGTCATATTGGGCATCTTCGTCCGCCTCGAGCTTTTCAAAGGCTTCCGGCCTGCCCTGGGCATTGAGAAACTTCCCGGTTACTTCATCGCTTGGGAATATGCTTGTTGTTACTCCAAGCTCAGCACCCATATTAGTCACCGTTGACCTT
The DNA here is from genome assembly GCF_001999965.1 of Limihaloglobus sulfuriphilus. Classification (GTDB taxonomy): domain Bacteria; phylum Planctomycetota; class Phycisphaerae; order Sedimentisphaerales; family Sedimentisphaeraceae; genus Limihaloglobus; species Limihaloglobus sulfuriphilus. Next base: position 89,978 of record NZ_CP019646.1, on the reverse strand, counting down.
TGCGGCACAGAAAGTTTTTTAACGCCCGGGCCGAAATACTCAACAACACAACCAACATTGCCCTTAGTTGAAAGTATGCTCAATAACTTTAAGATAATATCTTTGCTGGCAACCCACGGTGAGAGCTCGCCTGTAAGTTCAACACCAATAACCCTGGGTGCGGTCAGGTAAAACGCGCCGCCTCCCATAGCTACGGCTACGTCCATTCCGCCGGCACCGATAGCTATCATCCCGATACCGCCGCCGGTGGGGGTGTGTGAATCACTGCCGAGCAGCGTCGCACCCGGGCGGCCGAAACGCTCAAGATGAATCTGATGGCATATACCGTTGCCTGCCCTGCTGTGGTATGCCCCGCTCTTGGCGGCAACTGTCTGCAGGTAAAGATGGTCGTTGTGGTTTTCAGGGCCGAACTGGCTCATATTATGGTCAATGTAGCTGACACTTCGCTCGGTTTTCACCCTGTCAAGGCCCATCGATTCAAACAGAAGAAAAGCGGTTGTGCCGGTTGCGTCCTGTGTCAAAGTCTGATCTATCTTTATGCCTATGGGTTCACCCTGTTGGAGTTTGCCCTCAACTAAATGTTTTTCAAGTATCTTATAAGTGAGAGTTTGCGACATTTTAGTTCCTTATTTATCAACTCTTGCGATTTTATTACTTAAAAAAAGCCCGGTACGGCCGGGCTTTGGGTTTGTTCTATTGGCTAACATGCAAAAACTTGCTGTTATTCTGCTGCTTTTACATCTTGGGCATACTTAGTTTCGCCTCGGTGTTGTATCCAATCAGGTTCATAAATCTGCGTGTGTCAAATACCGGTATGGAAAGATCCCCGGCTTTCTCAAGCAATGCTTTGTATTGCTGGTATGACTGCTGAGTCTGCTCATATTTCTCCTCTGCAAGCGGATCAACGCTGTCAGTTTCACCTTCCGGTTCTGAAATGCGGCGCGGCGGGTTGCCGGCTACAACAAAATCAGTGTTAACGCTGATCTCGTCTGAAATTATACCGCCCCAGTCACGGATAAGCTGCATGATGGTTTCTCTGCCGCGATAATCAACTTTCCCGTCGCCGGTTATGTCAAACTCGCCGGTAACAACGAACTGGTAAGGTGTCTTGCTGTCCCAGATAAGGTTCGCGGCGATATCACCTTCTATGACCGGCGAATCAGGACGGGATTGTATAATCCGTGCGGCACAAACTTTGCTCATTACCTCGAAAACCTTGACCTCGGCCTTGCCCTTGCCGTCCTCGGGACGGGGGTTGGCCTTGTCAAATATGGTAAATGTCAAGCCGCGATATATCTTGTCGTCGCTTCCGATGCTCAAATACGCAATTCCGCGCTGAACATCAACAGAAAGCACATAACCGTCAGGTTTATACGCTTCCAACTCTATATCAGGCCGTGGTTTAATGCTTTCAATCTTCTCTTCAAGCCTTCTTCTGGAAGATTCACTCTTTGAATAAAGCTCTTCAAGCTCGGCAAGCTGCTGGGATGTGGCTGAAATCTTCTGATTTTTCTCCTCAAGCTGGCTCTGAAGCATACTCATCTGCGTCTCTGCGCCCTGGTCGGCAAGCTGCTGAATCTGGTCAACCTGTTTCTGCATGGATTGTGCCTGCGAGCTGAAAATCGCTTTTTCCTCAAGCAGCTGCTCTTCGGTTTCGCTGAAATTGGCTACAGCGTTGTCCCAATCCTCTTTCATCTGCTCAATTGTCGATGCAAGTGTCTGACTCCGCTGCATGTACTCATCACGCTGCGACCGTAGCTGCGAGGCAATCCAGGCAAGGCTGACATCATCGGGAGCAGTACTGCCGCCGCCAACCGCGGCGTACATATCATTTACGAGCTCTTGCGCCATAGAAAGTTTAGCCGAGGTGCTCTGCTCCTCAACCGCCATTTTACCGGTTGCAAGTTTGTAAAGGTTGTCAAACTGGCCCAGCAAAGTGCCGAGATAGCTGCCGTCGCGATCGCCAATGAGCTGCCCGACGTTACGGGCCTCTTCACCTGTGGCAAGCTCGCGGTTTGAGCTTTGTTGGGTTGCGAGTTGGGTCGAAGTATCGCTGTATTTAACATAAAACATTATAGCAAATACAGTTGCAGCAACAAAAAGTATTATGAATACAATCATTCCGTAAAGCATTGCGCTGCTTTGTTCTGGTTTGCCTGCCGGCATAGCGTTCTCCTTAGAATACTATAAGAGTAAATAATGACTACTGACTAAATTAAAATCTTAAACAGAATAAAGAGTATGTCCAAAAAATTCATTTTCGTCAATAAAAATCTCGAATACCGGGATTTTTTTGTTGATATATATGCTGTTTTCTGATAAATTTCGCGGACTTCAAAGCCGACGGTATTTGAAATCCCCTCCAATTCGGGGCTGTAGCTCAGTTGGGAGAGCGCTTGCATGGCATGCAAGAGGTCGTGAGTTCGAATCTCATCAGCTCCATTTCATAACCAAAACCCGCAAAAATCCGGTTTTATTGCCCCCGTAGGGCTTCCAGCCCGACAGATTATTACCACACCGCAACTTGGACTTTCAGCCCAACATTTACAGCCGCTAATGATTCGTAACCGCCGCGATATTTTCTCTTGCCGTCCGGTTTTTTCATTGAAAAATTGTCATGTAAACTTATAATGGTTACCAGTTTGGCAAACACAGGCTTCATTATAAGGAGTAAAAAATGACGGATTTCAGTTTCAACAGGCGTAATTTACTTGGTACCGCGGCATCAGCGGCGGCTTTCAGCTTCATCCCCCGGCATATTCTCGGCGGCAGCGGCTATAACGCCGCGAATGATAAACTGAATATAGCGGCCATAGGCATCGGCGGTGTGGGATCTTACAACCTCAAAAACCTTGAGAGCGAGAATATCGCCGCCTTATGTGATGTTGATCACTCAAATGCGGCAAAGATCTTCGAGAGGTATCCCAAAGCCAGGCGATATAAGGATTACCGCGAAATGCTCGAAAAGGAAAAAGACATTGATGCGGTTGTTATAGCAACACCGGACCACACTCATGCGGTCATAACAATCGCCTGTATGCAGGCCGGCAAGCACGTTTACTGCCAGAAACCCCTTACCCATACCGTTGCAGAGGCCAGGGAAGTCGCACGTGTCGCAAAAGAGACCGGCGTGGTTACTCAAATGGGCATACAGGGACACTCCGGCGAGGGCATAAACCTTGTATGCGAATGGATATGGGACGGCGCGATCGGGGACGTTCACTCTGTTGACGGGTGGTGCTCGCTGGCGTACTATCCTCCAGGCCAGGCCTACTGGTGCACGACACATTATGACATACCTGATGAAAAACCGCCGGTACCCGATGGGCTGGACTGGGATTTGTGGCTTGGCCCGGCACCGTACAGGGATTACCACCCCACATATCACCCCGGCCGCTGGAGGGCATGGTATGACTTCGGCTGCGGCATGATGGGAGACCGCGGCGTACATACGCTCGATGCGGTGTTTTTGGCGCTTAAGCTAAAACAGCCTGAATCGGTAAGCGCAACAGTTTCAAACCTGAATGACCAGACAAACCCGATCAGCTCGATTGTTCAATTCGATTTTGCCCCAAGGGGTGATTTGCCTGCGGTTAAACTCAACTGGTACGAAGGTATTCGGGTGCCCCGCCCCGATGAGCTTGAAGACAAACGGACTGTGCCGCCGGAAGGCGGGCTGCTTATTAAAGGAGATAAAGGCACGATAATGTGCGGCATATATGCCGACAGCCCGCGTATAATTCCAGAAACGAAGATGCAGCAGTACAAGCGGCCAGCCAAAATGCTAAGGCGGGTAGAAACTTCACATGAGACGGAATGGGTGGAGGCAATAAAGCAGGGACGCAAGGCAAACGCCGACTTTGAATATTCTGCACGGCTGACGGAATTTGTATTGCTTGGTAACATCGCCAAACGCACACAGTCGAAAATCTATTACGATCAGCAGCAGATGAAAATAACCAACAACGATATTGCAAACAACCTGCTGAGCAAGAAAGACCGCACTGGCTGGTAAATAACTGCCCCCGCCTATATTCATTGATATACTCACTATCGATTGAATTTGCAGCCGTCTATACTGTCCGGTCGGTAACAGCATTATTTACCAAGGCCGATAGGATGCGATGTTTTTATAATTAACCGTATTACTAACTTCACAAATAAGAAAAGTCTGGCCCAGCATTTACCCCGTAGGTCGGGCTTCCGGCCCGACACTCATAAAGTCTCGCACAGCAGTAACCCGTCCCATTCTTTCCACTTTCTGCTACCATGCTACCCATCATATCATAGACAAACCAGGTTGTCAACGAGCCGACGGTTTTCTTTATCCGCCTGCCGAGCCTGTCGTAGAAGTAGTCGGTGATAATACTTTTTAAAAATACATGTAACTCATTGTAATAAAATATGTTGTATTTTAAAAGAGACCGAACCCTTTTAATTCTTCTTAAAACAGCCTCACTTGGAGTTGTTGTAATCATTCATTCTTCGCCAAAAAGCATCCAATTCTGATTCACCATAATCTATGCCGATTTTTCTAGCCGCTTTCGCCATCTTATTGCCAGCCTTTCTCGCTTTCTTATATTGCCCAAGTTGATTGTAACAAATGGCTATCTGTTGCCATATAAAATGCGACCTGTTGAAATAATTATATGTGTTTTTATAGAGTTCCAACGCTTTTGCATAATTACCTTTCCTAAATAATACTTCACAGAAAACATCTTTAGCCAATAGGTTGTTAGGGGCAATACTTAGAGCCTGCTTGGCAAGTAGCTCCGCTTCATCAAGAGAACCGTCCTTAAGCAAAACAAATATTTTATGCCTTAAACCATCAACATCGTCGGGATTAATTTCCAGTATTTGATTAGCAAGTTCAAGTTTTTCTTGTAAATCTTCAGGCTTTTCCAAGCTCCCAGCTAATGCTTCCAGATGTTCAATAGAGGGTTTTATCTCAACCGACTTTCTTAACATACAAATACCATCATCGTAATGGCCGATATCCACTAAGGCCATACCCGCTAAACATAATAGCTTGTCTTCAGGAATATTTCCCCTGACAAATTTAACCACATTATCAAGATAGCTTCTATCTTTTGAAACTAATGATTGCAGTAAGCCACATAGAAACAGATTTTCTCCTGGTGGATTTTCATTTTTAGCTTTTTTTCGTATTTTTTTATATCTAAATGCCATTTTGGCCCAGGGTCTATCTAATTTTATACAATCAGATAATTTTAGGTTTTTAGATAAAATTAAATCTCGTATATTCGCATCCATGTCTTACTCAATCCTTATGAAATTGTTGTAAAATCTGACCAAGAAACGGGGGACAGTTACCCATTAAGTTTGTATTTTTATTTTTTTTTGCATCCTTGCCTTTCTTTTTAAGTGTCTTTGGCCTGCCGGCCCGTGTCAATAAAAAACGCGGCAAATCGCTCTTAAAAGGGTAACTGTCCCTATTTAGGGGAGCAAATTCGTGAATTTGCTCTACGATCGCATTTAGATAGATAGTACCAAAGAAAAAGCCTGCCATCTTTATTCCAAGCAGGAAATAAATTTGATAGACCTGATAACATCTTCCATGGTGTTCTCTTTTTCCAGATCAATGTCGGCTATGACGCCGTTATAATGGTCTGAAGCGATTATTACCGCCCTGCTTCCGTGCCGGCTGAATCCGTCCTTCTGTCTCTGATGGCCAAGTATAAAAAACCTGGCATTGAGCATTTGAGCCATTTTGTTTACAGTTTCTTCGCTCTGGTTCCTGCCCCAGCAGAGCAGATATGCCGAATTGGGCCTCCGCATATCTTCAAGCTGCAGCCGCCGCTCAAGCACTTCCGGGTCAAAGCTGTCAACAAACCTGTCCGCCGGCAGTGAATGGCTCATAAATATATCGTCCGAAGTACGAATAGCCAGCGGCTGAGAGAAGAGGAACTGTTTCATCTGGAGAACTACCATCTCCGCGTCTTCGCCGTATTTTCGGTCGATGGCGTTTTTCATCGATTCGTTCATTTCCTTGCCGTCTTTGAGCACCTCGGAGTCCAGCATAACAGACATATCATGGTTGCCCATCAGGAAGTGAACCTGCTCGGGGAACCTGCATTTGAGCTGCGCCGCCCTTAGAACAAGCTGAAACGAGAGACAGCCTCCCATCTCGTCAGACGGGCCGCCGTGCACAATTTCCTGTAAAATCAGGTGGGTATCGGGGTTAGCCTCTAAATCGGCGTAATTGAGGATATCCCTAAAATTGCATCTGTTGCCATGCAGATCGCCGGAAACAATCAGCCTGCCGTGCGGGGGCAGATACACAACATTACCCTTGCGGTATTTGTCGTTGCGATTGCATGATGCGGCCTGTCGGTATAGCGCAACAGCATCAACCATTTTTTGCTTTCCGTTTATTCATGATACTGTGTATAAACGTTTCGATTCTGGATATAAATTCATTCATCGTCGCAGGTCTTTCCTGCATTTCTTCCCGAACGCACTGCATCACAAAATTGGACACACCCAGCGGAATTTGTTTGTAAATCTGGTGCGGCGCCAGGTATTCTTTGCGCCGGGCAATCGAACCAAGGTCGCTCTGCTGATTTATGAGCGTAGGGACATTCTTGCCGGTCAGGGCCCAATACATAGTGGCACCAAGATTAAACACGTCGGTTTTGGGCCCCATCGGCAGTTTGCGTACCTGCTCAGGCGCAATAAAATCCGGTGTGCCCTGGACACGTTTTTTAATCGTGCCTATCTCACAGCTCTGGCCAAGGTCTATTATCTTGACATAGCCGTTTGCAAGAAGCAGGATGTTGTTTGGCTTTATATCACAATGTACAAAACCGCTCATGTGCATTGAACGCAGGCCCACTGCCGCCATACGGAATATAAGCAGGATATCCACCAGACTTAACGAATGGCAATCCTCCAGAGGCTTGCCGTCAACATATTCCATTACCATATACATTTCGTTGACTTTGACGATTTTCTTGCGTCTGCGGATAATCTTGTAAGTCTTGCGAATATACGGATCATCTATCTTTCCGGCAACCATGTGCTCTGTCTTGATCTGCTCGAAGATACGATTATCGTCGGCGGTTTCCAAAACCGCTCTTTTCAAAGCCACCTGCGTATTGTCACTCTCCTGATTCGCAAGATATATGACAGTACGAGCGCCCGTACCTATTTTACGGATTATTGAATAACCCGGCAGATTTACAACATCATTTGTCATTTATATATAGAATCCCGTTCGTTACAATTGAAAAACAAAACATTATAGAAGCGAGTCTGGGCTTGTCCAGTATTCAATGAAATTATTTGTTATCTTCACCTTTCAAAAGGTCTTATATTACACTAATCGGAAGTATCGCCGATGGAGTCCTGTGCCATTGTCTTCATCTGGTCGGCTCTGTTGATAATTTCCTGCCTTTGCGGCGGCTGATAAGCAGAAAGCTCAAAATCCCAAGTATAACTTCTTACTGTGCCTGGCTTTGAAAAAATATCGGCAAATAGATCAAACGGAAAATAATCCTCTCGCGGCCTCTTGAGCTTCTTTGAAGTATTTATGCTTTCATAGCCTTTCTTTGTTATATCAACTTTGTAAGTGCCGTACCAGTTGAAAGATACAGTCACAGGAGAAATGCCTATCTCCTCATCGTTAAGTACCACCTTTGCGCCTTCGGGCCGCGTGTTAACAGTAAGCTCACGCTCAATGCAGCCGCCTGCAAAAACGCATACAAAGGCAAAACCCGCTAATATTATACAATTCCTCATGATTATCGTGTCCGTTTGATTATTGCAATGTATTATTAAAAAGATGATTATATCTTAATTTATATCCGGAATCAAATATTTTACCATTAACTTGACAAATGGAATTTGCGGCATTAAATAAATATAAAAGTTTTATTCCAGGAGACCCGACATGAGCACCTGTAATCGTATGTTTACCGCATGTTTTATTCTGGCGGCGTTGATCCCCCTATCGCCGGCAGATACCGTATCACCGGAGACGGCCCGCACAGCGGCCAAAGGCTGGCTGAAATCGTCCCAAACCCATCTGGGCTGCCGGCTTGCCCAAACCCCGGGAGAAATATTCACCGAATACGGCGACAGCCGAACAGCGATCTTTCATGTCATTAACCTGATCCCGGATGGCTTTATTTATATGAGCGCTGATGACCGGCTTGAACCTGTTATCGCCTTCAGCCAAAACGGCAGTTTCATGGGATTCGCATCGAATGAATTAGCTTCTATCATCAAAAACGATATCTCTAAACGTCTTTGGGCATGGCAGTTAAACGAATCTTACCTCAAGACCGCCGGCACTGGCCGGAACCCGGGCAAATGGGATTTTCTGCTTTATGCAGGCAGCACAGAAGCCGAAAAATACAGCCTTGAGAATGTAGATGATGTCCGTGTGCCGCCACTGACGCTTTCCAAATGGGGCCAGAGCGAAGAGAGCTCCAACCCCTGCTACAACTACTATACACCGTACAACTACCCCTCCGGCTGTGTTGCCACCTGCATGGCACAGTACATACGTTACCACCAATACCCCGTCCAGGGCATCGGCACCCTCCCGTTCAGCATAGAGGTTGACGGCGCCGCCCAGACAGTAACAACCATGGGCGGAGACGGCTCCGGCGGCCCGTACAACTATGATTCAATGCCGCTGGATCCAGATACCTCGACGCCAGAATACCAGCGTCAGGCAATCGGGGCGTTGCTTTTTGACGCCGGCGCAACTGTAGAAATGAGCTATACAGAAGCTGAATCTTCGGCCGACACAAAAAAGGCCGTTGACCGGCTCAAATCTGTATTTGGTTATGCAGACGGAGTTTACGGCGTAAACAGTGATTCCGTTATATCGGGAGCGGCCGTTGATATGATCAACTCCAACATTGATGCGGGCTACCCCGTGATTATATCGATCAGCCGCCCCGACGCCGGCCACGCGGTACTGGCCGACGGCTACGGATACAACCTCTCAACAATGTACCACCACCTTAACATGGGCTGGCGGGGCATTGACGACCTGTGGTATGCCCTGCCCGACATTGACGCTCAATACTACCAGTACGATACTGTTCAAAGAATTTGCTATAATATGTTTCCCGACAAACAGGGAGAAATAATCAGCGGGCGTGTACATTACGCCGGCGGTGTCCCGATCGAGGGAGCGGCCGTAACTTTAGAATTTCCAGACACTTCTACATTACAAACCACAACCGGCGTAAATGGCATATACGCCTTTGCCGGTATTCCATCAAACACGAGTTATACATTGAGTGCCTACGCCCAGGGTTTTGCTTTTATACAGCAGACAGCGGCTACCGGAAATTCTCAGGACTACCTTGGCACTACGGGCAATCTCTGGGGGGTTGATTTCGCGGCGACAAACCCCACTCCGCCGGTCGCGCAGACCCAACAGGTACATGTTGAATCGATAGACACCGCACTGATAAAGCTCAAGGCACTTGATGACGGCCTGCCCAGCCCGCCCGGGGCAGTCAGTTACATTGTGAATTCACTGCCCGCCAACGGCAGGCTTTTTGATATCAACAATAATATGATAACAGCCCTCCCGTACCAGCTGCCCTCATACAGCGACACACTCACCTATGCGCCCTGCCCTACTTTTGGCGGGGAAAATTCCTTTGAATTCTCGGCAGACGACGGCGGCACAGCCCCCTCAGGCGGCCGGTCCCAGCCGCAGACGGTAACGATAAACGTTGACAATCTCAATACTCACGAATACCCGCACAACAACTACTACGGCAACTGGCCGATATGGACAGAAAACAAACATGCCAGAGTACAGACAATCTATACATCGACAGATATTGGAGACGCAGGGGATATAAACGCCATCGCTTTTGACCTAAGGCAGATACCTGTACAGGATATAGATGCACTTACCATAAGAATCAAAGAAACTTCTCGTGATTACTATTCAGGCCCGCCCTACTTTGAAACTGCCGGCTGGACTGTTGTTTACAGCGGTTTCACAGAAGCCGCGCAGACAGAGGGTTGGTGGAGAATCGATTTCCAGAACAGCTTCTACTACAACGGCACATCAAATCTGCTTATAGATGTCTCAATCTCGCAGGCCGCCGCTGCCGCCGCCACTCAAAGCATGTTAAAACAAGAAGCCGACACTCGAGTGGTTTTCTCCTACACTGACAGCGAAACCAATCCCGTCAACTGGAGCGACTCTGCCGCTGCCGGACTTGGCGGACTTAAGGTAGCAAATGGAGTTCCTGCAATCCAGTTTTTCAAACGATACCCCGTAGAACCGCTGAGCGGAGACTTTGACGATGACTGTTTTGTAGGCATCAATGATTACATATTTATGGCGGATTCCTGGCTTGCTTCACCCGGAATGGAAAGGTATAACCCCGAATGCAACCTCAGCACGCAAAACAGCGGCATAAATAATTCTGATTTCTCAATATTCCAAACGAACTGGCTGACAGACAGCCTCGAATGATAAGGTTAAACATAAGCAGGAGATGTAAATTTCGCAGAGACGCAATGCCTGCGTCTCTCTTAATCAAAACAATCTCATAAGCCGCATGAAATACGGTACTACGGCGGCACAAGCCGTATTATTTTGCAATCCCGCCACGATTTTTCAGTTTCGCGATTTTAGTCTTGACACAGCGATTTTACTGTTGTATAAGATAATAAATAGAATTTTTGCAGGATTTATATCTGAGCCTTCACTTTTGGCAAGATTCGCATCCATGATTCTACATCCGCAAAAGCGCAGGCTGTTTTTTTAGAACGGCAGTGTCTCACCACATGTCTCAGATAGTTTCTGTTTATGTTTGTGTCCCTGCACATTTTTTGTATCCACGCCGGGCCGCAAACTGATAAACGGTTTAATAGAGCGCATTTGGCTTGTTTTGTTTACCCTTTGTTATAAGGGTGTAGAAATATTTCTATATACCAAGGAGTGTATTATGGCAAAAATTCTGATGGTAGATGACGACCGAGACTTCCTTGAAGCCTGCAAGACCATCCTCGAACACAGCGGACACAGCGTCTGCATGGCATCAAATGTAAAAGAAGCTCTTGAGCGAATCAATTCTGAAAACCCCGAGCTGATATTCCTGGATATTATGATGGATTTGCCTGATGACGGGATCTCTCTTCTGCATAAGCTCAAACGCGAGGGGCTTGAGACGCCGATAGTTATGCTCAGTGCCGTCGGAAAGGTCACAGGCTACAATTACGGCGAGTGCAGTGATGTTATGCCCTGCGACGGGTTTCTGGCAAAACCTGTAAATCCGCAGGATCTAATCAACAGAATTGAAATTGTATTAGGTAAGTAGAAGGAGTTGTCACATGGCAGATAAACCAAAATCACGTTCGCAGCTGCTTCCTCTTCTGCAGAAGGTCCAGGAGCAAGAAGGCTACATCTCTGATGAGAATATGCAGAAGATTGCAGACCGGCTGGGGATACACCCCGTAGAAGTCTATTCTGTGGTCAGTTTTTACGCGTTTCTCAGCACAAAGCCCCAGGGCAAACATATAATCCGTGTCAGCACCTGTGTCCCGTGCATGATGGCCGGTGCTGATAACGTAATAAAAGCCTTCGAAAAAGCCCTTGGAATCAATGCCGGCCAAACCACCCCTGATAATAAATTCACCCTTGAGAAGACAAGCTGCATCGGCATGTGCGACCAGGCGCCGGCAGTGCTGATTGACGACAAACTCATGGGCTTTGTTGCACCTGAAAAGGTAAGCGAAATACTCAGGGAACTCGCTTAAAACCTCTCCCTGTTCAGCAGTTTGGGACGGTTTTATGAATTGCAATTGGAAAACAATTTCAGGAGAATAAACAATGACAGCAGAAAGAAAAGGCCCGGTCATTTTCAGCCCGATAGGAGCAAACGACGGGCTTAAGCGGGCATTAGAGCTTAAGCGGCCTGATGTACTTGAAATGGTAAGAGACTCAAATCTCAAAGGAAGAGGAGGAGCGGGATTCCCTACCGGTGTAAAATGGAACCTCGCGGCAACAAGCGTTTCCGATAAAAAATTCGTAGTCTGCAATGCCGACGAGGGAGAACCGGGAACTTTCAAAGACAGAATAATACTAAAAGAATATCCAAGGCTGATGTTTGAAGGCATGATAATAGGAGCCTACGCAATCGGGGCGGAAAAAGGGTTTCTCTACCTCCGAGGTGAATACAAGTCGTTTGAACCGGAGCTCAATAACATTTTAAACAAAATGAGAAATGAGGGAACCCTGGGCAAAAATGTCTGCGGCAAAAAAGGCTTTAATTTTGATATAGAGCTTCGCCACGGAGTCGGCGCATATATATGCGGCGAGGAAACCGCACTGATTGAATCAATGGAAGGCAACCGCGGTGAGTCCCGCAACAGGCCCCCCTTTCCGGTTAACACCGGCTACGAGGGACATCCTACGATTGTAAACAACGTCGAAACATTCGCCGCTATAACACACATAATAGCCAAAGGGACAAACTGGTTCAAGGCATTCGGCACAGAAAACTCGGCAGGCTCAAAACTTTTGAGTATTTCCGGAGACTGCGAAAACCCCGGAGTTTATGAAGTTGAGTTCGGTATCACGATAAAAGAGATACTCGATATGGTCAACGCTCAGCAGGCAATCGCGGTACAGGTCGGCGGAGCCTCGGGCAGCTGTGTTGCGAAAAAAGACTTTGACAGGAGAATCTGCTACGAAGATCTTTCAACCGGAGGTTCATTTATTGTATTCGGCCCCGGGCGGAACATGCTCGATGTTGCGCAGAACTTTCTTGAATTCTTCGAAGATGAGTCATGCGGACAATGCACGCCGTGCCGCGAGGGGATACCCGTTTTGCTTGAATGTCTCGAAGAGATCAAAAACGGCACATGCAGCGAAAGTTATTTCTACGATATACGTTCACTTTGCGAGACTATGCGGATAGCTTCCAAATGCGGTCTCGGACAAAGTGTACCAAACGCGTTTCTATCAATACTTGATAACTTTAAATCAGATTACGCCCTGGTACCAGATGCCGCGGCAGAGGAGTTATATCGATGACTTATAAACATTTTGCAGATTCAACCTCAAGAGCCCCCGAAGCTCAGCGTTCACAGCGTGTAACAGATGTTGAAAAAAGCGGGCTTGGCAACCTCGTTACAGCTTACATTGACAACATAGAAGTAAAAGTGCCCATGGGAACAACCATTCTCGAAGCGGCAAAGAAAGTAAACATAAAGATACCTACGCTCTGCTACCATGACGACCTTTGCCTGGCGGGTGTGTGCCGGGTGTGTGTGGTCGAGGTCGAAGGACAGAAAAACCTCCAGGCATCATGTTCCTACCCGATGTTTCACACGACAAAAGTAAAGACATACTCACCCCGTGTAAGACGGGCAAGACACAACATTCTCAACCTGCTGCTGAAAAACCATTACGGTGAATGCTATTCATGCGAACGCAACAACAACTGCGAGCTTCAGGAACTTGCCAAGGAATACAATGTCATTGATTATAAATTCGGTCATGTCCAGGAATCGAGAATCCCCAAAGATGAATCCAGTTTCTCGCTTGTTCGTGATATGGACAAATGCATTCTCTGCAAGAGATGCGTACGTACATGTATTGACCTCCAGGAGGTCGGCGTACTCGAAGCGGTCAACCGCGGTTCAAAAACGCAGATCCAGACCTATCTGAACAAACCGCTTGCTGATGTTATCTGCATAAACTGCGGTCAATGCGTTGACCGCTGCCCGACCGGCGCACTCACGGAGAAAAAGGAGCTTGATAAGGTATGGGCGGCTATTGACAATCCCGATATGCATGTTGTCATCCAGACCGCGCCGAGCCCGCGTGCCGCGATTGGCGAAGAATTTGAGATTGAAGCGGGACACAGCTGTACCAAAAAGCTCAATACAGCCATCAAACGCGTGGGTTTTGACAAGGTATTCGATACTAACTTTACCGCAGACCTGACAATAATGGAAGAAGGCACAGAGCTGCTTTTGAGACTCAAATCGGCACTTGTAGATAAAAACCCGGACGTAAAACTGCCTTTGATAACCTCCTGCTCACCGGGCTGGGTTAAATTTATTGAGCATTTCTATCCGGAAAAACTCGACCACCTCTCCACAGCCAAAAGCCCGCAGCAGATGTTTGGAACCATTGTTAAAACCTGGTATGCAGAGAAACACGGGATTGACCCGAAAAGCATTTTCAGCGTATCGCTTATGCCCTGTACCGCCAAAAAATACGAATGCGCCAGACCCGAGATGTACGATTCCGGCTCAAAAGATGTTGACGTGGCACTTACTACACGTGAGCTGGCTTGTATGATCAGGGAGAGCGGGGTGGACCTGCCGAATCTGCCTGAGTCTAATTTTGATGACCCTCTGGGAGTCGGTTCAGGTGCCGGACTGATATTCGCCGCTACCGGCGGTGTGATGGAAGCCGCGATGCGAACCGCCTATGAGCTTGTTACAGGACGGGAGCTGCCCTTCGAGAATCTGAGAATGATGCCTGTCAGGGGCGAAGAAGGCATAAAAAAGGCGCAGCTGATTATTGAAAACACTGTGGAACAATGGAAATTCCTCGAGGGCGCAAAACTCAATGTAATCGTAGGCCACGGCACTGCCAACGCAAAGAGAATTATGGATATGCTCTGCCGCGGCGAATTGGATGACTGTCACTTTATTGAGATAATGGCATGTCCGGGCGGATGCCTTGGCGGAGGCGGCCAGCCGATACCCACAAACGCCGCGATAAGGCGTGCCAGAGCTGCCGCGATTTACAACGAGGAAGAACACCTCGAATACCGTAAATCCCATGAAAATCCAATCATAAAAGCGATTTATGATGAATACTTCACTGAGGGACCATGCAGCCATCTCAGCCACAAACTGCTCCACACGTCGTACACCAAACGAGGTAAAAAAATATAACTCTTAACAAAAATTTCCGGGCGGGCAATTAAACCCGCCCTTCTTTTGAAATCTGTCAAACTTTCATATTGCAATCAGGCATTAAAACAGTTATAAGAGTCTTTTTAACAATTTTTCAAAGGGTTATATTAAATGAAAGACCATCACCTTAGATCGCACCTGCTTCTTTCATTTTTTCTGCTTATATTGTTCATAGTGCTCATCATAGGGGTATTTGCATACTACTTTGTACAGAATGATGTAATCTCCAGAGGTCAGAGACAGGTTACAACCGCTATCAATTCGGCGCAGTCAGTCTATTCTGAATACATAGACCAAATCGGCACATTGATGGATGTTGCCGGCGAGAATTGCGACTTAAACGAACTTAAGAAAACCCTTGACCTCGATTATATTTATGAAGTGCCCGCTCAGGAATCCGATAAGCTGACAAGCGAAATCGCCCGCAAAGCCGCCAAGGGGGAAAAAACAGGCGGAACCCGAATCATCGCTTTTGAAGAGCTAAAATTAAGGCTGCCGAATGAAGCGGATGATTTGACTATAAAGATCATTGACACCCCAAAATCGCGGCCTTGTTCTCTTAAAGAGCTCAAAAGCGTAATGGCGATTGAATACGCCATACCGATTTACGGCAGCAGCAATGAGATAAAAAAAATCCGCTGCGCCGGCAGGATAATTAACAAGGATTTCAGCATTATTGACCGGATACACGGACTTGTCTTTGAAAAACGGACATACAAGAACAAGCCGACCGGCACCGTTACTATTTTTCAGGACGATGTCCGAATTTCTACCAATGTACTGAATAACCAGAACAAACGGGCAATAGGAACCCGTGTCTCCCAGGAAGTTTACCAGAAAACCGTTCTCCAGGGCCGCAGCTTCCGCGACAGGGCCTTCGTGGTCACCGACTGGTATCTCACGCACTACGAACCGATAAAAAACATCAACGATGAAATAATAGGCATTCTGTATGTAGGCATTCTTGAAATGCCGTTTAATGACCTCAAACGAAATGTCTTGCTGGTCTTTGGCGGCGTAATTGTCCTGAGCGTTGCGCTTGCGTTTTTGCTTGCTTATTTCCTTGTAATGCGGGTTGTAACACCTGTAGAAAACCTGATCGAAGCCAAAAACCGGCTATCAGAAGGTGACTTAGAGCACAGGATATCTATAAAAAGCCACATCTGCGAGTTCAATCAGCTTTTCAACTCATTCAATCAAATGGCGGAAAAGGTTCACCAGAGAGACATAACTCTGCAATCTGCAAAAGAACGGGCAGAAGATTTGAACAGACGCTACGTTGACCTGCTGGGTTTTGTTTCACATGAGTTCAAAGGCATACTCTCCTCTGTAATACTCAACGTATATTCGCTGCGTCAGGGTCTGCTCGGGCCTGTAAGCCCTGTCCAGGAAACCACGCTTGATTCTATTGCCAACAACCTCGATTATCTCACCGGCACAGTTAAAAACTTCCTCAATCTGAGCCGGCTGGAGAACAACAGGCTCGAAACGCATAAGTCAAGGCTGCATATTAAGGCAAATCTCTTTGATGTCTCGCTGGAAGCCTTTTATTCGCAGATAAAAAAGAAAAACATCGAAGTCATCAACAACATCGAACCTGAAGCGGTTATCGAAGCTGATCCAAGCCTCATGCAGGTAGTAGCAAACAATCTGGTTAACAACGCCGTAAAATACGGCCGCGAAGACGGGAGAATCATTCTTTCGTCAAAACAAGACGGCAGTGAAACTGTTATAACGGTCTATAATGACGGGAAACCTATATCTGAAGAAGACATCGGAAAACTCTTCAAGAAATTTTCGCGGGTATTGTACGAAGGAATGGAAAAAATCAAGGGTTCGGGCATAGGACTCTTCATCACCAAAGAAATAATTGAAAAGCACGGCGGCCGAATATGGGTAGAGCCGGGCAAAAAAGGCAACTCATTTATTTTCACATTAAAAAGCTGAACGCCATTTATGAGATATTATCGGGCAATATAATCAGAGCTGCAGAGCGGAGAAACAAATTTATAATACGCACTTTTTATTTTTTTTTGTTGAAATAAAGTGAATTAGTTGGAATAATACAGCCGTAGTGTTTTTTTATAAGTCTAATTAGCATTATTATTATGAGGTGTAACATGTTTGGACTTGAAGATGCCGGAATTTTGGCAGCTTACCTGCTGTGCATTGTAAGTTGTTTAATTGGGGTCGCTTACGGCATAATTAACTGGAATAAAGGTGCCGAGCCGCTGAATGCCGCAGACATTGAATGGGCACATGGGCAAAAAGAGGCGGACGAAGAAATATAGCCGTATGTTTCTTTATACAATCTTCTAAAATCAGCATAAACACGCGGGCGTTGTTTATGTTTCTTAATTATTAATTCAAATTTGGAGCGTTTTATGAGTAATTTATTAAGAAAAATGTTTCTTTTGGCAGTAACGGCCGTTGTGGTATCGGCGTTTGCTGCCCAGGACCCGGCCCAGGCCCAAAAAGAAATATACAAAGGGTCTAACTGGGATAAATTCAAAGATGCCTTCCACAATCCGGCTGAAGGTGTATCGATGGCATTCGATGTAAGGTTGCGTTCCATCTACGGTTGGAATGTATATAATGCGTCAACAAGGCGGAAAGAAGGACAGCTTGATTTCCAGAGATACCGTATGCGCTGGGGCACCAGGCTTGACCTGACTGAGGACATATCCCTGAGTTCAAGATTGACCTGGGAGTTCAGAACCTGGGATGAGCCGTACAATAAACCGCAAAGCACAGACTTTAACGAAATATTATTCGATGAACTGGCGTTAAATTTTAAAAACTTCCTCGGAGCCGATGCCACCGCGGCATTTGGCCGTCAGCAGATCATCCTCGGCGAAGGCTGGCTTGTGCTCGACGGAACACCCCTCGACGGTTCAAGGACAATATTCTTTGACGCGGCCAGGGTAACACTCAATACATCAGAGAAATCCACTCTTGACATGATTTTTATTGACCAGCGAGCAAGAGAAGAAGCATGGCTAAAGCCGATCAACCACCGCCCTTACATGCACGACTATGTAACCGAACAGGATGAATACGGCGCAATTCTATACTATACTAATAAAGAATTTGAAGATACCCGTTTTGACGGATATTTTATGTACAAAAATGATAATCCTGTTAACTCCTTTAGCGAACGCCAGATACCTCCCGCCTGGAGCAAAAAGGGTGAAATATTCACTTTCGGCGGCGTTTACGACAGGAAACTTAATGACAACTGGAGTTTCCGTGCCGAAGGCGCGTTCCAGACCGGCGACAAGGAAGACCAGGATCTACGTGCATGGGGCACTAAAGACCGGCTGACCTATTCGTTTAATGATGAACGCAAAACACAGGCGCATCTGATATATGAATACCTCTCCGGCGATGATCCGGATTCTACAGGAAGAACTGAGCAGTTCGACCCTCTCTGGGGCGAATGGCCGCAGTGGAGTGAATACTATGTTTACAGTTATGCCACTGAGACTATGATCGGCGAGACAACCAATCTCCATCGCGGTGCGGCAGGCCTGGATTTTGACCTGTGCAAAAAAGCCCGCGCAAAACTGGCTTATCACCTGCTCTGGGCTGATCAGAACAGCACACCCGGCGTAGGGCATATATCCAACAGCGGTAATTTCCGCGGCCAGCTGGCAACCTGCTGGATTATGTATGAAATACAGAAAAACCTTAAGGGACATCTGCTCGCCGAATATTTCCAGCCGGGCAGCTACTACAATCCCGACAGCAGGGGCCACGGCTGTTTCCTCAGATTCAATATTGAATACACATTCTAAAAGAATGATAAAGGGCCTGCAATAAGGAGGGGGCCTTTTATCGAAACTATAAAACGGGACTGAAGCGATTTCAGCCCCGTTTTCTTTTGTTACCTGTTGCCATTACGGATATTTATCATACAATACCCAAATCGTAATAAAGTAAAAATATAAGGGTTTATAAAATGATAAACAATACAATAACCTCGCCAAAGGGTTTTCTGGCATCGGGCATTTCATGCGGAATTAAGACAAGCGGCAAAAAAGACATTGCCCTGCTCTGCTGCCCTGCCGGAGCCGTCGCCGCGGGCGTCTTTACCACAAACAAAATCGTCTCGGCCGCTGTGGAGGCAGCTAAAGCACATCTAAAAAGCAGAATTATCGAGGCTGTCATTGTAAACTCCGGTAACGCAAACACCTGTACAGGGAAAAAGGGCCTTGAAGATGCCTCAAAAATGTGTCAAGCCGTTGCAGACTTCATCGACTGCCGACCTGAACAGGTGCTTGTGGCGTCAACGGGGATAATCGGCCGCAAACTGCCCATGGACAAGATTCTGCCCGGAATCTCAGCCGCAGCCCAAGAGCTCTCCAACGATCCTGTGGGGGGTTTTGATTTCGCCTCGGCTATTATGACCACCGATACCGTCGAAAAACAGGCGGTAAAACGCTTCAAGCTCGGAAACAAAACGGTAACCATATCAGGAACTGTCAAGGGTGCCGGCATGATCGCGCCGAATATGGCAACCACCATCTGCGTCTTAACTACCGATGCGAACATAAGCAAACCCATGCTGAAAAAGGCTTTAAAAGAATCTATAGGCAACTCGCTAAACAAACTGACGGTTGACGGCCACCAGAGCACAAACGACACCGCGTTTCTGCTCTCATCCTGTATGGCGGGCAATACTCCTATAAAATCCGCCGGCAGGGATTATGAGAAATTCAGCCGCGGACTTTTTGAGATTTGCTACGACCTTGCCGAACAGATGGCACTTGATGCCGAGGGCGCAACACGCGTTTTCAAGGTGTTGATAACCGGTGCCGCCAACCAGGCCCAGGCACAAAAGGCTGCCCGTGCAGTAGCCGACTACGACCTGGTAAAATGCGCAATCCACGGCGGCGATCCAAACTGGGGAAGGATTATATGCGCGGTAGGTTCATGCGGCGTGAAAATCAATCCGGAAAAACTTACCTGCAAACTCGACAATATTACAGTGTTTAGAAACGGAGCCCCGTGTAAATTTGACACAAAAAAGGCCTCTGCCGTTATAAGCAAACCGTTTCACACGATAACTGTCGGGCTGGGCGTGGGAAAAGCAGAAGATTTCTGCCTAGGCTGTGATCTGAGTAAGGAATATGTTACTATAAACGCTGATTATCATACATAAACGTTCATCAGGCCAGTTGTGATTAACTCTCCTGACGAACGTTATGTGTTAAACCCAGCTCACAATGAGCTGAAGTTTTATTAACCTCTCGGCGGCCGCGGAGGACGAGGTTGTTTCCCTCTCTGGCTGCCGTTTGTTTCTTTCCGTTCGGGATTGGGCCAGTAGAAGTCCAAACCGCCGCTGTACCAGTACGCCTCAAAGTTTTCGTATTCTACCCATTCAGTTACCCCTGATATGCTGACAACATTCATGCCCTCAACAGGACCCGGGTACTGGTCATGGCCGTACATTAAGTCTCTCTTGCCAACCGACCCATATGTTAGGCAACCCCACAAAGCGGTTCGGGGGTCTGTACCGCTTGTGCTTTTGCTGATATTGGGCATTTCATAGCCTTCAACTCCATAGCCGTGCCAGCGGTACCTTGCATAGTCTTTTTGAGGGGTATTAAAATACTGGTACGTACAGAGCAGAGTATTGTATGAAGTACTCACGTCCGCGGGGTCTTTCCAGCGTCTTAACTCACCGGGGCAAAACATGATATCATCTCTGCTGTCGCCTAAGTATGCGCGGACAAAAATCTCATTGAGATTTGTGTGCTCTTCCACACCGTCCCAGAGCGAGTGCGGGTAAAGAGCGTCGAGCTTCCCCCGATCAGGGAAAGCGTAGTCATTGTCGTTAGAATAGGCGACCGAGCCGATATGAATCTGACGCAGTTTGGATGCGCAGACAACAGTTCGTGCCTGTTCACGCACCTTTGTCAAAGCCGGCATCAAGATCGCCATAAGCAGAGCGATAATCGAAATTACCACCAGAAGTTCAATTAATGTAAATCCTTTTTTTGTCATTGGTTTACCTCATATTTATTATTTAAATGCCGGCTCCCGAACCGAACACCGATCCGGGAACCGACTTACAATGCTTACCAGCACTCAGACAGAGGCAGTGCGTCACAACTGAGCCACTGCTCCGCCATAACTGCCAAATCAAGCGGGTTAACTGTATCATCGCCACCGGCCAGGTCAGAGCTGAATGTTTCCGTAAGCACATCAATTCCGGTTTCAGACGGCCCGTAAACGGTAATACCGTCCACATAAAAAGTCCCTGTTGAGTTTATGGTATAATCTGCAATACTGAATCCCAACGCACTAACTCCGGTCAAACTCGAAACTTCGGCGAAATCTGACAGTGGTATCGAAACCTCTGTCCAGGTATCTGTCTGAACGTTCACGCCGTAATCAACAAGATCAACAAATCCAAGCTGACTTGAATCGCTGAGCAGCTGCATTCTGAGATTCTCAGTTCCGGTCTGGTTCGCTGAATCAGCCTTGAACCAGAATTTAAGCGTTTCCATCTGGCTCAGATCGTATGAAAGACCGAGATTCCAGGCTAACTGTGCATAATTTTCCGACCAGTCCTGATTGTAATCGAGTTTAATGGACTTGCTGCCCTGCTTGTATTCAGTTTCGTCTAAATCCACGTAAAAGCTGACAGGCCCTACCCTGTAACTTATACTATCCGCGTCTGCATAGGAGTCAAAACCTTCAAGCAGGACGCCGTCAGCCGGAACAGCAAAGTGATCCTTCAGCCAGTATTCTGAGAACGCAATATAATCGTTAAAGTCCACTGTACAGTTATTGTCAAGATCGGCCATAAATGAATTTGCCGCGTCGCAATACCTGCCTTTAATCAACGAAATATCGTCAAGGGCAATTGTACCAGCGCCAACGCCTGTACCGTCGCCAATCTTAACAACAAACTTCCGGATGCTCTCGCCGTCGGTATTATCAAGGCTCATACGGACAATATTGCCCCAGCCGAGAGATTGTACAGCCTCCGGAGCAAGAGTGAGCGATTCCACTGCTGAACCGGTATCATTAACCAGCTCAAAAGTTACCGGCTCAGCATCATTGGTTACGTTGCCGTAGTAAACAAACCAGAGATAACTGTACCTGGAAAAATCTTGAGCTTCGTCAAAGACCAATTCCGCCTGGCCGTAATTTGGCGAAACCGAATTATCATAATCGATAACCATCGCATAGTCACCTTCATACGCCTGGATACCTCCTTGTATAAACCGCACCTCAGAAAGGCCATAAAAACTCGAGTCACCATAGTTACCGTCTGTATCTGATGCTGTTATAATTACAGCCTGGGCGGTAACATTCATTGGTATTTCAATGTCATGAGGGGTATTATTCGAAGAAGGAGCCCGCGGCAGTTCAAAATCACCCAGCAGAATCCAGTTGCTGCCGTCGGCGGTATAATGTATAGAAACATTCCGCAATGACCTCGAACTATAGGGTCCGTTATAATTCCAAATCCAGAAATCTGTAATAGCATAGGCCTGGTCAAATTCATACATGAACCAGACAGGCCCGGTTGCTCCGGCGGGATTGCCGTTCTCAAGCGGGTCAGAATCGCCGGGTCTGACCAGTGCCGAATTGGAAGACGTTGCTGTTGCATGGAGCAGTCCGGTCGCATCAAGGCCTAAACCGTTTACAGTCTTATCAGGCAGATAGCTCGAAACGTTTGTGTTATAATTAGAGGCGGTAATCGCATCAGAAGTATCAAAATCGGGGCCGCCGATAAATGAAATCCCGCCGCTAAGATATGTGGTGAGATTAGAAGCTGACCAGTTTGAAATATCTCCGTCCTCGTAATTTTCTACAACACCGAAATAGTCAGTTTCAAAGCTCCAAACAGGACCTTCGTAAACTACACTTCCATCATGTGTTGTGTCAACCCGCCAATAGTATGTCGTGTCGGGAAGCAGATTTCCTGCCTCGATAGTCGCGGCTGCGCCGGCATCGGCGAAAAACTCTGGCTCTTCGCTCGTGCCCAGATAAACCGTATGAGAAACAGCCCCCGCGGCCGCTGACCAGCTAAGGACAACATCCTCAGCGCTTATCAAACCGGCATCTGCAGGAGTCGGATTGTATGCGGCGCCTTCAACGGTAAAGCTCCAGACAGCCCCCTTTTGTATAACATTGTCCGACGAATCAAGCTCATCAACCCGCCAGTAGTAAACTGCGTTTTTATCTAGAGTTATGTATGCAGATAAGTCTATTTGTGTCCTGTCAGGCTCACTGCTTGCGACAGTATCAACATACTCCGGAGCCGCTGTTCCCTCTGCAGCTTCGACAGCCGCGGCATCTGTTCCAAGATAAATCCGCTCATTTATCGTTCCGGCATATGGCCGCCAGCTTAGTTGCGCAGCTTGAGCGACGTTGACCGCCTCGACGGCCGGTTCTGGATTAGTAGCAGCGGGCAGTATTGTAAACCTTATTTCACTAAGACCGCAATAATCACTTCCGTAGCTTCCGTTTTGCGAATCAGCAGTAATCAATACGTATTTTGCCTGGACACCGTCGGCATCAATCACATCAAGAGGTTCGTTCCATGCAGGATAAGGCTCGGGCAATCCAAGAACAACATTGTCCCAGTAATGCCAGTTAACGCCGTCAACGGAATAATGAACGTAAATTTCCTTTGTAGCACGTGTCCAGTATCCTCCTGCGGCCTGAAGATTCCATATTACAATATCATCTAAGGCGTAAATTTTATCAAATTCATATTGAAGCCATGCAGGACCTGCCACACCGGCGGGGTTGTTCTGTGCGTTTCCGTCGCCGCTCAGAAGCGAGCTGTTAAGAGCATCGGCCTGGTCATGCGCAAGGTCATCGACCATACCGCTGCCGTCAACGGTTCGCCAGGGGCGGTAAGTGCTCACGTTGCTGGGGCTTCCCGTTGCTGTTATTGCGTCTGTCGCGTCAAGGTCATCCGGTAGACTGCCGCCGATAAACTCGGCCGTCGTCCAGTCCGCAAGGGCATAACCCGAAAGCAACAACATTAAAACTGTAACTACCATTTTAAATGCCTGCATTTTCGTACTCCTGTATAAAATAATCTAATAATTGTAATAGCCACGGGCTGCCCTTTTTATTGAGCAGCCCGCGGAAACTTTCATTCTATCTTATATAAATCGTTTTCTTGCAAGAATGGCACCAATACCAAAAAGAACCATAGTTGCCGGCTCGGGAACGATAAAACGAACCTCACTGAGACCATAGAATGTACTGCCGTAGTTGCCTTCTACTGTTTTGGGGGTCATCAATATCCCAGTGGCAGTAATATTCAATGGTATTTCGTCTCCGTGAGGCATATCAGCTACTCCAAGCCCTTTAGCTAATGTATAATCACCAAAATACTGCCAGGATGTGCCGTCGTTATAATGTATGGATACGTCCTTAAGCCCTCTGAGCAGATAGCTGCCGTTTGTACCGTATAGATTATAGTTCCATACCCACATCTCCTGTATGTCATAGGCCTGATCGAATGTCCAGCTGAACCATGCCGGTCCTTCAATTCCCGCAGGATTTAAAGTAACCGCTGGGTCTGTTGAGCCGGCAATTTCTGTGGTGTCAACCAACGCCGAATTGTATTGGCTCGACAATTCATGAAGCATACCGGTCGAGTCAAGCCCCTGACCATTAATTGTTCTGACCGGACGGTAGTACTGCTCAAGTGCATACACGTTGTCAGCCGTGATGGCATCACTGCAGTCAAAATCGGGCCCGCCGATCCATTCTAATGCTGCGTTTGCGTCAACCATAATACATGCCAATAGAATCATTAATAATAATTGTGCGTTTCTCATTTCTTTTCTCCTTTCAAAAAGTAAATTAAATCAGAACGGCCGGACACTGTCTATCAAAACCACTAACATCATAACAGGAAACACTCCTGTTAATGCTCCGGCAGTTCTTACGCCACTAACTAACTGTATCTTTAGAAATCAATTCTTCTTGTTCGCATCTTTCTGCATACAAACAAAAATTTCTAAAGCAAAAAACTTTATCATATAAATCTGTTCCGTTCCTGAAATCCTATTTTATAAGAACAGGCATTCTCAATCAAAGCCAAATTGCGACAAACTACCGCCAATGCTGGCCATATTTACAAATTAGAAAACGGTTTCTTAATGTTACTTGAATATAATAGATCTGAATGTCAAAGTCAAGAGATTTAATAAAAAATTAAAAGGATGAGTATAACTTGATACTCACAAAAGATTTAACTTAAAATCATTTTAAAAATGAACCATATGCGGCAGTTCCGCACGCATTCTAACCATCTAAAAACGGTTAAATAACACTTAAACTTTAAAATGAAACCAATGATTTGATTGAAAGGACGACAATGCTGCCGTCAAAAGAACTTCGCTAACAACAAGACTCTGCTTTGTCGAATTTAATAAAAAAAATCCTGTGCTGCAAACGCTCATTTTCAAAATTTAACACCTTTTGAATATTTACTTCTTGCCTTTTAAGATCAAAATTATTATATTGGCGGGCTATTCAGGAAACCGGTTTCTATGATTATAAAAAATGAATAATGGCCTGTAATGGCGGTAGTTTGGCGTAAGTTGGCTTTGATAAAGACATTCTAAACCATAAAATCTGCCGGCTGCCCGATGATTTACGCTGCGGGCTGATGCAGGCGTTTCTATAAAACGTAAATCTGTACTGAACAACACCGTTTAAGTGTATGTATATATTAAAGTTTGAATAATTATTACTTAATTTAACGTTTATTCATGTGGAGTATCTTTTATTATGCCATCGCTGACCCAGTCGAAACTATTACTGATATGTGCCTTTTTCTCAGGTTTCTCACCCCTCTTCGGAGTAAACATCAACGAATCCGCAAGAGACATACCGGTCAGCTTCGATGTTGATGTAGCCGTTATCGGAGGCTCATCTGCCGGTGTTGCCGCGGCAATAGAAGCGGCCAATGCGGGAGCTTCGGTATTGCTTACATCAGAGCAGCCATATCCGGGCTGGGACGTCGCAGGCAGTTACCGTTTATGGCTCGAAGATGGACAGATACCCTCAAGCCCGCTTGCTCAAGCCATTTTCGCGGAACCGGAAATACCAACCCAGCTCGCTGAATTCAGCTACACTTCGGATATTGCATCGGTTTATCCCCACGAGGACACAGACCCTCCAGGCCGTTTGAAAGACGGCATCTGGTTCAGCTCTGCCAGCCAAAGTGTTCAGTATAACGGCAGTGTAAACATTACCGCTGACCTGGGCACTGTCCAGAGCTTTTTCAAGTTGCATACAAGGGTTTATCAGGGCAGCACTTACAAAGTTCAGGATGTGACCGTATATGCCAGTACTGACAATGATAACTGGAACCAGATCGCTTTCATTAACAACGACTGGCTAAACGAGGGTGACTACACCAATGAAGCACTGAACCTCTCTGTTGACGTAAACGGCTCTGCAAGATATCTGAAGTTTTATATCCGCAAAACATCATCCGTCAGCCGTATTTTAGTCGGCGAAATACAGATTGAACAGAATGCAACGTTATTTAATGATTCAGACTTTATCGGCGGCCCTGATTTTGACTGCACAGACGCAATCACACCATATAATTACGGCACAGATGTAGGATATTACCGCCCTAAGAGAACCGTCAACGGCGAAGGACTTGACGCAGCCGGGCTTCTTCATGACCGCTCAGACCAATACAACTCAGCTATGGTAAACCCCGGCAGCTCTGTTCCTTCAGAGAATGGAAACCCTGCCGGCACAGCAGGGTCTGCATGGTTCATGTGGAATTTTAATGACCTATATTCACTTACTGATATATGGGTATGGAATTACTGCGGCCCGTACAGAGACAGAGGGCTGAAAAATATTACCATTGATTATTTCAATACCAGCGGCTGGCACCGCCTTGGCAGCTATACGCTGAACCAGGGAGCAACTGACGGCCCTATGGCACATACCGACATTATCACAGCCGGAATAGACGCTTCGAGAATTCTCATAACAGCAGATGAGACAGACGGCAACTACGGCGGCTCTTATTACGGACTCAGCGAGATAAGGTTCTTTGCCCAAGCCGGCAGCGAAACTGAAGCCGTTCGGCTCCCACCTACCGCTTTCCAGGTAAAGCGTGTCCTTGAACACGCAATGCTGGATGCCGGTGTGGAGTTCATGTTTGGAACGTATCCAACCGATGTGCTTTATGATTCCGCCGGCGAGCCGGCTGGTGTTGTCGTTGCAAATAGAAGCGGCCGCCAGGCAGTTAAAGCAAAAACAATCATAGACGCAACCCAACTCGCCGCTGTTACCAGGATGACCGCCGCCGAGTTTGACGATTTCCCCGCAGGTATGCAAAATTTCAGCCAGATTGTCATAGCCGACCAGAACACCTCGGACGCAGGAACCCAGGGAACATTGAAAGACGGTAAGGTCTTAAGCGATAGAAACTTTTTCTCCGCAGTCAAATACAGCGTAAGTGTAAACATGGCTGACAACTCGTACCCGTCTTACGCCCTCGCCGAACAGCAAGCCCTTGACCTTACCTGGACACAGTGGCAGAAAGGATCTTCGGATATTCTCTTTAATATTCCGCCCGACGCGGTAACAGCCAATTCCTATGTAAGCGGCGAGTGGCCCGGCGCAGCGGCGATTGACCTTGATGTATTCAGGCCCGCCGGAATCAGCCATTTATACCTCCTCGGGGCATGCGCTGCCATAGACCGCACCGCGGCAGAGCAGATGCTCAATCCGCTGGAGTATATGCAGCTGGGAACACGTATCGGAGCCGCCGCGGCAGCTGATGCACTTGCAAGGCCCCAGATGCTGGGAGTAAACCTACCGGGAGACATCGACACAAACGCCGAAAATGGCGAAGTTTACGAGCGCCTCCTCGGACACCGGCCGACAAAACAGAGAATCTATGAAACAATTCCGGCTGCGGCCAAAGCCCTGCCGGTCTTAGCAGAATACGATGTGGTTGTTGTCGGCGGAGGAACCGGCGGAGCCCCGGCGGCAATAGCCGCGGCACGTGAAGGAGCAGATACGCTTCTTATAGAGTACCTCCACGGGCTTGGCGGCGTCGGCACAGAAGGCCACATTTCCAAGTACTGGTACGGCAACAAGGTAGGATACACAGCCGAGATTGACGCCGCTCTGATCACACCCTCCGGCGGCGGCTGGGACGTTGAAGAAAAGAAACAATGGCTGCGAAACGAGATCCGACAGGCCGGCGGCGATATATGGTTCGGGGCGATCGGCTGCGGAGCGGTCATTGACGGCCCCCAGATTAAAGGCATCGTCGCTGCCACTCCGCTGGGCAGAGGCATTGTACTCTGTAAGACGGTTATAGACGGCACAGGAAACGGCGATATCGCGATCGCTGCCGGTGCTCCCGTCATGTACACCGACACAGACGATGCTTCCATGCAGGGCACCGGACTGCCACCCGTTCATCTGGGAGTGAATTACAGAAACTCTGATTTTACGGTTACAGATGTTGCCGACCCAGCCGACACTACACAGCTCTTTGTTTACGCAAAAGACAGGTACATCGATGAGAACCCCTTTGATATGGGACAGCTGGTAGATGCCAGAGAGCGGCGGAGAATCGCCGGAGAGTTTACAATGTCGGTGATGGATCAGCTCATGGGCAGGACATATCCCGATACGATTGCAAAAACATACACGGATTACGACAACCACGGATACAATATTTCGTCCTTCTTTTATCTCTGCGGCAATCCCCCTCACACATACTCTTATGTACCCTACAGATGTATGCTGCCCCAGAACGTTGAAGGAATTCTGGTCGCGGGTATCGGCATAAGCGTCCTGCATGATGCGCTGCCGATTGTTCGTATGCAGCCGGACATCCAGAACCAGGGTTACGCGGCAGGAATAGCCGCGGCAATGGCCGCCGGAGAGAACATTACCCCGCGACAAATTGATGTTGAGCAGCTCCAGGCCAAACTGGTACAGAAGGGAATCATAACCGCCCAAACCGCAGCACACACTGACCCCTATCCGCTTTCGGCAGCACAGGTACAGACAGCGGTTGACAATATGCCCCTGACTTTCCCCGACAGCCACGAGGAAACCGCTATAATACTGGCACACCCCGAAACGGCATGGCCAATGCTGAAGACAGCTTACGATAATTCCACCGGCAATGCTAAACTTGCTTACGCCCAGACATTGGCTGTATTTGGAGATGATTACGGCCTCTCCACTCTGGCAGACTACGTCTCTGCAAACCCCTGGGATACGGGCCACCCCCGCCCCACTTCCAAGATGAGCGATATGGACCGCAAAATCATCAGCCTCGGTGTCCCCGGTAACAACAGTGTTACGGGTGTAATTGCCAATAAAGCTGACCAGTTAGATGCCGAATCAGACTTTTCACACATAAGGGCAGTTGCCCTGGCACTGGAATATATCGGTGACCCGGCCGCAGCTGAAGCCTTAGCCGGTTTGCTGAACAGATGCCGCCGGCAGGACAACACCGTCTTAACTATACAGGATGCGATAGAGCTAAATCTCCAGTCGCTGGACTCGCAGTTTGGCGATTCGAGCAATTTTGATTACTATTCCCGAATCCTCTCGGACAGGGAAATTATACTGGCAAAGGCTCTGGTTGCATGCGGCGACTGGCAGGGACTGGGCCAGACTGTATTGCAGGCCTACTCAAATGACCTTAGAGGCGTTTTCTACCAGGATGTTCACGATGAAACAGACGTCTCCGGCGACATTTCCGGCGATGAAGCGGTAGATATCCGAGACCTGTTCTTCATTGCGGACTACTGGCTTAGCGGATTCACTCATATTCCGGAAGATTTTGATAAAGACGGTTTTGTGAATTTTCACGACTTAACCTCTTTGAGCCGGTACTGGAATTGATTTGAAAATACCGCAACGAGTTTGACAAAAAAATTAACATAAAAGACATACTAATTATCTAAACACTCAGGAGAAAATTATGCAAAAAACTATGCCGAAACTATGGAAATTCAATCAGGTTTCAACCGCACTTGTTGTCTTGTGCGTACTTGCCGCCGTATCAGTATTAACGGCTGATACCCTAACCACGTCAGAGAGAGAGTTCTCAAAAGCATATGACGTTGATGTCCTTGTTGTCGGAGGCAGCTCAGCCGGTGTAGCCGCCGCCGCAGAAGCGGCTGATAGCGGCAGCGATGTTTTTCTGATGGCTCTGCGCCCTTACCTTGGCGAAGATGTCTCGGGCACATACCGGATGTGGCTAAAAGACGGCGAAGAGCCCCAAACCGAGCTTGCCCAAAAGGTTTTTCAGTCTCCTGAAATCGCCCAGTTCAAAAACCTGCCGTTCAAGTATTCGACAGACACCCCTTCCGCATCGCCTCATAAGGACTATAACCCTCCAAGAAGACTCAATGACGAGAAATGGGTGGATGTGTACAACGATACAGTGCAGTACAATGAGAATGTAAACATTGTAGCCGACCTTGGAGAAGTTCAGCAGATTGAGCGGATTAAACTCCATTCTTTCCAGAGACCCAATGATTACTGCACGCTTTACGTCACGGTTTTTGTCAGCAACGACAAAGAGAACTGGGAAAAAGTCGGCGTCCAAAAAGATATTGAGTACATAAAACGGCTTATGAGCTTCTCACTACCTGTAAACCGCCAGGCCCGTTATATTAAATTCTACGCTCAAATGGCGCCCCAGGTCAGCAGGCAGCTGATAAGCGAGATAGAAATACTTACCGCCGCCAAAATGGAAAAACAGGACGGCAAACAGTTCCCTCCTACAAGACTTCACATAAAACGGACACTCGACACTGCACTGCTTGATGCCGGCGTTGAATTCCTGTATGACTGTTATCCCACTGACGTCCTATTTGGCGATGACGGCAGCGTAAGAGGTGTAATAATGGCCAACCGCGCCGGCAGACAAGCCGTCATGGCAAAGAAAATAATAGACGCAACCGGCACGGGTCTTATAGCCCGTCTGGCAAACGCGCAATTCCGCAATAACACAAAAGGCGAAAACAACTTCGAATATACAGTTGTAGCCAACAAAACAGCACCCGCGGCAAAAACACAACCGAAAGAAAAACCTACAAAGATTTACCACAAAGGCGAAATGTACACCGCTTTTGAATACGAGATGTCTTTGAAAATGGACGATGAGAGCATGGACTCCTTTGCCAGGGTTGAGCAAGAGGTTCTTGACCATCTCTGGACACCCGGCGTACTCGCAACATCTGAAACTGCCTTCTATGTGCCCGCCGCTTCTGTGATCGGCGAAAAACGCCAGCAAGGCGGCTGGAACAAAGATATCAAAATAACCCCCGAAGCATTCAAGGTACGCGGCGTAAAGGGGCTGTTTATGCTTAACGGATACGCCGATATCAGCCGTGAATTCGCCAGGCAGATGCTGCGTCCTGTAAACTATATGTACGTTGGTGAAATAATCGGAAGGCTTGCAGCCGAAGAAGCCTCCAGCGTCAAAGCTGACGAAAAAGTAACAATCAACAGCAAAAAATCTGGTAAAGAGATAACAGGCCAGATAAAAGAAACACTCGCTCCGGTTCGCCCAAGTTTGAGACCGGATGAACATATCCGCGCCGGCTCTGCTTCATACCCTGTTATTGGCAGATATGATGTAGTTGTAGTCGGCGGCGGCACCAGCGGTGCTCCCGCGGCTATCGGCGCTGCCCGCAACGGCGGCAAGACTCTCGTCATAGAACACCAGCACGGACTCGGCGGCGTTGGCACACTTGGATATATCGGCAGATACTGGAGAGGCCACATTGCCGGATTCACAAAAGAAATGGATCAGGGAATTCTGGAACTGAGACCCGAGGAAGCCGGAGGCATAAACGGCTGGGATGTCTATGAAAAAATGGAATGGTACCGCCGTCAGCTCAGAGAGGCCGGAGCCGATATCTGGACACGCTGCATAGGCTGGGGCGCAGTTGTTAATGACAAAAACGTCAAAGGCGTTGCTGTAGCGACACCTTACGGATGCGGCATCGTTCTTGCGGATGTTGTGATAGACAGCACAGGAAACGGTGATATCGCCATAGCTGCCGGCGCGGATTATGAATGTTTGCGAACATCACGCCTGGCAATTCAGGGTACCGGACTGCCGCCGTTTGACCTCGGAGACCATTACAACAACAGCGACTTTACCATTACCTATGAATCAGACGTCTTAGATGCCTGGCACCTGAAAGTTTACGGAAAGTCAGAGTACCGCACGGGCGATTCTTATGACATAGCAAGCCTCATTGACACACGTGAGCGGAGAAGAGTCATCGGCGATTATTTCATGACGGTTAACGACCAGCTCATGCAGAGAATTTTCCCCGACAGTATCGTAAAATCTTTCAGTGATTATGACTGCCACGGCGTGAATTTCTGCGACTATCTTTTCCTACAGCCAAACCCCGAGCACACAGCTTGCTATACTCCTTACCGCAGCCTGCTTCCCAAGGGCCTCAGCGGCATACTGCTGACCGGTATGGGAATTAGTGTTCACCACGACGCCCTGCCGCTGATACGTATGCAGCCGGACCTGCAGAATCAGGGATACGCCGCCGGTACCGCCGCGGCAATGGCAGCAAAACAAGGAATTGAGCCCCGAGACATTGACATAAAACAGCTGCAAAAGCATCTCGTCCAGATCGGCAACATCCCTGAAGAGGTGCTCTCCGAGAAAGACGTATATCCATTCCCTGCCCAGCGTATCAGGCAGGCGGTAGAAAACGCTCCCGCGGAATACGGCGAGCATAAAGGTCACGAGTGCGGAATCATTCTGGCACACCCCAACACTTCGGTACCAATGCTCAAAGACGCTTTTAACACTGCCGAAGTCAGAGCAAAACTGTTTTATGCCCACGCTCTGGCAGTGCTTGAAGACCCTTACGGCCTGGATTATCTGGTTGACCATGTAAATTCCAAGCCCTGGGATGTCGGCCATACCCGCCCCACTTCAAGAATGAGTGATATGGACAGACTGATAATAGCTATCAGCCGCCCCGGAGACAGAAAAGCCACACCCGCGGTTGTAAAGAAGATTGAAGGCTTAGACAGCAGCTCTGCCTTCACCCATTTCAGATCGGTCGCCATCGCAATGGACCGCCTCAAGGACCCCGCCGCTGCGAAGGCACTTGCAGAACTGCTGCAAAAACCAGAGATGAGCGGCTACGTGGTTAAAACCATCGAAGACGCCCAGAAAATCGACAAAATTGCCATGAGCAGGCTTGGAGTGGCAGCGAGAACATCATTCTCTTTCTATGCCAGAATGCTTGCCGTAAGAGAGATTTCAATAGCGAGAGCTCTCTACCGCTGCGGCGACTACAATGGAATCGGCGAGAAAATCCTCCGGGAATACTGCCAGGACCTGCGGGGAGTGCAAGCCGCCCATGCCGCCGCGATTCTCGAAGAAGGCAACTAAGCAGTAACTATAAGTTTCACTGAGAACCATACACAGCAGGAGTGTAGATTTAAGTTTGTTTTAACACTCAACAGGCTTAAGCTCTGCACTCCTGCTTAATAAATACATATCTTTAAAAAATTGCGAGGTAACAATGAAAAAAATGGCCGAAAAAGCATCCGGCTTTTTATTTAGTCTGCTGATAGTTTTATGTTTATTCAGTACAGCCTGCCAGAGCGAAGAGAAAAAATCTAAGCCCGAATACGACAACTTCCTGCCCGAAATCGATTCTTCTGCCCAGTGGAAACTCGTCTGGCATGATGAGTTTGAAGGCAGCGAAATCGACGAGGATAAGTGGGAAATAGTCGGCGACTTTAGAAGAAGGCGCGGATTCTGGGTAAAGGAAGATTCCTATCTCGACGGCAAAGGCCACCTCGTGCTGAGGGTTAAAAAAGACGGCGACCGCTACACCAGCGGTGCGGTCAGAACCAGAGATAAATTTGAAAAGGCTTTCGGATACTGGGTATGCAGATGTAAATTCCCCACACAGCCCGGACATTGGCCGGCATTCTGGATGTGGAACGAGGGTGTACTGAGCACCGAAAACGACGGCATCGACGGCACAGAAATTGATATAATGGAGAAATTCAAACTCTCAGACCAGATAACCCAAAATCTACACTGGGACGGATATGGAAAAGAACACAGACACGCCGGCAAAGATTCCATTGTCCCGGGCATAAGCGAGGGTTTTCATACTTTCAGCATGTTATGGACGCCCGAGGGCTACGTCTTTTACATTGACGATGTCGAGACCTGGAGAACTGATGCCGGCGGCGTATGCCAGGTACCTTTATACACAAAACTCACAGAAGAAATCGATGACCGAAAAGATGATATACTTGAAGCGGCACTTCCCGATTATTTCATAGTTGATTATGTTAGAGTCTATGACATTGACGCAGCCCTGACAATGCCGGAAAAGAACCAAATAAATTACAAAACACTGGATTTCAGCTACATACCAAAACCAGCCCCCTCACTGCCTCACAAAGACTCCCCCGACTCCCCAAAACTCACCGATGGAAAATGGCACGAAATAGAAACTGACAGCGTACAGTTCAAAAGTGACGCCAGTTTTCTCATCAAACTTCCTCAGAAACACCAGATTGATAAAATCAGGGTTCGGGGTTTCCGCAAATGGGGACACTTCAACATAGAAAGCTTTGCCGTATCAAAGATGGAAACGGATAGAAGCTGGAAGCAGGTATGCCTCATAGAAGAATTCCAGGTCGATCAAGGCCTGCTGGTTTTCGAGGGTTTAACGGATATTGAGACTAATTCGCTCAAAATTGACATAAAGAAAGACCCAAGATATGAAAGACTGCTCATCAGTGAGATAGAGCTGCTGGCAAAATAACCACCCAGGTACTAAAAGACGTCCGGGTACTTTATTACAAAATAACACCAACAACGGGCTAAAAATACGAAAAACAGAGTATAAGTACTTGACTTAATTACTTAAACCTGTATATTACTTTGCTCTTGCAGCATAAGAGCAGATATTAGAAAGGAAACTACACTATGCCTAAAATGAAAGTGCATAAAGGTTTATCTAAACGAGTAAAGGTTACGGCCAACAAAAAACTTAAGATTAAAAAGGCCTACGGAAGCCACCTTATGAGTGGTATGAGCCCCAAACGCCGCCGCAAACTCGGAAAACCGGCGTTTGTAAGTGAAGCTCTCGCGCAAAACTGCCGCAAGGCTCTTTGCGTAGAGTAAGTTTAGATTTAAAAAGAGCTTAAGCCCTGCTTCTCGGCTGTTTCAGCTGCCGCCGGCGGGCTTTTAAATTTTATTTTTAGAAAGGAAAGCTGAAAAATGCCAAGAGTAAGAAAAGGCGCCGCAAGAAGGCGTGCAAATAAACGTTTATTAAAATCCGTGAAGGGCTACAGAGGCCCCCGCAGTACACAGATTCGGCTGGCAAAAGAAGCCGCCATCAGAGCTGCGGTAAACGCAACAGTTGACCGCAAAAGAAAGAAAAGGGATTTCCGCAGGCTGTGGATTACCCGTATCAGCGCTGCATGTGCGATGAGGGACATACGTTACAGCCAGTTTATCAGCGGCTGCAAGAAAGCCCAGATTGAGCTCAACAGAAAAATGCTCAGTGAAATCGCCATAGCCGACCCCGCCGCTTTCGATGTTATCGTAAAGCAGGCACAGGCGGCTCTTTAATAGTTAAATGTCAAAACTCCCGGCTGAGATTGTTTCTAATCTTAGCCGCTGTTAGTTATAGAAATTATGCTGCAAGAATTCGAAAAGACAGGAAAAAACGCTCTCCAGGAGCTCGAACAGATTTCTGACGCGGGCTCCTTAGAGCTTTTCAGAGTTAAATACCTCGGACGAAAAGGCAAAGTAACACTTCTTTTAAGTCAAATCGGCAAACTCCCCAAAGAAGACAAACCCAAAGCAGGACAGCTTGCCAATAAAATCAAAAAAGAAGTTACTGCCGCGTTCGAAGAGAAGCAGGCCTCGCTCGGCTCGCTCACATCAAAAAAAATCAGCACCATTGATGTTACACTGCCCGGCATAAAACCAAGAATCGGAAAACCTCACGTCATTACCCAGACCACTGCCGAGCTGCTGGAGCTTTTCGGGCGTATGGGTTTCGCCGTAGCTTACGGGCCCGAGGTTGAAGACGAGTGGCACAACTTTATAGCTCTAAACATCCCCCCCGAACACCCTGCACGTGATCCGGGAGACAATTTCTACATAGACGATGAGCATCTTCTCCGCACCCAGACATCTACGATCCAAATCCGGGTCATGGAAAATAACAGCCCCCCTATACGTGTGGTCGCCCCCGGGCGGGTTTACAGGCCTGACACGGTAGATGCAACACACATGTTCATGTTTCACCAGCTTGAAGCTCTCGTTGTGGACGAAGGCGTGAGCATGGTTGACCTCAAAACCACGATTGACCAGTTCATACATGCCTATTTCGGCAAAGATACCCAGTGGCGTTTCCGCCCGAGTTTCTTCCCGTTTACCGAGCCAAGCGCCGAGGTTGACCTGAAAATCATCGGCAAAGACGGATCAGAAAGCTGGATAGAGGTTGGCGGCTGCGGCATGGTTAACCCCGCCGTTTTTGAGGCTGTGGGCATTGATCCTGAAAAATACACCGGATGGGCGTTCGGTTTCGGAATAGAACGACTTGCTATGCGTAAATACGGAATCTACGATATCCGCCTGCTGTATGAAAACGACCTGAGATTCCTCGATCAGTTCTGATTTTAGAGCTGCTCCATGTGGGGAACTTCCCAGCCTTTTCTGTAATTATCCTTCACAAAGGCGTTTGCCTCTTCGCTGAATTCGCCGCTAAACCTCTCGGTTTCAGGATCCAGGCTGAGAATCGGGCCCATAGTTATATTTGTCTTATCAAGGTCAACGTTGTTTCTCTCGAGATGGTCAAGCATCCTCTCCCACGTCCCTGAAAACAGCTTATTGCCCTTTATCCTGCCCGATATCTCTTCACTGCTAAGCTCTGAGCCAAGTCGATATGATATATTCGAGGCGTGAACCATAGCCGCGGCGGTATGGGAGTCTTTTATGTTTACTCGCAGTATGCTCTGATCATTTTCACGTATCGCCCTGATGAAGTCCGGCATGTGTTCTCCACCGCCGTGCGGATCAAATCTTTTGACTATCTTACCATCATTATCGTATGCGACATTTTCAGAGATATAACCGCCCTCGCATTCTACAACATTGCCGATTCTGGCCTTTTTGTATGCCTCCATCGCCTGCATGTCAGACTGCATAGGCAGGCCGAAAACCTCAAATATTACCGGTACAGGCTCATAATCGCAATACACAATCTGGGTATTGGGTGTCTGCCCGCCGTCTTTGTAGCCAAACCTGCCGCCAATGCTGAAAACATTAGCCGGATAAGAATCCTGGCCCGCCAGATTGATTGCCAAATCAAACTGATGAGGCCCCTGATTACCGATATCGCCGTTGCCGGTATTCCATGACCAGTGCCAGTCATAATGAAAATGCTCGCGATACGTCGGCACGTCCTGAGCGGGCCCAAGCCACATATCATAGTTGCAAGACTCTGGAGCCTTAAGAGCACTCTCGCGAAGCCCTATCGAACCGCGGCGTTTATGGCAGAGCCCGCGGGAACATAAAACCTTGCCCAATTGCCCCTCTTGAATAAAATCCCGAACCTGCGGCCAGCAATCACGCCGGCGGTGCCACATACCCGAGGTTATTATCAAATTCTTTTCGGAGGCAAGACGACACAACTGACTGCCCTCCCAGATGTTATGTGAGATGGGCTTTTCTACATATACATGTTTGCCCGCTTTAAGAGACTCGATAGCGTGTTTTGAATGCCAGTGATTGCACGAGGCTATCACAACAGCGTCTATATCCTTTCTGTCAAGGAGCTTGCGATAATCAGTGTATGCATCAACCTTGAGAGGTTTTGTCTCGTCATTAGCCAGTTTATCTTTGAGCCGGCCCATCTTATACCCCGGATCAGGATCGGCAAGCGCGGCGATTGTTACACCGGGAATCTTAGAAAATATACTTGCCAGATAGCTGCCCTGCCTGCCCACTCCAATAATCCCTAAACGAATATTTTCATTTGCGCCCAGAACCCTTGTATTCGAAAAAAAAGCCGCTGATACCGCTGCGGCAGAGGAGTATTTCAGAAAGCTGCGTCTATTGATCAGAGCCATTTGTCAACCCTTCGAAAAAACATCTAAAAATAACATTCTAACAGTATTATAATCACTTATTCACCCATGTCAAAATCTATCCCGTTTTCGAGTGACGACAAACGCGCTAAACTCAGCTATTCACCAATCCTGTTAATTCTCTCCAAATATACCTATTGCCTAATGCCTGACTCCGTCCATCCTGTCCACTTAATGCCTATTGCATGCGTCTCTGTTCGTATCTAAACCTAATAACCGCAATTAGTTAAAAGACGTAGTCAATACATCCCTACTATTTTGCCCGGATTTTCTACCGGTCATAAACCAGCTCACGGCAAGCGAGTAAACTATTCCCAACAAAGCAATTGCGACAAATCTAATCTCAACCGCAAGCCCTGTGTGCAAATCCCACGCCTTCATTAGCAACAGCAACAAAACAGGAACAGGAAATGCCCAGTAAAACCTGTTTATACCCTTACTTACAGACAGAGGAATCAAAGCCTGCGAAAGGCTGTAGGCAATAAAACCATAACCGAGAAAATAGAATAAAACGCCAATGGCTTCACTTGTTCCCGCCAAATCATAAACGGAGAAGCAATTCAAAATCACAATAACCACCACCCCGTGGAGAAATCCGGCTAACCAGAAACCGGCAAACGTCCAGATAATCAGGCTCATTATGCAGCCGAGCATGTCAGCGCTGAAATCCATAATATCTGGCTGGCGGTGCACGAGTTTTTGAATCAGCTCATCGCAGACAGCATAAACAGCTATAAACGCTATGGTTACCCAAACTCGCCAGCTGTTCCACCTCGCCTTTGTGCCGGCGCTGAGAGCCGTCCAGAACAGAAAGGTCAGCACAAAATACGCAATAAGATGCATCGTCTTGTCGCTCATACCGCTTATTACCACCCAGGACGGCACCGTAGGTATATGCGTAAGCACGAATATCGCCAACCAATACAGCATAAGCCCGCAAAAAGCCAGTATCCGCAGCCTTGTGCGAAACTGTGACGGCTCAAGCCCGGGACGCTTTTTTCTGCGTTTATTCTTGCCGAAAAATATTTTTTTTAAAACTTTGCCCATTATTT
Organism: Limihaloglobus sulfuriphilus; assembly: GCF_001999965.1. Lineage (GTDB taxonomy): Bacteria > Planctomycetota > Phycisphaerae > Sedimentisphaerales > Sedimentisphaeraceae > Limihaloglobus > Limihaloglobus sulfuriphilus. The sequence continues at coordinate 50,802 of NZ_CP019646.1, read as the reverse complement.
TTATTATTATAAACTTAGAGAGTATTATAAGTTTAGAAACATCTTTTGGAAGTTTAAATTTTCGGAGTAATGATTTATGAGATTAAAAAACCTTACATTTAACAATATTTTGAGGGTAATTTTTGCCTTTACTCTGGTTTTAAGTATTCAGCTCATCGCCCAGAACGGCGATTCAGAGACGCCTTCACTGCCCGGGCCGCCCAGTGAGCCGACACGAACGAGCCAACCCGCAGACCAGCAAGAGCAGACCCAGCCGGCCCCGTCACCGAATCAGGTAACCCTAAACCAGCCAGAAACAGATTCTGCTGCAACCTTAACAAGTGCTTTTCGTTCTGTCGCAGCAAAAGGCGAAAAGGTCTATGAGCCGATTGTAATGACTGAGATTTCTCAGCTGCTCTGGGCAGGCTACGGAACAATCAGCAATGACCAGATGCTAAGGCCGGTAGAATCTGTGGAAAACGGATATCCTCTTGAATTGCATGTAGTCACTGAATCCAACGTGTTCAGGTACATCCCGCAGACACACAGCCTGGAAATCGTATCGAGCGAGGATGTCCGCCGAAAACTCATGCTGGCAACCCAGAAACAAAGAGAGCTGTTGGACTCTAAGGTACTTATAACAATTTCCGCCTCGCTGGATAAGGTACCAAACGCCAACGCCACATACAAACGCAAGATAGCTTACATAGAAGCCGGAAGAGCCGCCCAAAATATCTCACTTCAGGCCGCGGCTATGAACCTGGCATCACAAAGCTACCAGGTCATGGATTTGTCAAGGGTACGGTCACTGCTGAATCTTAACTTTCAGGCAGAACCGGTCATTACTATTGCCCTTTCCCGCCTCAAAGGCAGCACTGCACCAGAAGAAGCTGAAACAATAGAATCTGCCGGCAGTAAACAGGCACAGCAGCAGACACAAGAACAGCCTCAGCAGCCGGCAAAGATCGAACCGTTTAAATTCGTAATAATCGTCCCGAATGACAGGGTAATTGAACAGGACTTCTTTGCAGTAACAGAGGTTCTTGCCTCTTCAGGTGTAAAGGTAGAAGTCGCAAGCTCTACAATGGAAACGATACGCGGCAACTGGCAAGGCAGTATTGTGCCTACAATGCTTCTGCGTGATATTGTTGTCAACGATTTTGACGCTTTTGTCCTGATCGGCAATTCACTGGTAAGGAATCAGTTTGACAATGAGCCAATGGTTGTAAACATTATCAGAGAAGCCTATCGGGCCCGTAAGCTAATCGGTGCAGTAGGACGCACACCGCTCATTCTGGCATACGCTGACATCATCGAGAATTACCGAATAACCGGAGAGCTCAGTGTCCGCAAACAGGTTGAGAACGCCGGCGGCATCTTCACAAATTCCATTGTTGAAGTTGACGAGGATTTCGTAACAGCCGTCGGCACCGAAAGCGCCAACGAATATGAAACGGCAGAGGGCGTTCTGGCAGTCAACCGCTTTACAAGATCAATGATTACACTGCTCCAGGGCAAAGAACCCCAAGGTTACGGGCTTGGCGAGTCCCAACCCCGTTCAAGACGCCAGAGAGAAATGGACAACAGCATTGCCGAATAAAACCACCGATTGCAGTTGATATATTCTGCTAATTGGCCGTTCAGTTAAGCAGGACTGCCATTATATTGTGGAAACAGTGGGCACCGGCGGCAATGCCGAAGCCGCGGTTTGCGAAAATCACTGTCAGGTAGAAGCCCGCAAAAACCCTGAACATAAAAACAGAAGCCACAAACTCCTCTCCCGGCAGATAACTGCCCTGAATATAGAGTATGTTGTGGTGCAGGCTGAATACCACCGAAGAGACAACAACGGCAAAAAACGCACCAAATTCGCGGCTTAGATCCAGCAGTTTTGTTGTAAACAGAAACAGGCCCACATAAAGTATCTGCCTGAAGAAAAGCTCTTCGTATATCCCGGCGCCAATACCGGCAATAAGCTCAATAAATACGTTTGCCGATTCGCCAAGACTTGAGCTGCATACAAAGGCCTTTAGGCCGTTTACAAACGCCACCGGCTCCTGAGCGGGAACATAACCGCCGGGACTGCTGAACCTGTCTGCGATCAGGGCCACAACCAGCAAAGGCAGCGCCCAGAAGAAAGACTCAGCGAACATCAGCGGCAGGTCATACCTCTGCATGGGGGCCCGTTTTTTCTTATCCGCAAAATGGACAGCCAGCAGGACAACTATAACAAAAACGGGGCACAAAAGCCACTGAAGCCGCCCGGAAAAACCAAACCAGCCCAGAAGGTCATATACCCACACAAAAGAAACTACCAAACCCGGTATCTCCTCAAATGACATACTGCTCAAAGCAGGCCCGAGAAAAGCAACCATCAGCTCGTATGCAAGCAGAAAAATCATCGTGAACCACAAAGAGTGCAGCGGCAATGCAGACCTGAAGAAATACGTAGTCCGCCTCCTGCGTTTGACCGGCATACGCGGAGTAAGCGATACTGTGTTGTCAAATAAACTTCTGTCTTTTTTGGTTGCCATAAACTGTGTTTTACGCTAAAAATGTACTCAAATATTTATTATTAAATAAGGTACTTATTCTACAATGTCAAGCTCAGAAACTATAAGAAATATTTATTTAAGTCTTCACGCCGCTTACGGAAACCGCGACTGGTGGCCGGCCGTTGACGGATTTGAGGTAATAGTCGGAGCGATTCTTACGCAAAATACAAACTGGAAAAATGTCGAAAAAGCCATAAAAAACCTCAAAACGGCTGATGTAATGACCCCGATTAAGCTCCATGAGCTGCCGCGGGAACAACTCGCCGAGCTGATACGTCCGGCGGGATATTACAATATAAAGGCGGCAAGGCTGAAAAATCTCCTTGACTGGATGGTGGAGAATTACAGCGCCGGCATGGAAAGCATCTCAGCCCTGCCAGACTGGCAGCTGCGCGAAGAGCTGCTCGCCGTTAAGGGCGTTGGGCCTGAAACTGCCGACTCCATAATGCTTTACGCGTTTAACAGGCCGATTTTCGTCGTTGACGCATACACTGCCAGGGTATTCGGAAGGCACATGCTGATAGATGAATATGCCGACTACCACCAGATCCAGGAGCTGGTACAATCATCCATTGAACCCGATTTAAAAATCTACAACGAGTTTCATGCTCTGATTGTAGAAGTCGGCAAAAATCACTGCAAACCCAGACCAAAATGCCAGGGCTGCCCACTCGAACACCTGCCCCATCAGGTAGAAGAAGTCTGAGCAGCTCCGTATTTCATCTGAGACTGACCGCAGAAAGCAAAAATATCATCAAATCGGCAAATGTTTTTGTGGCAATTTGAGCTCTCTGCTGGTAATTTATGCTGTATGGAATATGATATCTGCAAAATTGAACGCGGCGGCGGCCCGGTGGTTGCCGCCGCGATACATGACGGGCACTTCGTCAGCCCGCAGGCCGTTTCTACGATAGCTATAAGTGAAGATGAGCGTCTTCGCGAAGAAGACCCATATACCGGAATTTTCGCCCGGATATGCCGGAATAGAATCATTGCAAATTATTCCCGATTCGAGGTTGACCTGAACCGGCCAAGAGAGAAAGCTGTTTACATAAAGCCGGAAGATGCCTGGGGGCTGAAAGTCTGGAAAGATGATGTAAACCAGGATATTATAAGCAGTTCTCTTGAAAAGTACGACTTGTTTTACCGCAGGGCACATAAATTCTTCAAAGAGATCGAAGCCGGATACGGCAGATTCGTCGTGCTGGACATCCACTCGTACTGCCACCGCAGAGACGGATCCGGCGTTGATCCTGCCCCGCAGAGGGATAATCCGGATATAAACCTGGGCACAGGTAATATGAACAGAGCTTTATGGTCAAACATAATCGAGAGGTTTATCCGGGACGCATCCTCGCAGAGAGCCGGCGGCAGACCGCTCGATGTAAGAGAGAACATCCGGTTCAAAGGCGGATATTTTTCGAAATGGATACACGAAACATTCCCGCAGACCGGCTGCTGTCTGGCGATAGAAATAAAAAAAATATTTATGGACGAGTGGTCCGGGCAGTTATACCCGGAAATATTCGAAGACATTAAAAACGCCCTGCATATAACAAGCAGGGGAATCTGCCGTGAGCTATCTGTCAGCAAGGAATGAAATATGGCCAAAAGCAAAATCAGCCGTGAGTTCACGGACAAAATAATTCAGTCGTTAAAAGACGGCAAACGTATAAGACGGGTTATACCCGGCGGCGGACGGCTTCACATCGACAGGTGCCTGCCGTTTTTGATAGTATATAAAAAACCCGCCGGGAACAACGATAACGGCACCGAAAAACTCATTAAAGGCGAGGCTTCATACCTGATAGCTCCCCCTCCGGAGAAAACCGGCTCAGGGCTGACCAGGCTGATAAATGAGCTGGTAAAGTTCATCTCAACAGAGTACGATGCCTGCCTTATAATAAATGTGTGGTCAGCAGAGTCCAAAGAGAGCCGGCTTCTCAACGATTTGGAGATTCACCGCCCATCGTTCAAGATCATTGCTTCCCGGCTCAGCCCCCCCAGCGAAGCCCTGCAGGCACTGGAAAGATCTCTTCGAAACATAAAAATACTCAAACGAACAGCAAACGTCGAAGTCATTTTCCAGGATGCAGGGCAAAAAAACACTGCTCATAAAGTCATCTCGCAGACAACAGCCAAAAACCTGAACTGTTTCTCTATCGGCCTGGAGATAAGCCCGATTTACCGCGACCCTGAAACAAACGAGGTATTCCCGCTTTTGATACGCAGGCTGCACAGGGGGTTATCAACCGCTTTCAAAAAGTGCGCTTTCGAGTTCACCAGAAACCGAACCAACCGAAACATAGCAAATTACATGTCGCTGGGGCAAAGGTCTTTTGTAAAGTCTGTCTGGGACGCTGACAAAAAGTTAGCCCAAATCAGCCAGTCATTCGACTTCCTGCTCCAGGTAACGCCGGTAAATGTCGCAAAGGCCTGGAAGTCGTTCAGGAAATATCATTACGAGCGAGTGCCTGTTTTCTATTACCGCCCTCACCCCATTGACCCTGCAATATTGAAGAGAGCCCTCTATAAGATCCCTTTGGAAAAAGTAGAAGACGCTACCCTGAGCTATCTTTTCCAGGAAAAACGCAAAGAGCTCGACCGCCAGCTCTCACTGCTCTGGGATCGCGGCAGGAAAGAATTTTACTACGGCTCACTTCAGCTCTACGGCAGGGTTTCCGATGAACTCGCCGGCACAGCCCAGGAACTTCTGGACTTTTTCAGTGACAAAAAATCAAAACGCAGCGGCAGCAGAAAAAATCTCAACAGCGAAGCGTTTGCCTTGCGTGCAAGAGAAGAAATTGCCGCATACAAAGAGGCATACCCACAGCTTAACAGCAGGGTAGAAATAAGGCAGGACACAGTAGGTCTGCTGGTATCAAAGGGCAGTCTTCTCGTCTCCGAGGACATAAAGATACCACTCTCACGGGTAGAAGCCCTGCTCAGCCATGAGGTTGGAACACACATACTGACATACTACAACGGAAAATCACAGCCTTTTGAGCAGTTGTACTGCGGACTGGCAGGCTACGACGAACTCCAGGAAGGACTGGCGGTACTGTCGGAATTCCTTGTCGGCCAGCTCAACCCCAACCGGCTGCGGCTTTTGGCCGGCAGGGTTATTGCCGCCCATAAAATGCAGAAAGGAGAAGGGTTTATAGAAGTTTTTCACAAGCTCAAATACGAATACGGGTTTGAAAACAAGACATCCTTTATCATTACTGCCAGAATCTTCAGAGGCGGCGGTTTGATAAAAGATGCAATTTATCTTCGAGGTTTGATAAAATTACTTGCATACCTCAAACAGGGCCGTAAAATCGACACACTGTTTTGCGGCAAGATTGCCCTGGAACACGTACCAATGATCGAGGACTTGCAGGCTCGGGAGATATTGAAAAAGCCGCCGCTGACACCTCGGTATATGCAATCTGCCGACATCGAAAAAAAACTCTCGGCTCTTAGAAACGGTCTTGATTTAAAACAAATGGTTAACTGGAGATAATTATGCGTATAGGCTTTATGGTAAACGATGTTTCAACTGAACACGCCGGATATACAACTGTCAGAATGGCGATGACGGCCCATAACAGGGGGCACCAGATATGGTTCATAGGCGCCGGAGACTTTGACTATGACATTGACGACCAGGTTCATGCCCGCGCTTGGTCTGTAACGAAGAAAAAATACAGTTCCACAAAGAATTTTCTAAACGAAATCCAGGGAACAAAAGCTGTAAAAAAACGCATTGTAGTTGACGACCTCGATGTACTGATGCTCAGAAATGACCCTTCTAATGACACGGGCACACGCTCATGGGCACAGATGGCGGGCATCATTTTCGGCAGGGCCGCGATGCGCAACGGCGTTATCGTGCTCAATGACCCCAATGCCCTTTCGAGAGCAATGAATAAAATGTACTTCCAGATGTTCCCCGAAGAAGTCCGCCCCCGCACTATTATAAGCCGCGACAGAAATGAAATAAGACGTTTCATACGAGACGAAGGCGGAACGGCTGTGCTGAAACCGCTTCAGGGCTCCGGCGGCTCGGGTGTGTTCCTTATCAGCAAGGATAATTTTTACAACATCAACCAGATAGTGGAATCGGTAAGCCGCGACGGCTATGTGATAGCACAGGAATACCTGCCCAAGGCAGCCGAGGGAGACACGCGTATGTTCCTGCTCAACGGGATGCCTTTGCGGCACAAGGGCAAATATGCAGCATTCTGCAGGGTTCGCGCCGGCGATGACATACGAAGCAATATCCACGCGGGAGGCTCTCTAAAAAGGGCCGAAATCACAGAACAGCATTTAAGAGTTGCCGAAATAGTACGGCCAAAACTCGTACAGGACGGAATGTTCCTGGTAGGTCTGGATATAGTCGGCGACAAACTCATGGAAATAAATGTATTCAGCCCCGGCGGGCTCGGCAGCGCACAGAAATTTGAGAAAGTCAATTTCAATGACGCGGTCATAGACTCACTCGAGAGAAAAGTCAAATATATGGAATATTACCGCCGCAATTTTGACAATATTGAAATGTCAACACTGTAGCCCAATATTACTTCGCGTCGATAATCGCCTTGTATTTATCGCTGAAAAATGACACCCATTCGTTAATAACCTTATCACGGAACGTATCGTCCTGCATGGCTTCATGAAGACCGCGTACCTCGTCTAATGTGTCGGCATTGTCGGGCAGTTTAACAAAAAGCTCTTCGAGCTCTTTTGAGCCGGTCTCGACAATCTTCTTTTTTGCATCTTTTAGCAGCGGTGCATTGTTTACCGCTGCTGCCCGGACAAGCTGGACGAGAACATCATACCGCTCAATTCGAAGCTGTTCATCAATCTCAAGCGTTGTACCCATTTCATAAGGGCGAACGATCCACTTTGGAATATCCTGCCCGTAAGCGGTATAGAAATCTTTCCGTACAGGCGGCCTGTTGAGACAGTTCAGCTCCGGGCCGAATTCGTGCCCCGCCGGAAGCGCCCAGAGCCGCTGGCCTTCAATGCTAAGGACAAAATCAACAAACCTGCGTGCGGTCTGCGGATGCGCTGGGTTTTTCAGTATCGATATCGGATCCGGCGTGAAACCTGTTCCGCCTTCAGGACTGACGTAGCCGAGAATATCAGGTGTCCTGGAGACGCGGATCATACCGTAATAGTCGATACACGCCGCGGCTATCGCTTCACCAAGTACCGGCGCATTTACTGCCGCCCCGCTGCTGGCGGTGAACTTCTTGGCATTGCCGAGGACCGCAAGCAGTTTCGCCCAGCCTTTTTGCCAGGTATCTTCTGACTGCACTACCATCTCGTATGCCGCCGCGATAGAAGCGGACTGGCTCGGGTCGGCAAGCACTACATGGTCGAAAAACTCTGGACTGCCGATATCTTTCCAGCTGCTGGGCTCTTCAAGGCCGGCCTTCTCAAGAAGCTCTTTGTTGTAAATGAAGCCGAAACTGCTGACAACTGTGCCAAACCAGAGATGGTCGGCATCATAAAGCCGCATCCCGCTGAAAGTTGCCGGGACATTGTCAAAATAACCCTGCGAGGGAGTGTACTTCGTCAAAAGACCTTCTTCTGCCAGGTACATGTGCGGACTCTCGCCGGCTCCCCAAAGAATATCCACCATTGAGCTGTCACTGCGTTCATAGACATTGCGGATATAGTTGAGCATCGTGCTTCCGCCGCCGCCGACATCACGCCATTCCACTGTTGCCGGCGATGAGAATTTCTCAAGGTGCCACTGCTCGAAAGCCTTTTTGAATTCGTACTTTACATTTTCGTCATGCGGGCACAGTATCACAACCTTGTTGTCCGGCTCGGGGCCGGAATCGCCGCCGCAGCCGGTCATTATAACACTTACAACAAACACAGCTGCTGCCGCACAGCCCAGAAGCATATTTTTTAATGATAACATTTACAAAACCTTTCAGCAATTGATTAGATATTCTTATTCAAACTCGAACTCGCAGACAACCGGATAATGGTCGCTTGCAACAGCGGCGACGGGGGATTCTACCATTAAAGCCGATTCAAAACACTCCGCCATGGCCGGCGAAGCGAACACATGGTCAAGAAAGCCGCGGTAATACCGGGGCTTGAACTCGCAATGATAGCTGGCCTTGCCCGAATCGCTGAGCTTGCGGGTGAGCATCTTCAGCTCTTCGCCGCCGCTGCCCTCTGTCATTCTCATCACGACATCGGCACCGACGATCTTTTCATATTTATCCATTCCGATTGTATCGTTGAAATCACCAAGAATCACCAGCTTATCAGTTTTTCCTCCTGCCAGCAGCTCCGCGCAGATTTGACGGGTCTTATCTATCTCACGCAGCCGCCATTTGGTAACCGCCTCGTTGTTGCCGTATTTGCTTTTTACATGTGTGCAGCCCACCCAGAAACTGGTGCCGCCGGGGCTTTCCACAAGTATAAACGCAGGGCCGCGGCTGAAAAGGAAATCGAAAAAATCTTTGCCCTCCCGCTCCTTAAAGCTCCTGAGCGAGCGGTCATCTGCCGGATCCTTTATATCGACATACTCCCTGAAATCTCTTACAGACCAGCCTTTACGTACGAGAAAGCCAAGATACTGACCATCTGTGTTGCCGTAAGAGACCTTGGCGTATTCATATTCGCCGTCGAGCCATTTCTTCACGAACAGCTCAAGCATTTGCTCATCGCAGCATTCCTGTATGGCGATTATGTCGGCGTTGAAATCTTTTGATTTGATAACCGCGGCGACTTCGTAAACGTCTTCCTCATCACTGTACAATTCCGTCATATTACGGGATCTTTCAGGCATCTTCTGCTGATCAAACATTCTCATAAAATGCTCAATATTGTAAGTCGCGACTCTCACCGTCTCCGAATAACCGGAAAAAACGGCCCAAAACACCAGTAAAACAAATAATGACTTTTTCAAAACTTTGTCTCCAATAAAGATATAACTTACAAATGTTAAGAAAGAATAATAATTTCACATGAATATTATAAACTATGCCGCTAAAATCAAGTTATATTTATATTAACATCATGACGGGAGACTGACCTTCACGCCGAAAAAAAGGGCGGAAAGTTTCCTTCCCGCCCTGTATATGGGGTTATTGAACATTGTGTGTAAAAAGTGTTTTTTAGCTGATTCGTTTAATGGCGATGTTTTTAGCACCATCATCTGGAGCTGTTTTGGGCAGATGCACCGTCAGAATACCGTCTTTAAACTCAGCCTTGGCTTTGGCGTCATCGACTTTCGCAGGCAGCGGAAGCACTCGCCTGAATGAACCGAAGCTCCGTTCTGTATGTTTCCAGCCGTCTTTCTCGGATTTTGTTTCTGTCTTCTTCTCGCCCTCAAGTACAATGTGATCTCCGTGAACAGACAGCTTTATGTCCTTGTCATCGATGCCCGGAAGCTCAGCAGTCAGGACGACTTCCTTTTCCTCATCGTTCATGTCAACACTCGGCACAAATGCACGAGGCTGATCAGGAGCGTTGAAGCCGGTGAAAAAGTCGTCAAAGATGTCGTCAAAACTTTTAAACAATCCGCCGGGAACAAGTCCCAGACCTTTCTTTGAGTTAAATGGTACTACTCTGTTCATAATATGTCTCCTTTATTTAGTGTTAACATTTTGTTACATATTTACTAAACTCTGTTTTACATATTGCAAACAGCGTGCCAAAAGAAGACTATTTATGTAATATCTTTATTTTCAAAAACTTACAATAAGACAAATCAAACTGTCTCAGGCTGAAATGCCTGCCAGAGTGACAAAATGACATATAAATAAACATAAATGGCATTCAATATAGATGAATTTAACGCCAAAGTGAATTAAAACGGCTAACGAAATCAGGCATGTTCAAACAGAGCTGCTCAATAAATCAGCATCGCGTCACCGTAGGAGAAAAAATGATACCGCTCTTTTACGGCGTGAGTATAGGCGTTTTTAATATTATCCATTCCGGCAAAAGCCCCCACCAGTGCCAGCAGGGTTGACTTGGGCAGATGAAAATTTGTTATCATCGCGTCAACCGCCCTGTATTCAAACCCCGGCATGATAAAAAGACGTGTATCGCCGCTTGCCGCGTGAATCCCGCCGCTTTGGGCAACGGTTTCCAGCGTCCTCACCGAAGTCGTTCCGACGGCAACTATCCGCCCGCCCGCCTGGTGTGTGCGGTTTATAATATCGGCGTTTTGGGCGTCTATCTCAAACCGCTCGCTGTGGATTTCATGATCCTCGAGGTTGTCGGCGGTAACCGGCTTGAATGTGCCGGCACCTACGTGCAGAGTAACATGCGCCCTGCTTATCCCCTTCTCGTCAAGCCTGTTAAGAAGCTCGTCTGTAAAGTGAAGACCGGCCGTTGGAGCGGCAACCGCACCGCTTTGTCTGGCATAAACCGTCTGATAACGCTGCCGGTCATAATCGGGTTTCTCTCCGCCGCGGCTGCGTTTGATGTACGGCGGCAGAGGTGCATAACCGATATGTTCAAGCAGCTTCTCTGCCGGCAAATCAGATTGAGGCCTTATATGCCATGTTCCATCATCTAAACGCCTCTCTGCCAGAATCTTACAGAAAACGCTGCCATGTGAAGACAACAAATCAAAGACTTCGCCTTCTTTGAGCTTGCGTGAATTTTTCAGCATCACATGCCAGAGCCCCCCGCCGCTCATATCCAGATACAACCCCTCAAGCGAGGCCCCTGTCGTGCGCCGTGCAAAGAATCTCGCCGGCAGAACTTTTGTATCATTTAGCACGAGACAATCACCAGGAAACAGATATTCCGCGATACCGCTGAATCTGCGGTCAGATATATCGCCGGTTTTGCGGTTGAGTACCAGCAATCGCGATTCGCTGCGATTCTCTGCCGGCATTTGAGCTATCAGCTCCTGCGGCAATTCAAAATCAAGCTCTTCAACCTTCATGGCTCACCTTAACCGGAGATTCGTCAGCATTATACGGGATTTCTCATTTTTATTTCCAGCAATCCCCGGTATCAAAATTCTACCCTGTCGGTTATGTTCTTCGTGGAATAGAACTCAAACTCATCTTCGCCGGCGAAGAGTGTTACTGATTCGCCGTCAATTTCTACCGACAGAGCGGTTTCGGGCGTGCGGCTGCGGATTATGTTTGCAAGAGTAAACGCCTTTTCGATTCCGTCGCCGCGGCTGTAATTGATCACCTCGTCCGGGTGAGCCAGCCGCTTGCAGCAATAGATAGATTTGTTTTCCATGCCTGTGAGCATTTTACAGACTTCTTCTATATCCATTTTTTTGCATTTCTCTACGGATACAGGGCAGCGCTCGATCGATGCCTTTATAAACGGTTCCCAGTCCCAGCCGTCGGCTTCACGGTAAGCAAAGAACGCCAGGTCGGCAAGCTGGTTATCGTTCCTGATAGCCCGAAGATAATCTATAATCTCCTCGCGGCTCATACCCGCCCTTATATCAACAGAGCTCTGAGAGACATATTTCTTGTTTTTATCGGGCAATACAGGCTCAAATCGGGTAAACTCCCTTAGGTCTCGTACAAAATCAGCGGAATTATCTATCTTTTCGCCAAGATACAGCGCCAGCTTTTCTGAACTTTCATCATCATCGAGATCAATCTTCATCTTGCGGACAAACTTCATAAACTGCTCGATACATATACGCTCCTGGGGCTTATCAAGGTAGAAATCCTCGCCGTCAACCTCTGCCATGAGTTTATCAAGCGTACTGTTGTCAATATTGTACGTGCTGTTATGCTCATAAGAAAAGAGTGTCTCGGCCTTTACGTACTTATGTTCGCCGCGGATGTGGCGGCAGAAAACAAAGCTCTTGCGATAGTCCCAGTTGTTGCGAAGGAAGTTGGCGAAAACCGTCATATCAAGCTCAGTGCGGAGAAATTCGGTGATTTTCTCACGGAATTTGTCATACGCCCCGGGATTGATGGTCGCCGTGTCATAGATGCAGTGTATATGCCCGGTATTGTGAGCAACGATCGTCACGTCTTCATTGCGGAGCGCCCGCTGGGCCTTGGCGGTAATCTCGGTGCCGTTGAACCACATCGCCTTAGTAACAACTCTGCGGTTATTCGTTATTGCGCCGTCATTTATGTCGATATAATTCTGCGAATGCAGCGGCGTCAGAATCATGTACATATCCTCAAGCGGTATATCGCAGATGATATACGCCGCCGCCATATACAACGCGGCAAGGGAAACACATTCACCCGCCCCCGTTGCATAGCCGTCACGGTAGCGGAAGGCGTTCATCGCCTCAACGGTCTCTGTCTTCCAGTACGGTATCAGGTTGCCGTTGTACTTATCCAGCCCGAAGTGCCGGCGGATACCAATATCAAAATAATACTCGTCTCCCTGGTAGCCAAACAGGGCGTTGCTCTGGGCTATCTTTTCCGGAGGGATTATATCCGCGAACCTGCCAAGCTCGACATCCTTGTCGGTCAGGCCCCAGGTGTTCAGGTCGAGGTTAAACTCAAATTCATCCATAATAAACTGCCGCATACGCATAAGCCGGCGGTACGGGCTTTTGCCCTCGAGTTTGCGGAACGTGTCGATTTCACGCCATTTCCACATTTCCGGACTCATAATGTTAGCCAGTACAAGACTATACATCAATTCGGGAAATACAAATATTTCCATATCCGAAAGGCTTATAGCAGAGGAATATTTTTCAAGTGTTTTTTTGTCCATGATTTATTACCATCTTTATTATTTAACTTAGTTTTGCGGCTATGGTTTCTTTGGCTTTTTTGAGGCATTCATCGAGTTTTTCGGGGTTTTTGCCGCCGGCCTGTGCCATTTGCGGCCTGCCGCCGCCTCCGCCGCCGACTATCGGCGCAAGCTCCCTGACCAGCTCACCCGCCTTAATTCCTTTCTTTACCAGGTCATCAGTAACGCCGGCAATCATCATGACCTTGCCGTCAACCGCCGAGGCGAGGAAAATCACAGAGCTGGGTGCCTTTTTCTTGAGCATATCCATAGCGCTGCGCATGTCATCGGGCTTGGCATCGGCGAGCTCACCAACGACAGCCTTGCTGCCGGCAAACTCCGCGGCGGTCTCCAGCAGTTTTTTGGCGTCCTGCATTACATCTGAGCCGCCCTGCTTGTGAGCGGTTTTGAGCTTCTTAGACAGCTCTTTGTTATCTGCTATGAGTTTTGCCACCCTCTCGCTAACCTGCTCAGCAGGAACCTTAAGCAGTGCCGTCAACTCATCAACAATACCGCTTCTCTCTTCCATGTATTTATTATAAGCCGGTCCGGTCACCGCGGTTATACGCCGGACACCGGCAGATATGCTTTCTTCGCGGACGACCTTGAAACCGCCGATCCGGCCTATATTGTCAATATGCGTGCCGCCGCAAAACTCCAAACTGAAACCTTCATGGAGCCTTTCAGGGCTTGCAGCGCCAATGCTTATAACCCGCACCGTATCGCCGTATTTCTCACCGAAAAGGGCTGTCGCGCCAAGCTCTTTTGCCTCTTCTATCGGCATAACTGCTACCTGCACCGGCAGCTCCATCCCGATTCGCATATTTACCAGCTTCTCTACCTGGTGCAGCTCTTCTGGAGAAAGTGCCTTGGGCCAGGTAAAATCAAACCGCAGATACTCGGAATTTACAAGGCTGCCCTGCTGTGAAACACTATCCCCGAGAACTTCCCGCAATGCCCACTGAAGTATATGCGTTGCCGTATGGTTTTTGCGTGTTGCTTCCCGATCAGGCGATACCATTGCGTACACGTCCTGGCCGATCTCAAAACTGCCCTCGATTACCCTGCCCTCATGGAGAACGCAGTGACCCATGGCAGTTGTCTTATCAACAATAAACCGGCCCGTGTCACTGGTTATCATGCCGGCATCTCCTATTTGTCCGCCGCTCTCGGCGTAGAAACAGGTTTTATCCAGTATCAAAGATGCCTTATCGCCGCTGGTTGTAACTGTGCCTGAATCCGTATAACCATCATCACAGACACTTGCTATGATTTTCGCTTTTATGTCTGTTGAGCTGTATTTTAAGCTGTCATCCGTCTCGGGCAGGTCAATGCCGACAAGAACAGAGAGCATCGAGTTTGACTTCTGAGCCGCCCTGGCACGGTTTCGCTGCTGCTCCATGAGCTCCTCGAAAGCGTCTGTATCTACAGAAAGCCCCCTCTCACGCGCCATCAGGCTTGTAAGATCCAGCGGGAATCCGTATGTATCGTACAACTGGAAGGCGTCCTCGCCGCGGATAGTTCCGTCTTGGGCCTTTTCTGCCGCCTGGGTGAACATCTCAAGCCCGCGGTCAAGCGTCCTGCCGAAAGATGCCTCCTCGGCCTGTATAACGGTCTGGACATGGCTGCTCCTGGCTTTTAACTCGGGGAACGCCCCGCCCATCTTATCCACAAGCGCCGGCACGAGTTTATAAATAAACGGCTCATGCATGTTCAGCACGCGTCCAAAACGGCACGCCCTGCGGAGAATACGGCGAAGAACATAGCCGCGGCCGTCATTACCGGGGGAGGCGCCGTCGGTAATCGCGAACGAGAGCGAACGCAGATGATCGGCAATGACACGCATCGCGATATCGCTCTTAGATTTAAGCGATGAGGTGTATTTCACGCCGGAGAGATTTTCTATGCCGTTAATAATCGGCATAAACAGATCTGTATCATAATTGCTCTTTTTGCCCTGAAGCACTGCGCATATACGTTCAAGGCCGGCGCCGGTATCAACGTATTTTGCCTTCAGCGGCATAAGCGAGCCGTCCGCCACGCGGTTAAACTGTATAAAAACGAGATTCCACAGCTCGATGAAACGTGCGCAGCCGGCATTAACAGCACACTTGTGCCCCTCGACATGCTGCATATCGCACATCTCAGGGCCAAGGTCAATATGTATCTCACTGCACGGGCCGCAGGGGCCGGTATCGCCCATCTCCCAGAAGTTATCTTTCTTGCCGCAGGCAAGAACACGTTCTTTGGGGATTCCGGTAAGCTGCGGCCAGAGACGCGCCGCTTCGGCGTCGTATTCGCTGCCGTCTGTTTCGTCACCGGCAAAGACCGTCGCCCAGAGCTTATCAGGATCTATCTTATAAACCTCTGTCAGAAGCTCCCAAGCCCATTTAATCGTATCTTCCTTAAAGTAGCTGTCAAAAGACCAGTTGCCAAGCATCTCAAAAAATGTATGGTGGTATGTATCAACGCCGACCTCCTCAAGGTCATTATGCTTGCCGCTGACCCTGATGCATTTCTGGCTGTTAGCGGCTGAATCACATTTTTTTGCCTTCATGCCAAGGAAGATATCCTTGAACTGATTCATGCCGGCATTAGTGAACAGCAGTGTCGGGTCGTCGTTAGGCACAACCGGTGAGCTCGGAACAAAAGTATGGCCCTTGCCCTGGAAAAACTCTATAAACTTGCTTCTGATTTCTTCTGAGCTTAGCATTTAATATCTTTCGTAATGTCTTGTCATTCAATTATTTACTTTGTTTTTGATCAGCGGCCAAAAGACAATGCGCATTTAAGCCGCAAAACTACATACCTTTATTATAACAGTTTAGCCGCAATAGGCAACAGGAAGTAAATACGCATTTGTATGCAAGATTTTTGCGGGGAAAATTCTCAAATTAAAATCAAAACCGTAAAACTCGGACGTGCCAGAAAAAAGGGCCGGCAGTAAAAATCTGCCGACCCTTATAAAAACTGTTTTATAATTTATCGCGGTTACCGGGGCCATTCAGTCTCTGCCTTATCGTAGTGATGGATTGCATCCATGGCATGGTGTTCAAGCTCAATGGCTTTTTCCTTGGAGCTCTGTACCGCAACGTAGAATACCGGTATCATAAACACGCCGAGCAGCGTCGCAACTACCATACCGCCGAACACCGATGTTCCCAGCGCCTGGCGTGCGGTTGCTCCGGCACCCGTAGCAACTACCAGCGGCAGCATACCAAGTGCTGTTGTAAACGCCGTCATCAAAATCGGGCGGAAACGGAGCCTGGCAGCCAGTACCGCTGACTCGTGAATTGAATGGCCGTCTTCTTCATGAAGCTGTTTGGCAAACTCGACCAGCAGAATCGCAGTCTTGCAGACCACGCCGACCAGAAGCACAACCCCCATCTGCATATAGATATTGTTATCCATCATACGCAGCCATGTGTATCCAACCGCCCCCAGAAGCCCCAGCGGAACAGCCAGAACGATTGCCAGCGGTATAGCCCAGCTCTCGTATTGAGCCGCAAGAAACAGATACGCGAACAACGCCGCCAGCAGGAAGATATACACCGTCTTGCCGCCGGCCTCTATCTCCTGGAGACTCATGCCGCTCCACTCATACCCCATCGACGGTGGCAGCTGCTCATCCAGTATTTTGCGAACACGCTCAATCGCCTGGCCGGAGCTGTAGCCGGGTTTTGGCACACCGGTTATTGTGGTGCTTGGATACATATTATAACGTTTTATAGACTGAGGGCCCGATATATCCTTTACCGTTGCAAGGGTCTTAATCGGCAGCATCTGACCGGTTCTGTTACGGACTTCAAGCTCTCCAATATCCTCTGCGGAATCACGGAATCGGGGTTCTGCCTGGGCAATAACCTTAAACGTTCGCCCGTATATATTAAAATCATTCACATAAGTACTGCCCAAAAACGTCTGGAGCGTACTGAAAACAGAGTTAAGCGGCACATCCAGAGTTTCCACCTTTGTCCTGTCAACATCGATATAGAGCTGGGGTACTGACACCTGAAGCGTCGAATTGAGCCTTGTGATCACTTCATCATTCATGGCATTGTGAACAAAATCATTGCCCATCTGAGCCAAGGAATGAACGCCGGCACCGCCGCGGTCCTGTATCTGAACTTCGAAACCGCCTGCCATGCCAAGGCCCTGGATCGGCGGGGGCTGAAGTGCCAGACACAAGGCATCTGGTATCTGGGAGAGCTTAGCCTGAAGTCTCTGTGCTATCTTCGAAGCGTGAAGATTCGGATCCTGCCGCTTCTCCCAGGGCTCTAACGTAACAAAACAGGCACCGCCGTTGGGGGCAATAGCCGAATCCAGGAGAGAAAACCCGCTGATGGCGGCATAATTGGCCACGCCTTCGGTTTCCTGCATGATTGCGTTAATCCTGCCCATAACCTGCTCTGTCCTAAGCACAGTAGCACCGTCGGGCAGCCTCACGCCTATCATGATCAGCCCCTCGTCCTCATCTGGCAAAAACCCAGTTGGCAGAGCGCCAAACCCCGTAATAGCCAATACTGTAAATATTGCGAATAACAGCAGAACAATAAGAGTCCGTCTTACTATAACCTTTACAATGTTAGCGTAAACAGAGGTTGTGGAACGCAGGAGCCTGTCAAACCAGCCAAAAAACTTACCATGTTTTTGAGATGAATCATGAAGCAGCACACTGCACAAAGCCGGACTCAGAGTCAGAGCGTTAAGTGTGGAAAAACATACCGCTACCGAGAGTGTGATTGCGAACTGCTGATAGAGTTTTCCTGTTATACCGCCGCTTAATATTGTGGGCACAAAAACCGCCAGCAGCACAAGCGTTGTCGCGACAACCGGGCCGGTAACCTGTTTCATAGCCTTGATCGCAGCTTCACGCGGCGGGAGTTTTTCATCTGTTATGATACGTACGCAGTTTTCCACAACCACCACAGCATCATCGACCACAATGCCTATCGCAAGCACCAGCCCGAAAAGCGAGAGTGTGTTGACCGTCATTCCAAATGAGAGTAGAACCGCCATCGTCCCGATTAGCGAGACAGGGATTGTAACAGCCGGAATCAGCGTTGCCCGCCAATCTTCAAGAAATACAAAAACCGTCAGAACTACCAGCCCGATCACTGAAAGCAATGTCCAGAAAACCTCTTTGATCGACTCCTCAACAAAAAGTGTCGGGTTATACGGCTCTGAATACGCAACCCCCTCGGGGAATGAGGGTGATAATTCCTCTAAAACATTCCGCACACCTTTGACCACCTCTAACGCATTGGCACCTGGTGTGGCATAGATAGCAACCGCTACTGCCGGCTCGCCGTTGAGTTTAACCGACCAGAAGTAATCCTGCGAGCCCAGCTCTACCCTAGCCAAATCCCCAACTCGCAGGAGCCGGCCTCCGGGTTCATTGCGTACAATGATATCTTCAAACTGCTCGACAGTACTGAGACGTCCGAGTGTCTTGATGGTGTATTGAAACTGTTGATCATCAGGGCTGGGCATACCGCCTATCTGCCCGGCTGCTACCTGTATATTCTGCTGGCGAATAACACTTACCACGTCATTAGCCGTCACTCCGCGGGCACGCAGTTTTGTCGGATCAAGCCAGATTCGCATACCGTAGTCTTTAGAACCAAAAACCTCGATTTCACCGACACCCTCAGAGCGGGCAATCGCATCCTTGACTTTTAAATTTATAAAATTGCTCAAATAAATATCATCATAACGCCCGTCAGGGGAATAAAAACCCAGAAGCATACTGATATTGCTGGAGCGTTTTCTTATTGTTATGCCGTTGCGGACTACTTCTTCCGGAAGCAGCGGCTCTGCCTGTGAAACCCTGTTCTGGACTAAAACATTGGCAATATCAATGTCTGTGCCGACCTTAAAAGTTATCATGATCATTCCAGTACCGTTGTCACTGCTGTCCGAGGACATATACAGCATATCATCGACACCGTTAATAGATTCTTCAAGCGGAGTTATAACCGTATCGGCGATAACCTCAGCACTGGCACCAGGGTAAGATGTCATAATCATTATTGTCGGCGGCGCGATATCCGGCGTCTTTTCTACCGGAAGCATCGGTATCGAAATCAGCCCTACAAGGACTATAACGATTGAGATTACACTTGCGAATATCGGTCTGTCTATAAAAAACTTGCTAAACATCGATTGTCCTGTTAATCAGCTGTATTATTATTTTCAACCGGCATCGGCTGTATCTGCATTCCCGGCCTGGCCATGTGAAAGCCGCCGACGATGAATTGCTCGCTGCCGTCAAGGCCCTCGTTTATGACACGCATCTTACCCATTGAGTCGCCCAACTTTACATCTCGTCTCTCGAGAGTGTTTTCGTCATTGACAATCAGCACAAATTTGCCGCCAAGGTCACTGTTGATTGCCTTGGCCGCAATAACTACCGCATCCTTGCGATGACCGATGGGCATTTGAACCTGGACAAACATACCCGGCAAAAGCTGCTGAGATTTGTTAGCCACTTCACCGCGTACATAAATAGTTCCCGTTCTGGTATCAACCGTATTATCAACAAAATTAACGGCACCTTTAAATGGAAATTCATTTTCGTTGGGCAGTCCGACATTAAATTCCTGGGGCTCAAACCCCTGTTTACCCTGCAAACGCTTTAAAAAGTCTCCCTTAAGCAGACTTTCGCTGACATGGAAGAACACATTCACAGGCTCAATCTGCCTTACAACCGCCAGCAATGTCCGATCACCAGGTCCGACCAGGTTTCCAACATCTACCGGCGAATCACCGATACGTCCGCTTATAGGGCTTCGAATCTCGGTATAGCTCAGGTTCAGCTCGGCTTTTGCCAATGCCGCCTTATAACCCATCACCATTGCATCGGCCTTGTCGTACGCGGCTTTGGCACTGGTCAAATCCTGCCGGCTGACTGCGCCGCTCTTGACTGCCTTTTCGATCCGTTCAAGATCAAATTTCGCCCTCAGGAGTTCAGCCTTGCCGGATTTGAGCATCGCCGCGGCCTCATCTCTAAGCGCCCGATATATATCAGGCTCAATTGTAAAAAGCAGCTGCCCCTTCTCGACTAAGTCTCCATCGGTAAAATGAATCCCTTGAAGATAGCCCTCGACTCGGGCTTGTACTTCATACACGTTTACTGCCTCTGTCGTTCCGGTAAAACTTAAGGTATCGGTTACGTCCATAAACTTCGCACCGGCAACCGGCATAGGAATCGGCCCGCTCGATTGATTCTGCTGAGCCATCGCCGCTATTGCCGCCTGGCGTTTCTGCCAGTAGCGGTATCCGCCGTAACCGGCACCAATCAGAATTGCCAATACGATAAGCCAAGAGATAATCTTTTTAAAGTTCATATATTTTCTTCCCGTTTATTTGTTACTGTTTGTTTGCGGCTGTTCACCATCGCTGTCCCAGCCGCCGCCGAGAGCTTTATAAATCGCAACGCTTCGCTGGAGGATCAGGCCCCTGCTGACTGCCAGACGGTCCTGCTGGAGAGACAGGGAACGCTGCACATCCAGAACGTTCTGAAAATCAGTCAGTCCGTTCTCGTAAAGCGTTTCAACATTCTTGAGTGATTCCTGAGCAGCCTGTACCGACCGCTCAAGCGCTTTTGTGCGTCGTGTTTCCTGCGCAAAACCCACAAGAGCGTTTTCAACCTCTTCGACTGCCCGCAAAACCGCCGACTCATAGTTAGCCGCCAGCTGTTTTGTCAGGGCCTCTTCCACGGCGACCAAGCTCTTAAGCCGGTTGGAGTCAAATATCGTCCAGCGAACAGAGGGGCCGAATTCAATGTTTCTGCTGTCCCAGCTGGTCAAATCCGAGTAGTGCATTGCCGCCAGGCCAAAACTGCCGCTCAGTGAAAAAGAAGGATACCGCAAAGCCTCGGCCTGCCCGATACGTGCGGTCTGCGCTGCCAGCGCCCGTTCGGCACTGCGTATATCCGGCCTGCGGCGAAGCAGCTCGGCGGGAATACCGGCGAGAGGCTCAACCTCAATTTGCATAAGCGGCCTGGGTTTTATCAGTTCAGAGCGAAGCTGATCCGGAGTAGTTCCGGTAAGAACCGACAAACGGTTCACGGCCTCGGTCTCGGCTATCCTCAAAGAAGGTATCTCAGATTGGCTGTTGGCAAGGTTCAGCCGCGCCTGCGATACGTCCAGCTTGGGCACAAGGTCGGCCTCATAGCGGTTTTGCGTCAGGTCAAGTGTCTTTCGCTGTATTTCTATATTTGTCCGTGCATATTCAATACGGGCCTGGCTCGTCTGCAGCTCTATATAATTTCTCGCGATCTCAGCGAACAGGCTCACACGGGTATTTCGGTAATCCTCCACCGACCGCTCAAGCTCGGCCTGCGCCGATTCTATCGAACGGCGAATGCGGCCGAACAAATCCAGCTCCCAGAACGCGTCAAAGCCGGCAGAGTAGAAGCTGTTTTCTCCCGGCGCAGCGCCCATGATATTCTGGCTCGAACGTGACCTGGTATAGTTTCCGAACGCATCAACGGACGGCAGTTTCTCACCAGAGGCATACGCCCTGAACGCCCGTGACTGCTCAATCCTGGCCATCGCTGCCTGCAAGTCCAGATTGTCCGCGTCGGCACGCTCTAAAAGCGAGCCAAGCATAGGGTCATCGTAGCTTTTCCACCACTCTCGAAGAACTTCCGGATTCGCCGATTCGCTTGTATCACTGCCGAGCCACTCTTGGGGAAGTTGCGTTTCAGGCCTCTCATAATCGGGCCCGAGGCTGCAGCCTGAAACAAAAAACATCACAGCAGCTGTTAACGAAATGATTTTAATTGTTTTGATATTCATTATTGTTTACTCGGGTTTAATTAAACCATCTATAAATAACTCTTCAACCTTATTGAACATATCGGTAACGGCATCTTTGGGAATACGGCCCGTAGTTTCTAAGATTATACTTTCTATCGCCGCACTTAACGACCTGGCAGCTATTTCCGGATCAACCGGCCGAAACACACCCTTGATTATGCCGCTCTCAATCAGTTTTACAAGTTTGGAATTTATTATCTGATAAACCTGGCTTTTTTCCTGGAGCTTGAACAGTTTCAAACCCCTCACTTCAAACTCGGAGATATAAAGCCTTATCAGTTTTCCAAATTTCTCCTGGATATCCGGCTGTTTTTTGATAAACGCCGACAAGCGGGCCTTTTCATCGCCGGGCCCTTCCAGAGTTTTATTGTATTCGGTTATTATGTAATCAGCATTACCGTCTATAAGCTCCTCAAACAGGGCTTCCTTGCTTTTGAAAAAATTGTAAAGACTTCCAACCCCGAATTCTGATGCTTCGGCTATCTCCTGCATCGAAACGTGGTGAAAGCCTTTTTCTGAAAACAGCTTCAGGGCTGCCTTTAGAATTTCTTCTTTATGTCTTAACTTATCTCGCTGACGTCTATTCAAATTTCTCTCTTAGCGGACTTAACTCATTTATTAAAATATATTTAAACCAGTACATCGTTTAGATGAATAAAGATTCATTATATGAAGAAGAATTCAAAAATAAATATTTTTCTAAGAATTATTTTTGAATAATGCTGAATAGACATTACAGATTACCGTTATGCTTGACTTTAGAGGCCGTTATCACCATAATTTACAGATAAAACTGTTAGCAGATTATGCGAAAACTTCACAACTCAAGATTTTCTGCGTTGTAAACCTTTGTACAGAACATTTTTCAGGACTTTTTATGCCGATATACTACAAAATTATTTGCTCATTGACCATTTCCTTACTGGCTTGCGGTGCCGCTGCCCGGGATTGGCCTGACTGGCGAGGCCCCGGCTATAACGGATCAAGCGATGAAACCGGATTGCCCGAAAAATGGTCGCAAACTGAAAACGTCAAATGGGCCGGCAATACGCCGGGCCCCGGTTCGGGAACCCCTGTCGTTTCCCGCGGCAAAGTATTCATAACAGCAGTGGATATGAAAAACAAATCCCTGCTTGGAATGTGCTTCAGGCAATCAGACGGTAAACTCCTGTGGAGCAATAACATAGGCAAAGCGTTCCGCAACATCCCCCGCGGCAATATGGCCGCCCCCTCTGCCGCTGTAGATGGAGGAAGGGTGTTTTTCATATTTGACAGCGGAGACCTGGCGGCATTTGACTACGAGGGCAAACCATTATGGAAACGCAATATAGAAGAAGAATACGGAAATATATCACTGAATTTCGGCTACAGCTCCACACCGCTGATATACGAAGCAAAAATGTTTGTATGTGTGCTCAGGCGGCCCGAACCGTGGCGTGAACCTAAAGACAGGACAGAGCTTGATTCGTTTTTGATGGCATTAGACCCTGCGACGGGCCGGAATATCTGGAAAACAAACCGCCCTACAAACGCGGTAAATGAAAGTTTTGACAGCTACAGCTCTCCGCTGCCTTTTGAGTATAACGGACGGAAAGAAATACTGCTTATGGGAGCAGACTTTATTACCTCAAACGACCCCAAAACGGGCAAAGAGCTCTGGCGCTACGAATACTCACCCAATAAAAACCCCAGAAACCGCAACATAGCCGGACTTGTCGCTTCAAAAGAGTTGATTTATCTGCCGCGGCCCCGCGGAGAGGATCTACTGGCAATCAAACCCGGAGGCTCGGGCACGTTGGATGAGAGCTGTATTGCATGGAAATACGAAGGCCCATGCCCGGACTGCAGCACTCCGCTTTTATACGACGGCTGCTTGTACGTCCTGGACGGGATGAGGAAAAAGGCTCTCAGCTGCCTCGACGCCGAAACAGGCAAACTAAAATGGCAGGGTACGCTCAGCGGGCCGCCGATATATTCGTCCCTGACAGCCGCCGACGGAAAACTGTACTGTATCAACGAAGAAGGCAAAGTTTTTGTCATACGGGCAGGTGGTGAGCAACTCGAAATTATCAGCGAGATTCAAATGAACGGCAAACCCGCCAACGCTTCTATCGCAATAGCAGACTCGTGCCTGTTTATACGAACAAGCGATAAACTCTACTGCATAAGTGAATCAAACCGTCAGTAACCGCCGCCCGAAGGTAATCCTGCAAGAACACACGGCGGCTAAAGTCATGGAACTTATATCCCAGCGAGCTCTGCAAGCCAGTCCCGGGCAAATAAAGCCAAATCAAGCAAATCTACCACCCCGTCACCGTCCGGCAGCGGGGCTATATCGTAAACGCCGGCCGCCGAGAGCCAGGAATCTGCCATCAGGCTAAAATCTGTACTGTCAACGCTGCAATCGTCATCGAAATCGCCCGGCACAGATTCCACCCTGAAACTCCAGATATCGCCGGCAGTCTCTCCGCATTTGGTCTTTGTAACCACCTGCCAGTAATATGTTTGGCACAGCTCCAGGATCGAGCCGTCCGGAGTCGGATCGCAAGACGTTTCGTTGGTATTCTCGCAGATAAGCTGCTCCGGAGGCGATACGCTGTCGAAGTAAACATCGTAAAGAACCGGATAAAGCGTGTCGAGAAAGCGGCTTGTGCGTGTTACCTCTTCCCACTCCGGACAGCCCGAATCGGGGCAGACATACGAGCTGTCACAGCTTGAGCTGGCGGAAAAATCCTCATTGCCCCGTACGAGTATTCCCTCAACCTCAAGAGTTACCGCGTTAAAAACCGGTGAACCGGAATTGCCCGCAAGCACATCGAGATTCGCCTGAAAATACTCCGGCATTGAATTTTCCATAACATTAGCAGAGCTGGAGAGCTTGAGCGGCAGTCCATAGGGAGAACCGATAGCAAAAACCGGCTGAGCGTCAGGGATTATACCGGAGCGGCTCAGCGTTAGCGGTTCGCGGCCGCTGACCGGCCGGTCAAGCCGAACAATCGCCCAGTCATCATTATAGGTTTCGACCGTTTCTATAATTTCACTGCAATAATAAACATCGTCCATATCGACAGTTATACGGGCGGCATCCGCGTCGAGCATTACAAAGCCGAACACAAACGCCAGAGCGGAACAGCTGCCCCCTGCCGCACAATGGCCGGCGGTAACGACAATATCAGGCTCCACCAGAAACGCCGAACACTTGCCCGGCGCCGGCTGATTGATATACGGCTCGTCCGGACAAAGCGGATTGCCGCTGCCCAGCGGATCCAGGGCCTCGTACCACTGTCCCAGCGTCGTCGCCGGCAGGGTGAACGTGCCGTCGCCGTTATCTGCCAGGTTCCCGGGCGAAACTATGACCGCCGTCGAATCGGCAAGCGGGATTATATCGGGATCACTAATCTGATAATAGTCTAACCTGTCATCACTGCCGTAGATAACACCTTTGATCGGTTCTTCAGAGCCCTGCGCAGCAGCACTCTGCGGCGCCGACCAGCTAAGCTCTGTCTCGGCTGCCGCGGCGGTTTGTCCGTCCGCGGGGCCGGGCTGCTGTGCCGGAGCCGGCGGTTCACACACCTGCCGCGATACAAGCAGCGTAAAATCGCCGACGGCGTATCCATAGCCGGCCACACGTATTAGATACTCTGTGCCGCCCTGGACAAACAATTCCACAGCAGAGAGGCCGCCCTCGCCGTGGTCATCGTTACATGCCAGCTCTGCGCCGCCGCAGCCGTCCCACACCGAGAGCGTCGTATCGAACGAGCCGCTCTGTATTTCAATAGCGGCAGTACCCGACTGCGAAGGGGTATAACTGTACCAGACATCGTAAAAATCATGAGAAGCGCAGCTGCTCTCAAAGCTGCCGGTTGCGCCTATTGTGCTGCCGGCGGTCGGCGAATCCTCCGCGATTACTGCGGCATTTGCGCAATCGTCGTTTAGCACGGCAGATACAGGCTCTACCACGAGCGTATAACTGCCGGTTTCGCCGCCGTAGCCGGCAATGCGGATATAGTAATCCTCGCCCGCGTTGAGCTGGAGCGTGAGCATGGATTGATACTCGCACGAATCATCGTTGCACGCCAGCTCCGCGCCGCCGCATTCATCGTACACCGCAAGCGTCGTATCAAAACTGCTGCCGCACAGACTCAGAGAGTATAAACCCGCCGCGGCAGGGGTAAACACGTGCCAGACATCGTTTGTATCGTTATCGCCGCAGCTGCTGGTTTGTGTTCCGGTTGCGCCGGCGGTGCTGCCGCTGTACGCCGCGGACTCTGTTACCGCAATCGCACCGGCACAGTCGTCATGTTCGGGAGCCGCGCCGGAACCGGAGTAGTATATTTTGATCCACCACGAATCGATATAGCCGTAATCGCCGGCGTAGTTGTCAATCGCCCATAAAAACCAGTACTGGTTGACGGGCCGGCCGTTGAACGCGGCAATGCCGGTTTCTGTCTCGGAGATACCACCCGAGCCGAAATTGCCGTCCCAGAGGTTGTACTCAACGTTAAGATCGCCGTCCGAAAGATCCACCGTTAAATCAAGCACATAGCTGTGCACGATCTCGTAATGAACATCAACGCCGCTGACCACCGCATCTGACGGCGCGGAATTGATCAGAATCTCGCTGGTTGCCCAGGCCCCTTCGGGAATATCAACATCCGTGCCGTTCTGCCCCTGCACAGAAGCAGCGGATTTTTCACCGCCGCTGACCAGAACATACATCTGGTCAGGGTTGTGAGTAATATTGACATCACGGCTCTTGGCAGGCAGTGCCGAGCCGGCCGAACATAAAACGCCGCAAATCAAAACAGCCGGTAACAGAGCTCTGGGCGATAATATAAAACCTGAATTCATGTTTTACTCCATTCAAGCAGCCGCCGCTGCCGGGAGCTGGTTTTCCTCCGAGCCGCAGGCTTAAAAAAACGATTGATTTTTCTCAAGGTTTTATTATACCCCGCCGGCCGGCGTATCTCAACATCAATTCTAAACTTATTTTATCTCCACCTTCAGTGCTAAAACAGCATGGTAAATATCCGCAGATTTCGCAGATTACCGCCGATTACGCAAGAGCCGTAAGAGGTTACCCCCCCCCAAAAATCCCAAATACCGCACCACCCACACAGCCACCCCCAAGCCTGTAAAGCCTGAATAACATAGCCCGGGGCAACGCCCTGGGATAATGGAAACACACCACCACAAACACAGGGCGATGCCCTATGCTAAGATATTTCGCACCTTCAGTGCTAAAAACTACATGGTAAATATCCGCAGATTTCGCAGATTACCGCAGATTACCGCCGATTACGCAAGAACCGTAAGAGCCGCAAGAGCTGTAAGAGTACACGCTTTAGCGTGCTTATTCGCTATCTATATTTTAAACAAGCTGAAGCTTGAACTCTTACTAACACCGCAAGAGTACCCCCGTAAGAGGTTACCCCCCAAATCCCAAATACCGCACCACACAACCACCCCCAAGCCTGTAGGGCTTGAATAACATAGCCCGGGGCAACGCCCTGGGACAATGGAAACACGCCACCACAAACACAGGGCGATGCCCTATGCTAAGATATTTCGCACCTTCAGTGCTAAAAACTACATGGTAAATATCTGCAGATTTCGCAGATCACCGCCGATTACGCAAGAACCGTAAGAGCCGTAAGAGCCGCAAGAGTACACGCTTTAGCGTGCTTATTCGCTATCTATATTTTAAACAAGCTGAAGCTTGAACTCTTACTAACACCGCAAGAGTACCCCTGTAAGAGTTCACACTTCAGTGTGTTTTACATAAGTACCACCCACAGCCAAAACCCCCAAGCCTGTAAAGCTTGAATAACATAGCCCCGGGCAACGCCCTGGGATAATGGAAACACGCCACCACAAACACAGGGCGATGCCCTATGCTAAGATATTTCGCACCTTCAGTGCTAAAAACAACATGGTAAATATCCGCAGATTTCGCAGATCACCGCCGATTACGTAAGAGCCGTAAGAGCTGTAAGAGTACACGCTTTAGCGTGCTTATTCGCTATCTATATTTTAAACAAGCTGAAGCTTGAACTCTTACTAACACCGCAAGAGTACCCCTGTAAGAGTTCACACTTCAGTGTGTTTTACATAAGTACCACCCACAGCCAAAACCCCCAAGCCTGTAGAGCCTGAATAACATAGCCCGGGGCAACGGTCAGGGGCAACTTACGCTTTGGCCATAAACTCTACTTTCACCCATAGGAATTTTAACTGTCTAAGCTTTGTTGTTTAATCATTTCCCTGGCTTCTTTTATATCAATTTTCGCTCTGTGGCCATGTTTTTCAAGCATGTGAAGCAAATTACCTCCATCAAGAAGTGTTAGCGGTTTATCATTTGCAAACTTATAAGCATCTGACCCATAGCTTGACGTCGTTACAAGTATTCCCTTGTTCGCTCCTTCATTCATAACAGTTCCGTAAAGATCACGTACAGCACTAACACCCACTGTATTTGTGTAACGTTTGGCCTGTATAATGATTTTCCCTCCCTTAATTGGGTCGGGATCAAAAGCAACCGCATCAACACCACCGTCTTTGCTGGCTTGGGTAATTTTTACTTCTCCGCCTCCGGAAGAAAATTCTTTTTCAAACAACTCTCGAATCAAATGTTCAAAATCTTTCCAGTTCATCAATGCCAGATTGTCACCCTCGTTAATAGAATCTGCCACATCATATGAGTTAACAAATCTGCTGTCATTTCGATTTAATTGCATTAGCGGTGCTACAGGTGTTATGGTATTTAGCTGGGCACATGCTACTCCCTTTAATTTTTTAAAACATGTTTTGGGGTCAACGGATTCCAGGTTTATTTTGAGGAAATCTTCTCTATTTGCCAGAAGAGACAATAGATAGGAATTTTTCTCTTTACCCGTTGCAGGATCAATGCTATGCACAAAACCATTAAAAACTATTGAATCAAGTGCACTTGCCTTGTCATATTTATATAATTCGTGAATATTACGTAGCGCAATTTGATAAATGAGGTCATCATAAAGTTTATTAAATTGAACTTCTGACATCATAACCTCCCTAAATTCATCCTGTGATAGCACATATTTAACTTCCACTAGCCGAGGAATAATATCAGGAGCCGGAATTTGGTAATCAACAATCAAAATCTTATTATCTGGATTATATTCTAATTCCACCTTTTTCGGAAAATAGTCAGGATATTTTGAGCGATTCAGAACCATGCCAAAATGTAGTTTGACACCAAAAGGTTTGTGATTTCTGTATTCTTCTCTTAAAGCGTTTATGCCGTCGTTTTTCCTTTTTTGTTCTTTAATAAATTTGTCGTGTAAGTTTTGCCACTCCTTAACGTCCTTTTGAAATAATTGGAATAATCGTATTCCTTCTTGTTTATATTCTACCTTCTTTTTATCAAACCTTGCAATTGCATCGAGTTTTCTGGCCTTCCAGATTTCGAGGTCTTTAAGATATAATTGTTTTGCATGATCAAGTTTAGAATGTTTCCGCTCGGAACTGATTTTATCCAAAAAACTTAATTTTGGGTTATATTTTGAATCACTTTGTTTTGGTTTACTATAAATTATCAGTTGAGGTTTTTCGGGCATCATTCGAAGATATCTATCTTTTACAGGTTTTGGAGTGGGGAATTCTGAATAATCGTACGACTGCTCCCATATCATTTTGGGTTTTGTGTTTAATCCTATATTAAGTGTATTTTTCAAAATGTCGAGAGCGTTTTTAGCTTTTTTAGTTTCTTCAGCAGCTTTCTGTTTTCTGTTTTCTTTATACTGCTTTTCTTTTAGCTTTTCTTGCTCTTTAAGTTTTTTTTCGTTTTCAGCGGCTATTTTTTTGCCCCATTTTCCGTTCCACCCGGTCATTGCCGCGTTTGCCATTTCTTTGGCTACATGTTTATTTGAATTTTTAATCTCTTTAAATTCATTTAATCCGTTATGTCTAATTGTTATGTGATAAGTACGAATTCCCGTTTTAGACTTAGTTGTCCATTCTTTTTCTATTCTGCTTCTTATCATTTTTGAACCTATGATCTCGCACTAATAAATTATATGTCAATTATTCTCATAACTCTTTTCAAACAGCGGACGTGCTTTTTCTAAATCTTCGAGCGAACGTATAGTTATCTCCAGATCGCCGGTACCGAGATGGCCTATATTGCTGACATCTCTGGTGAAACCGGAAACAAGATCAACAGAATCGGGAGAGAGCTTAACTGTTGCGACAATACATTTTTTCTGATTGTGCAGTTCAATGCAGGCAAAATTCTTTATCCGCTTGAAAACAAAATAATATTTGAGCGTCTTGAACTGAACATCATCGCCAAATGAAATGAGCATTTCTTTTGCCGCATCAAAGAGATCCACCACTTCCTGGGGGGCTGCTTTGAGCGTTTCAGTTACTGTTTTGTAAATAGTTTTACCGGAAGATGGTTGTTTTATTACTGCGGTATCTGAGTTTTCATCAGCGGTAACCGAATTCACCAACTCCAGCATCAGCAGGTCATCACCGTAATGGCAATACCGCATAAGCTCAATATTTCGGTTTATCTGTGAAACGGCGTGCTGGTCATATTTTGTGAAATCGCCGGCAATACATATAAGCCGGGGGCTTGAAAAATCTATATCAGCGGAGACTTTCGAGCCAAACTTTTTCAAAACCAGCAGCTCAAACTCCGCCTTATGGTCCATAAGCCAATCAAGATAGAAAAGCCCCTGATTGATAACGTTTTGATTTGTAGCTCGTTTATACTCAATAATCACGGGGCAGCAGTTTTCATCAATCCCCATGCTGTCAATCCGCCCGCCGTGCTTCTTGCCGGTAGAATACTCACTGGCTAAGAACCTTACACCGAGAAAATCCTCAAGATGTCTCTCGATTAAGCTCTGGAGCGACTTTTCCACCGCGACAGACTGGCCCTGTATTTCACTTACGCCCCCATCAATCATCTTAAACAATTTAATATCACTCATAGAAACACCAAAATCATAATCCTGTAATCCTGTCCATATAAATTCAATTCATAAGCGATTATACCGGCAAAACCGGCATTGACAACCCTTTATTGGGATTATCTGTTTCAGGGCATTTTTTGACGGGGCAATGCAATTAAACACAAATCCTGTTTATCTTGTAAATCCTGTCTAAAACCCGCCTGCTAAGTTATTTACCACAAGGCGCGGGCAGTTGTTTGTTGAGCCATTCAAACGCCAGCTCAACCGCCTGGGCTGAGGGTGTATGTCCGGTGCGGTGGTTGTAAAAGGCGGGGCAGTTTTCTATGCCGTAGAGGCTGTATATCTGCTGCGCGGCGTTGAGGTAATCGAGACTGCTGTCGTTATCGACGCTGTCGCCTGCAATGAGCATCAGCGGCCGCGGAGCTGTCAGGGCAAGCAGCTGGTGCAGGTCGAGGTCCTGCCGCTGTTTTATATCGGCGCCGAGATACCATATATCCTGATAGTTTGAAAACTCAATGCCAATGCCCGGCTCTGATAAAACCGCCGCGGAAATGCGGCCGTCAAACGCCGCGGCGAAGAGTGCGAGCTTGCCGCCGAGAGAATGGCCCATAACGGCGATTCTTTCGCTGTCAACATTGTCCAGCGAGCTGATATAGTCGATGAGCAGCCTGATATCGGCAACCCATTTGCCCAGCCCGAGTGTGCCCGGGTGGTCGGCGCTGAGCTGTGCTATGCTTTCGATGTAGTCGGGGTAACATTCCGAGTACCACTTCACCGCAACCGCGATGTATCCCTGAGAGGCTGCCAGATGGGCATAACCCCTGTTAAACGCCTTAAACCGCTTGCCGTAGAGCTGTTTTGACGCGGGCGAATCCACATCATAAAACGGGACTATCAACACGGGGCGTTTCTCGCCTTTTTTCATGACGGGGCTTAGCAGTGCGATCTTGTACTCAACCCGCGGCGAAGCCTGCAGGAGCTGCACCTTTCCGCTGTAGAGGGGCCGGTCGTACTCGTAAACGGTTTTGGCCTCGAGCCGCAGTTTGCCGTAATCGGGGACTTTCATGTAATCGAGCCATTTATCCCGAACGCTGTCTCTGTTTTTCTGCCAGCTCTGGAGGGTTTTAATTTCGTCTCCGTTGTCGTCTGTGATGTTGAGATTTTCATCAGCCAGGTTTTCGTGTTTTGCATATCTAATGTCGGCGATTTTTTCGGGTTCGGGCTCATACGCCCCGCCGCGTTTGCCGGTAATGGTTCGGCAGACTCTAAAACCGATAGTCGCTCGTTTGCTCTGTGGCTGCTGTGAGGATGTCAGCGGCCGCGGCGTGTAGCCGTGCCATGCCGGGATCATCCAGGAGCCGCCCTTTATTGTGCGTTCTAAGCCCTGCAGGGGGCCGCTGGGGTTGACCTGGACAACGGCGGTTTCAAATACGGGGATATAATAGTCATAGACCCATTCCCAGACGTTTCCCATCAGGTCGTAAACGCCGGCGGGCAGTTTCTCAAGGGATTTTCGGGCGGCAGGGCCTTTGGCAAACTCATCTACCGATGACTGGATGGTTTCATAGCTCTTTGGATAGAGATTGGCATATTTCAGGCGGTCTTCCAGCTTGAAGAAGCCGCGTCCCGCGGAGTTAAACTCTGCTTCTGTCGGCAGGC
Source organism: Limihaloglobus sulfuriphilus (assembly GCF_001999965.1). Lineage (GTDB taxonomy): Bacteria > Planctomycetota > Phycisphaerae > Sedimentisphaerales > Sedimentisphaeraceae > Limihaloglobus > Limihaloglobus sulfuriphilus. The sequence goes on along the minus strand of NZ_CP019646.1, from coordinate 18,120 downwards.
GAAAGCCGTTTAAGCTGAAATCACAGCGGCCGGTTTCAATGTCGTAGCACGGCGGCAGCCCCTCTGCGATACTTTTCTTGTTGCAGAACTGTATTGCCTCAAACCAGCTGACATTATGAACGGGCAAGTCTGCGCCCTTAAACTTTGAGGGGTTATAGCCCATCACCCGCTCAAATTCATCCTGGCAAACCTCCGCCTCGGCTATCTCAAACGGGCTTACATACACCCTTGTTGTTACGCCTGTATTGTCATCCTTATAAGAATATTGATAGCCGGAAATCTCTACAAAATCACAATTTACCAACGCCAGGGCACACATAAAAGCAAACATTCCATTTTTCCTTTATAATTCGGTTTATTCGTTAGATCAAGCATCTATCAATCTGATTATAGTATGCCTTATGCTGTTTTCAATCTTAAAATGCCGGCAGAGTTTATTAAATCCCCGCACTGAAATATATCAACAAATGTAAACATATAATATTGACATATTCAGGGGTAATGGTAAAATTAAGTTATATCACAATCATTTAGAAAGGCTAAAACATGGCAGATAATAACTTGACCAGACGTAACTTCATCTCCGCCGCCGGCGCCGCAACCGCTTCGCTGACGGGGATTAACACCGCACTTGCCTCGAACCGTTCCGCGGCTGTTCAATCTTCACTACTCGCACAGGCCGCCGCTCGCGGCGAAAAGCCAAATCCCGGCAGCGGAACATTAAAGGGCTTTATCGTCTCAGATGTTCATTTCGGCTGGAAACATCCCGCCCAGCCATCAAACGTGATGATCGCCCAGAACATCGGCAATATACTGGAGAGATTCGACGAGCTGGATGTATTCCTCGACACGGGCGATATTCACCACGGCGACAGCGGCGATCAGGGACGTGCCGATTTTACACAGTTTGAGCAGTCGGCCCTGAAACAGCTGCCGTTCTATGTTGCCGGCGGAAACCACGAAACTATCGGCTACCGCGGCGCTGAATGCGAAGCCCGCACAATGCAGCTTTGCAGTATTACCTGCCGGCCGTACTACAGCATAGACATAAAAGGCGTGCATCTGGTTTTTCTGCCCGAGCTTATGGCGGCGAATCTGATAACCGCAGAATCCCTTGAATGGCTCAGACTTGACCTCGAGCTCAATAAAGACAAAACCACGCTTATCCTTACTCACAACTCAATAAAAGACACAACCCGTTACTGGGACAGCATCACCTACCGCCGCGTAGCAAACAGCGAAGAGGTTCTAAATATAATCAACAGCTACAGCAATGTAATCGGCTGGATGCACGGACACAACCACACCTGGGAGATTGAGGAAAAGTTCGGCAAATACTTCGTCTCCAACGGACGTATCGGCGGTTTTTCTCCGCCGTTTCCAAATGACAACGTCGGCGACGGCCTGCTGGGCGGGATATACTTTGAGATATCGCCGCAGAGCTTTACCGTTCGGGGGTACTGCTCGAATAAGCAGTGCTTCCTCGATGAGCTCAAAGGCTATGAACATATGACACGCACAATGAAGCTGCGCACCAGCGTTGATGAAAATGCCCCGTTTGCTCACAGCTGGGGTATGGGCGGCGCACGCAGCGGCCTTATAACGCCGGCATATAATCACCATCTCCCCGGCGAAGATTCCGTACAGGAGCTGTTCATCGCAGGCTGCTCAAGTCCGGTTTTCAGCGAAAACAGCAATCTCGATATAACTGCCGAACAGCCGGAAGGCTGGTCCAAAAGCAAATCGGTATCAGGACTTGCAGTCTCCCCGACAAAGGATGTCGCAGGCGAGGTTGACGGCATACGTTTCCTCAATCCCGGCATAGAGCTGCTGCCGCTGGGTGGCGGCAATGACACGAGGAGCCTGTTTTCTCCATCGACCGGCAACGGGGCGGGCTACTACCGCTGCGTCCCCGGTAAGACATACCAGGCCCAGATAACCGCTTCGGGCAAAAGCGATGTGAAATGCACGCTTGAGTTCCATGTTTACGACAGTGATAAAAAGAAGCTCCATTCGGAAAAGGCCGCGGCTGTGAGCCTAAAAGGCAGCGGCAGGACAACTATCAAGGCCTCCTGCAAGATCCCCGAATCAGCGGCAAAGAACAGTATCTACAGCGACAGCCAGAGAGAGGGCTGCGTAAACCTTGTTGTTCAGGCAAAGTTCGAAAACCTTACTTCTCCGGTTCAGGTACATGAATTTAACATCCGCGGCGCGGCTGCCTCGGGGCAGACAAGAGATGCCTCTGTTGTCATCGCCGGCAAGACATACAAACACCGCGGTGCTGTTTCAACAGAGCCGGCCCGGCTGGCACTGGATTCCCAAATCCAATCACGCGACGCGGTCAGGGTAGATGCAGGCGGCAATGAGCGGCTGAGCTGGCTTATCAGGCAGACCGGACTGGCATGGCAGGTACGAAACGCCCCGGCATCAGTCCAGAAAGATGCCTCTGTGAAAATCGGCCCCATGAGGAACACTTACAATGACCTTGATGAGATAATCATTGTTCCGCTCAAAAGCCCTCAAACGCCGTATGTGCACAGGATGCGGGGAATTGATTCATGCAGGATAGAGCCGTATGACCCTGTGAAAAAGGAGCTGCGGATACATGTGGATAAGGTTATCGGCGATTATCAGCAAATGCTGGTGCTCAATGCTCCCGGTTCGCCCCGGGTATGGGAGAACTGCAAACACCGCAACGTAGGCACTTACCGGCCGGATATTGTAGGCTTCCAGGTCGCCGGTGAAGGAACGGTTGTTATCGGTTTCTAAACAAAAAAAAGAGTGAAGAGTCAGGATTTCACAGGCCAAAGCCTAAGTCCCGGACTCTTCACTCTTGTTAAATCTGCTTTAATCCGCTCAGTATCTCAACAGAAGCGTTGTAATCTTGTATGGTGCGGATTCGAACGCTATGCTGCCGCGGGTTACCTTGAGCTCTTTTTCAACCGACTCGTTGAGTTTGCACTCGGCGGCACTTGATACCGGCAGCCTGGTCTTTATGGAAGCCTTAACGGTTTTGTCGCCCGGATTCCAGACACGAAGTATAACACCGCTGCCGTCATCGGCCTGTTTGAGGGCAGCTAACGCCAGGTCTTTGGCACCTGTTATAGTGATAAATGAACCGCTGACCGGCATATCGCCGAGATTGTGCGGCACAGACTGAACGGCATGTACGCCAACCTTGAATTTGTACGCCATATCCAGAACCCCGGCCGATTCCCAGCCGCCCTTGTGAGGATACAGTGCGTAGTCATATTCAAGCGTGCCGAAGGAATGCTGGCCGGTGTACTGATCCAGCTCTTCCGGGGTCATCTTGCTGTTGGCTGTCATGTACGCCCGCTGTGTCCGCAGCATTGTTATCGCTATCGTTCTCTCGGGGTCGTCCTTTACTTCATACTCGCGAAGGCCCTTGTTGAGAACCGCCAGCGATGCCTTCTGGCTGCTCAGGTCAATAAAGTTCTGCATGGGCTGGTAGGCGTAGAATTTCTCAAAATTATCGCCGGTGTCTGTCACCCGGATATCACGGGTATCTACCGCAAAAGCGCTTTCAACGTCAACCTTGTTGGTCTTTATGCCGCTTGGGTAGTTTACGCGGAGCCGATGGTCACGCGCCTCGTTGTGCAGCTTTGTGTGTACCTTGAGGTACCGGCCGTCTTTGGTGAGTGTGAGCCAGGTCGTTATCGGGATCAGCTTTTCTTCGCGGAGCCTGTCATTGCCTTCATCTGTCGCGGCGGCAGGCACCGTGATGCTCAGGTCAATGCGTAAAGTGCCGCGGAGGTTGTTAGTCTCAACAAGTGTAACGGCGGCGTTTGCCCCAAGTGTTGTGCGGACAAAGTCCCGGTCAGGAATTCTGCTCAGGTGAGCGTTGCCCACTTCACCGTTGTCGGTATAGTAGTGCATCTTTTCCATCAGGTGGCCGGTCGGCTTATGCAGCATTGAGAAAGTTCCGTTCGGATTAACGGTAACCTTTATGAATTCATTCTCGAGAACTCCGTCTTCGCGTGCAATTGGTGCGCGGCCGGTATCGGGTTTTGGATGCTTTATGTATTTTGGCGGCCGCGGCCTGACGGCAAGCGTCTTGTAGCCCATTGCGGGTACGTCTGTCTTGAGCAGAAGGCGTTTACGCTCCGCGGGCATACTGATGCCTTTGGTGTCGAGAACACGCTCTACGCCGATACTGATTTTGTCAGTTGCGAGCACTTCGTATTCGTACTCTTTGCCCTTTTTATCAACGATATCAAAGTAGGTGCCGAACTCATTTTTCAGCGGCTGATCGCCGTTGAGCGGGAAATCTACTATAATCGGCAGGACTTCTTCTCTGTCTTGATGGAGTGTGTTGAAAAGGGTTATCGTATAATCGCCGTCCTTGAATGCCGCGGCGGTGTTGAGCTTCCTGATAAGTGCAAGCTCGCTGCGTGCGGTGATTTCTTCTCCAACCATTTCGGCAAGCGAGAAGTTATACAGCATATCCTCGTGCGCCCTGTCAACCGCCGCTCCGCAGATACTGTCATGCGCCTGGTTGAGCAGCAGATGCCGCCACGCCCGCTTGAGCATTGTTTCGGGGTATTCCTCGCCGAGCATCGCCGCCATAGATGCAAGCGGCTCAGCGTAATAAATCAGGCCGGTTTCGCATTTTTCGTTGTAGATTTTCAGCTTCACGCGTGAAGAATGAGTTGCGCCGAGAAGCCCGTTGAAACCATGCTCTACCGCCTCATTGCGAAGCTCTCCCTGGTGAGCGGGCAGTTTCATGTTTTCAGTGTCCTTGACGATTTTGGCCATGTATTCGTCCATTGAGCTCTGGACTATTTCAATGTCGCCGGAAACCTTGTTAAGCTCGCTTATCATTTCAGGCAGCAGGTTGAACGGCACATCATTGTCTTCCATGTTCAATGCCAGAATATTGTCGGCAACAGCATAAGGCCCGGCCTGCTCGACAATATAGCCAAGTGCCTTTTTAAGAGCTTCAGGGGAGCGGTTAAATGATTCCTGCTCTTTGAGAACGACAAGGCCGCGTTCATAAAGCATCTCATCGCAGCAATGCGAGGGGATATGGTCATTTTGATAGGTATATGAGGTATCTCTGGTGCCCTTGCCCACTACCAGCGGCTGATGCACATAGAAGAACCAGTTTGTCCTTGTAACCTCGTCAAATGTCCGCAGCAGGTGTATCTTGCTGCCGTCCTTGGCGCTCCATTCAATCAGAGGAAGCGATTTGAAGTACTTGTTTGTGCCGCGGTAGAATATCGCGTTGGTAATCCCGAAACCCTGATAGAGCTGGGGAAGCTGTGAAGTCTGGCCGTAAGATGTGGCTGTATAACCAGAGCTCATCGTTCCGCCAAATTCCTGGGCCATTGTCTGGCCGAGCTTTATATTTCTCACCATTGCCTCGGGTGCTACGGTGAAGGTATCCGGCAATGTGTACCAGTTAACCAGCGTAACCCTGCCGGAGCTTATAAGTTTCTTTATTCTCTGCCTGTTTTCCGGGCGTACCGTAAAATAATCTTCCAGCACAACCAGTCCGCCGTCGAGACAGAATGTCTTGTAACTCTTGTTTTTCTCGAGAGTTTCAATCATTGTATCAACCAGGTCAACCAGGCGGGGCTTGGACTGTTCGGCAGTATGCCGCCACTCCCTGTCCCAGTGTGTGCCTGATATTACATGCATAACTTTTTTCTTAGACATATTAGCTCCATAAAGCATTGTTTATAAATGTATCAAAGCCGTCAGCACTCCCGCCGGCTTTTATGTTTCAGAAGAGAACAAAATCTCGACTGTACATAAATACTTTATAGAAACTTTACAATACAAGTCAAGCTGCTATTTTTATTTTTTTACAAAAGTTTACAGGGGAACATTATTTCACTTTTGCATTTTTCTTTCACGCAAATCTTCCACGCTGATACGGATTTACACGAAATTCACAGATCTTTACATTTGTTTTTTTACCGCGGCTTCCATATATACTTACCTTGAGGCGAGTTACGAGAAATATAATATTATCCTTACATGCGCAACGGACAAATTCGTTTAATTTTTCAAGAATCTGACATGTTCTACCAGAATACGACTTGACATATTGGAAATAAATGATAGATTTAAAATATTACATTTAACCCTGATACTATAGTAAAAAACCGCTTAAGGTGCAAAACAGAGACTGCGGCTTATTGGCTAAGACAGCAATATAATCAAGAAAGGCAGAAGTTTTCAATGCAGCAAACAAAAGATATCGGCAAAATTGACATACCTCGGGATTTTCTCGAGGACAACGTAAACCGTTACCGCAAACTGATGCGGGGCGAAAAAATCGAACACGCCCCTTTCAGGCTCTGGCTTGACAATACTTTTGTATGTTATCATGCCAAAGTTGACCCTGTGAAATACTCTACCGACCTGGAAGTCATGTTCGGCGCTCAAAAGGTTGTGAATGACAGGTTTTACGATCTTCGGGATTTTACAATTGATGTGGGCAACATGGATATATTCTTTGACTTTGATGCTTTTCACGAAGATTATCCAAACGCCCAACCTTTCAGGGTGCTTGAGCCGGCTCTTGATAATTTTGACAAATACTTCTGCCGCAAACCAGTGCGTGAATGCGAATGTGTTGAGAATATCAATAACGCGGTCAAATATTTCAACGCCCGCCTGCCCGAACATAAGAAGGTCGGTTATTATCTCGGTATTACAGGGGCGATGGATCTTTTTTCTATAATCCGCGGAACCGAAAACTTCTTTATGGATCTTTACGATAAGCCCCAAAAAGTTAAGAGGGTATTTGACTTTTACCTTGAACGAGCTCTCGAATGGCTGGAATTCGCGAACGAGCAATGGGGAGAATATAACTTGAAAAACAACAACCTCCACGACAAGATCGATATAGGCGAGGATTACTGCGCTTATCTGCCGCCCGAGCTGTTCAGGGATTTCGTAGTGCCCTATACCGGTAAGATATTTGAAACCTGGAAAGGCAGAAAGCTCTGTTCACTCCATACCGACGGCGATGTGGTGGCCTCTGGAATCGAGCTTTTGAACGAGGCTAATGTGGAGGAGCTGATGGGGTTTTCTCCGAATATCGACATAAACCATTACAGAAAGGCCCTGCCGGATGTAATTCTCGGCGGCAACATACACCCTATCGAAGTAATGATAGAAGGCAGCCCGGAAGATGTAAAAAAGGCTGCGAAGTACTGCTTTGAATCGGCAAACCAAAACCAGAAGTTTGTCCTGTGCACGGGCGGGGCGATATCCGCGGGCGCAAAAGATGAAAATGTAGATGCGTTTATCGAAGCGGCGTATAAAATTGTAAAGTATTAACCAAATATCAGTGGAACGGCAATTTTAAACATGAATAGAAAAATATCACAAAAACTCCCCTTAGATTGGATTTCTGTTTTTTCACTTCTGGCCGCGATAATTATTTTATCCGGCTGCGGCCGGAGCGTGAAGCCTGCCCGGGAGCTGCCGCCCGCCGCGATACCGGTGCATGATTATGAAGAGCTTTGCTTTTACGGCTGCCCCGCGGGCGGTTACGACATCCTGCTTGAGAATATCGGATACAAAGCCGGCTACAGCGAATCGAGGAAATGCCCGCTCTGGGCGGCGTATTTTCTGGATATTAACCGGAACATGGAATACGGCAAGCGCCCCTCCCGGTTTAAAAGCGACACACGCACAAATTCTCAGCTCACTCACAACGACTACACGCATTCGGGGTTTGACCGCGGCCATATGGCACCAAACTACGGCATCGGCAAAACCGCCGGCAGAGAAGCCCAGCTCGAAACTTTCTACATGTCCAACATCTGCCCTCAGGTGCCGGCACACAACCAGCAGATATGGCGAAAACTCGAGGAGCTGACAGCAAACACGTACTCTACCCGATACGGCCGTATCTGGGTAATAACCGGCCCTGTATTTGATTCGAATACGCAGCGGCTCGAAAGCGGCGTAGAAATACCCGATGCCTTTTACAAGATTTTAATCCGCCCGCAAGAGAGCGAACCGCCTCGGGTTATCGCGTTTCTCATTCCGCAGGATTGTGATATAAAAGCCGATTTAGACCAATACCTGAGCAGTGTTGACGACATAGAAAAACTCACAGGAATTGATTTTATGCGCAGACTGCCCGACGAAATCGAAGAAAAAATCGAATCGTCTGCCGCTGTTAACCGCTGGTAAAACTATCCTGATCAGCTTATTTTCAAGCATAATATCTCAAACGGCTTGATGTTCAGTGTAACTGCATTATCCGCAACATCGAGCTTTTCAAGGTTTTCTTCCATGATATTGGACTTGAAACATTCTTTAACGTCGAAGCCGGCAGTGAGCCTGAATTCACCTCTGCCTGCCAGGCTGTTGTAGAGTCGCAGCAGCAAAGCGGTTCCGTCTTCACTTCGTTTTACCGTCTCGATTACAACGCTCTCTCTGTCAACACTAAAGAGAGGGCTTATATCCTGTGAAACTGCCGCGGCGGAGTCATTCCTGACGGCGATTACAGGGTCATTAACCGCATAACCGGCATTTACCGTTTCCATGCCGACGCGTCCGGCGTGGGGCAGGATGCTGTATTTGAATGTGTGGCGGCCTTTATCGGCATCGGCGTCGGGCATTGTAGAGCCGCGAAGTAGAGTTATGCGAATCACGTTATCCTGTATATCATGGCCGTACTTGCAGTCATTGAGCAGGCTGACGCCGTAATCATCCTCGCTGAGGTCAACCCATTTCTGAGCACAGGATTCAAAGCGTGCCCAGTCCCAGCTTGTATTCTTATGCGTGGAGCGTTTTACATGCCCCCACTGGATTTCATAAGATGCCTCGGGGCTGAGTATATCAACGGGGAACGCCGCTTTGAGAAGCGTCTTTTTTTCACGCCAGTCAATGTCTGTTGAAATGTCTATCTGGGCAGAATTAGCGCCAAGGCTTATTCTCTGGGTGTATGTGCTTGCAAGTATCCTGCGTTTTACCTCGATAGCTGAACACAAAGGCCCCTCTTCAACAACCCTTATTGATTCGGCGGGCTCGGCCTTATAAACCTTGTCCTGGTAATAAATCTCGATATCCCATGCGTCATAGGATATTGGCCGGTCTTCGAAGGCCAGCATTTCGTTGGCTATGCAGCCGTCGGGGATTATTTCCCTGCAATGCTTTTTGTCGTATATGCTTTCAATATCGCCGGCATCATTTAAGCATACCCGCACGAAACTATTTTCCAGCGTTCTATCGGTCACAGAGACATTTTCCGCGTCCAGACTCCCCCCGGCAATGCTTAGCCGCCTGACCTCAAAGCCGTTTAAGCCTTTGCAGTCAATAAGCATACCATTCTCTGTTTTCTGAGAGAGTACGGGATTGCCGCAACTGTCCTCTAAATGCTGGTTATCGTCTATGGCCGCGTCAATCACAGCCGCGTCATTTCTTGCGGCAGAGGCAGGATTGATGAGAAGAATATCAGCGTGTGACTTCGAGCATACAACATCTATCGCGGCTCTGGAGGTCTCGCCGACGATATCGGCAACCTCTGCGTAGTCCCTGTCGGAATCACGATAAACTTCAGCTATACTTGAGCCGGGTATAATATCATGGAACTGATTGAGGCAAACCAGCTGCCAGGCCCTGGTAAAGCTGTCAGCCGGATATTTGTAATCAGAATCCAGCACAGAAGCCAGCGACGAGAGAAATTCCGCATCGTGGAGGCCGAATTCACTGCGGCGGTTGTTTTTCTTATTGGCCGCCTGTGTTGTGTATGTGCCGCGGTGGTACTCAAGATACAGCTCACCGTTCCATATGGGAAGTTTATCGGAGCTTTTTTCTTTGAGCCTGTCAAAAAACTCTATTGCTTTGGAATGTTTCACCCGGGGCATTCCGGGCATGTTATTACAGTGTTCAATGTTTTCAAGCATCTCACGGGTCGGGCCGCCGCCGCCGTCACCATAACCGTAACAGCACATCAGGTCTGTGTGGAATTCCTTCTGTTTGCAGAACGCCCAGGTATTATAAAACTGGTTGGGGGTTGCCATGCTGTTGTAGGTTACTTCCCGCTCGTCCGAGCTTTCGCGGGTAGTGCCCAGATGAGCAAGTACCTTTGTCCCGTCAATCCCCTGCCACCAGAAAGAGTCATAGGGCAGACTGTTATACTGGTTCCAGGAAATCTTTATGGTAAAGAAATACTCCATGCCTGCCAACTTGATTATCTGGGGCAGATTGGCACTGTAGCCGAAAACATCCGGCAGCCAGAGTATCGGCGAATCAGCGTCTTGGCCAAAATGCTCGGCGAAAAAGCCGCGGCCAAGCAAAAACTGCCTTGCCAGAGATTCCGCGCCGGAGATATTGCAGTCTGCCTCTACCCACATACCGCCGATTGGCTCCCAGCGGTCTTGCTTAACCTTTTGGCGTATCTTTTCAAAGAGCTGGGGAGAATCCTCAAGCACGTATTGATACAGCTGGGGCTGGCTCTGTGTGAAGACGTAATCCCTGTGCTCGTCCATAAGCGCCATTACGGTACTGAATGACCTCCGGCACTTATTGCGAGTCTGGGCAAGGGGCCAGAGCCACGCAACATCGATATGTGAATGGCCGATCGCGTGGATATCAACATCCATCGGCTCTCCGCAGGCCTGGATTCCGTCATTAAGCATCTTCGAGGCCTGCTCAAGGCTCGGCATAAACCCTTCTGTATGCACAGGCGATAACTCCAGCTTTGTAAACGATTTATCCAGTACGTTTAAAAGCCTTGACCGGGCGGGGCTGTCCTCGGGGAGCCTGCGTACTGACTCGAGAGCCGCTCGCGACAAAGCCGTGAACTCTGCTGCCGGCCTGTTGAACTCAATGATATCCATCTTTTTCATGAAGAGCTTCTGATGGTTTTCGTCACGCTTGAAACCCAGCATACCCGTATAGCCGCTCATCGCAAGACTATGCTCTTTTCCGTCACAGTATTTATCCGGTATGAATAAAAGTCTGTGGAAACGATCAGCAGCGGCCAGCGGCTCGCCGTCAATATGAACAAGCATCTCCGGATGGCAAAAGTCCAGATCAGGCTCGCTGCCGAAATCGAAACTCAAAGCAGCGCAGCCGCCGCCGCACCAGCCGGCAGGGATAGAAAACACGCCCCGCATAGTGAAGTTGCGTCTCCAGCCGCCCCAGTAACAGGGCGCCTCTAACGTCTGCCATGAGGAATCATCGAAGTCCGGCTCTATCATCGGCTCGGCTGTGGCATCGGGGAGCTCAATATATTTAACCGGCCCCAGAGGCATCGCCTTTGTTTCGCATTTATCTTTTAACAGCTCAAGTTTTGCTGTAAGTTTTTCAAGTGTGAATCTTGTTTTGTGGTCAAGCATGTTGGAACCTTGTATAGATAATTATTTTAACGTTTTCGGGAAATTACAGATTTATAAAAAAATAATAACTTTCCATAGGCAAGCGGCGTTTCAAAGCCGGTTTTGCACATTTTACTCAATTTGAGAGTAAAGCGCAGATGAGAGTAGAAAGTAGAAAGGTGACCGAGCAGAGCTAAAACGTTATTCGTTTTATGCAGGCATGATTTAAGAGCGACCTGCAAGGTTATCTACTCTCTCCTTTCTTCGCTCTACTCTCTATTTTTGCATCTGGCTATCAAACCAGAAAGCATTTTAGCAATTTCAATAAGCTCAAATTTCAGCTCCTCATGTTTATCAGCATCAATCAGCCCCTGCCTTGCAGCGAGTTCAAGCAACGGAACGCATTCCTGGATACTTCCTCGCGCGATTGTGAAAAAGTTATTCCGGTCTCTTTTTGTAAATCGCCCGTTACCTTCTGCTATATTAGCGGATATTGACAAAGCAGCCCTGTTAATTTGATCAACAAGAAAATAATAACCTCGAGGAAAGTTCTTAGATAAACTGCAAACTGTATCCGCGAAATCAACTGCTTTTTGATAAACCAGTAATTTTTCAAAGGCAAATGGCATTTCAAAGCCTGTTTTACGTATCTTACTCAATTTGAGAGTAGAAAGTAGAAAGGTGACCGAGTAGAGCTAAAACGTTATTCGTTTTGTGCAGGCATGATTTAAGAGCGACCTGCAAGGTTATCTACTCTCTCCTTTCTTCGCTCTACTCTCTATTTTTCCGCCTTTGGCGGAAAAATCGGGGTGAGAGGATTTGAACCTCCGACCTCTACGTCCCGAACGTAGCGCTCTAGCCAAGCTGAGCTACACCCCGTAAGTATAGGAGGAGAAATATATCAAATCTGTGAATAATTGCAAGTTATAACATGGAAATTGGATCAATATCGTAAATAATTTTCACTTTTTGCTTATAAGTCTTTTCATAGATGGCATTTCTAAGCAGTTTGCGCATATCCTCGCCAGAGCCGCCAACCAGTCTGATATCCATACGGTAAACAGAATGCAGCCGCGGGATAATTGAGGGTACCGGCTTGGAGATGGTAATCTTTAGCCCGAGCCGGAAGCTGATATCCCCGAGAAGCTCAAAGAGCCTTTCGGCTTCTGTCTCCAAGAGCTGAAATGACTTATCGCTGAGGCGGGCAATCGCCATACGTGTAAAAGGCGGCAGAGCCAACTGCCTGCGTATCTCAAATTCCCTGTTCACAAAACCTTCGTAGTCACCCTGCATAGCGAGCTGGATAACCGTTTGTTTTGGCTTTACTGTTTGAATTATCACCTTGCCGGGCTTTTCGCCGCGGCCGGTCCTGCCGGCGACCTGGCTTAGAAGCTGAAACGTCCTCTCGCCGCTGCGAAAATCGGGGATCGCCAGTGCGGCATCAGAATTCAAGACACCCACAAGCGTAACATTTGGGAAATGAAGGCCTTTTGCCAGCATCTGTGTCCCGGCGAGGATATCAATATCGCCGCGTGAAAACGCATCGAGCATTTGATAATAATCAGCCGATTCCATGCTGTCGCTGTCTATACGGGCGACTTTGGCTCCGGAGAACTTGTTTTTCAGCTCCTCCTCGAGTTTCTGGGAACCGGCCCCTTTGAGAACAAGTTTTTTTCCGCACAACGGACAGGCAACAGGAACAAGCGTCCTGCTGCCGCAATGGTGACAGATCGCATATCCGCCTGCCTTATAGGAGCTTAAGATTCCGCTGCCGGCCCTTTCTCCGCCGCGTTTATGATAGGTAAGCGTAACATCGCAATTCTTGCACCGGATCGCTTCTTTGCAGTCCGGACAGAACACAAATGCGCTGTAACCACGCCGATTGAGCAGAAGAATCACCTGCTCTCCATTGTGGAGTGCCACACGTATTGCATCTCTGAGCCTGCGGCTTAAAATCTCATCGCTGAAAGCATCCTCCCCTGATGACATGTCCACACATTCCATCGCCGGCATCGGCAGCTCCATGACACGCTCCGGCAGCTCAAGAAGTTTATAGTGCTTGCGGTATCTGGCGTTGTAGATCGACTCCAGCGAGGGCGTGGCAGAGCCAAGCAGGCAGTGGGCGTTTTCCAGCTGGCAGCGTTTTATCGCGACATCACGGCCGTGATATCGGGGAACCATATCCTGTTTGTAACTTGCTTCGTGTTCTTCATCTACAACAATCAGACCCAGCCTTTGGGCGGGCGCAAAGACCGCTGAGCGCGCGCCAATGATAACATCAGCCTCGTCGTTTACGATTCTCTGCCATTCGGAATTCCTCTGTGAGGCGGTCAGGCCGGAATGAAGAACGGCGATTTTTTCAAATCTTTCACTAAATCTCTGGATAGTCTGGGAAGTCAGGGCAATCTCCGGCAGCAGGATTATCGCCTGTTTGCCCAGCTGAACCGCCTTATCAATGGCGCGAATATAAACTTCTGTCTTGCCGCTGTCTGTAACGCCGTGCAGAAGGCTTACACCGAAGCGGGCCTCTGTGAGTTCGTTTTCCAGGTATTCCAACGCCGACTTCTGATGCCGGTTAAGCTGAATTTTCTTTGAGGTTTTGAGTGCGTAATTATCTGGAATCACCGGCAGAGATTTCAAAACGCTCGCCGCTTCCATACCGATAATGCCTTGAGTCCGGAGGGATTTAATGACTGAATCCGAACAGCCCGTCGCCTTTTTCAACTCTGACTTTTCGATACCTTTATCAGCACTAAATGCGCCGCTGTCAACAAGATGCCTGAAAACCACCTGCTGTTTTTTTGCCCGCTTGAGCTCTTCTGACAATATAGACTCAACCTGATTTGGCAGACACAACAGGTATATCACGGCAATTTTGGCGACTCCTGCCCCCTTTTTCACCGCGGCGGGAATCATGGCGGCGAGTGTCTGGCCGGGGGGGGCGAAATAATAATCGCTTATCCAGATGCCCAGCTCCAGCATCCTTTTTGTAAACAGGGATTTATCGTCTATGACATCAGTTATGAATTTAAGCCTGTAGCCCCTCTCGGCGGGCTTTTGAACATCCTCGAGCACTTCAACGCAGAAGCCTTCGGTGGGTTTGTTGCCCCTGCCAAACGGCGCCCTGATACGCCCTCCGGCAGAAACCGGCCAGAGCTCATCGGGTACACCGTAATCAAACGTGCCCATCAGTGCCTGATTAAACACAACCCGGATAACATGCCGGGCCGGCCCGCTTGCGGCGGGTACAATTTCACCAAATAAATCTTTTTGCGCCATGAGTTTAATTGTAATTTATAATCGAACAGGCACCAGCATTTTATGAAAAACCGGTCTCATTGCCGAATCAAAATCAGCTGTCTTTCCAGTCAAATCTTTTTTTGTATCTGCTTTCGCCGGGAACAAATGACTCTGAATGCTCTTTGGCGATTTGTTTTATCTCTTCTACCACTTCGGGGTTATCCTTGGCGACGTTATATTTCTCGCTCGGGTCATGGCCAAGATGGTAGAGCAGCGGCGGGTTATGAACGGTCTTGGGCTCACCCTGGCGGTAAGCACCCTGTGTTATGAAGTGCAGCTTCCACTCACCGTGCCGGACTGCGTAAATTTCCCTGTAACGGTAATAGAAGAAAGTCTTTCGGGGTGAGCTGCCGGAGCCGAAAAGTGCCGGCGAAAGATCAAACGAATCCAACTGCACGCCATCGGGGGTTTTCGCACACGCGAGCGAGCAGAATGTTTTGTAAAGATCCATTGTCGTGCCGATATCCATTACCACACTTCCCGCGGCAATACGCCCGGGCCAGTAGAATATCCCCGGCTCTCTCATGCCGCCTTCGTAAGTCTGCCCCTTGCCGCCGCGAAGCAGACCTGCACTGCCGCCCTGCTCAAACTTGCTCAGCCATGGGCCGTTATCGGAGGTGAAAACCACAAGTGTATCATTTTCAAGCTCTTGCTCATGCAGAGTATCCAGAATCCTGCCGACTGAAGCATCAAGCTCCTCGACAACATCGCCATAAAGACCCCGCCGGCTCTTGCCTGAAAACTCTTCAGAGGCAAACAGGGGAACATGGGGAAAACTATGCGCCATATACAAAAAGAAAGGGTTGTCACTGTTCTTTTTGATAAAATCCACACACCGTTGGGTATATCTGCCGGTAAGAGTGGTCTGGTCACATGGATATTCAACGACTTCTTCACCCTCCATCAAGGGGACCCAGCCGCCCTTTCTGTTTTCGGGATTCCGCATCTTTTCAAGCGTCGCGGACTCTCTGAAATTGACATCTTTCGCGACCTTCATATTCGGATCGACACGCATATCATTTGAATAGGGAATGCCGTAATACTCATCAAAGCCGCGGTTTGTCGGCAGAAATCTGCTCAGATGCCCAAGATGCCATTTGCCGACACAGCCGGTAGCGTAGCCGGCATTTTTCAACGCTTGAGCGATTGTTACCTCTTCTGTCGGAAGTCCGTCTGCCGACCATTCAAAGAAAACACTCTCGTCTGTACCCAGACGTATCGGGTAGCGGCCTGTCATCAGAGCCGACCTGCTTGGGGAGCATACCGGTGCGGCGGCGTAAAAGCTCGTCCATTTCTGCCCCTGCTCAGCCATTCTGTCCAGATTCGGTGTGGCGATAGTCGGATGGCCGTAGGGACCAATATCGCCGTAACCGAGGTCATCGGCAAAGATAACAATGATATTGGGTTTTCGCTGCCGGGGGCCAAACGAGAACTGTTTTACAGCACAGCCGGATAAGCCAAGTGATGCGCCGGCGATACTGACATACTTTAAAAAATTTCTTCTGTTCATTTAAACTACTCCTTAAAAGTCACGGAACATGCGGAGTTTTTTAATTAAATCTGATTTTCAAACATAATTTCTTTTAAATCTATGCGTGTATTGGGCGATTCCATGTCACGGTATTGTTCGGGCAAGTCCTCCGGATCACCTTTATAACCGACAACAAAGGCCGCCATAATGTCATATTTTTCTCTGTCCGCACCGGTAACTTCATAGGCCTTGTCCATGATAAAGCCTGCCATACCGTGGGCATAGAGGCCTGAGAGGTGAGCCTGCAGCGCCAGCGACATCCACGCCGAGCCGGCATCGAAGGCCGCGTGGCGGTTGGGTTTACCGGTCTGGCTGAAGTTTTTCGTACACAGAACAAAACCAATTACCGGTGCCTTGGCCGCCCAGACTCTGTTTTGCTCAACGAGAGCCTCGGCGTACTTCTGCCTGTGCGGCTGATCAACCGCGTAAACAAATCTCCAGGGCTGATCATTATAACAGGATGTTGCCCACCTTGCCGCTTCAAAAAGGCCTTCGATGAGTTTACTATCTACTGCTTTGTCTGAAAAGGACCTCGGCGACCACCTCGACGGGAAAATCGGGTCTGTATCCGCCTGTATCTCACGAGTGTTAATTGTTTTGTTCATAGTGGTTTATCCTTCTGTTTCTAAATGTATCTAAACTAAATCGCACGCTTCATGACTCAACGGATTGCCTGATAGTATCTACAATCCCGGAAAGTGAGTCAGAATGTATTCCTTTTGGGCTTTTCCATTTAAAAATTTCCCGCTTTTTTACTTTAGCCTCTACCTTGCGGCACGCCTGTAAAACCGTGGCGTGATGTTTGTTGCCCATTGACTTGCCGATTTCAGGGTATGACATCCCCGTAAGCTCACGCGAGAGATACATGGCTATCGACCTTGCCATGCTGGCTGTGCGGTCTTTGCGGTTTGACTGGAGGTCATTGGCGGAAAGACTGAAAAAGTTCGCAGAGTCGCTTATTATCTCATCGACGTTTACAACAGTTCGCCTGTGATGCACAAGATCACAAAGAACGTGAGATACGGTTTGGATATCTATTGTTTTCCTGAATATCGCGCTGTATGCCTGAAGTTTTAAGACAGCCCCTTCAAGGTCACGCACACTTTTAGTAATGGAACCGGCGAGATACTCAACAGCTTCGTCTGTTATGTCCACCCCCCCGTCTGCAAGTTTTATGCGGCATATTTTTACACGCGTGTCATAATCGGGGCTTTCAATCCTGACAACCATGCCCGATATAAACCGGCTTATAAGGTTTTCCGCGAGCTTGTTAATCTGTGTTGGATGAGCGTCAGATGCTAATATGACCTGTTTATTGGCCAGATCGAGAGAATTGAAAGTGTGAAGAAATTCTTCTTTCGTCGATTCTTTATTAGCCAGAAAATGTATATCATCGATTGCGAGGATATCGACCTTGCGGAAATTATTCCTGAACTGGTCAACTCGTTTTGTACGTAACACCGCATCAAGATACTTGTTCGTGAATTCCTCGGCCGAGATATACACGCATTTGGCTTTCGGGTTTAAACGCAGCCTCTCATTACAGATAGCCTGGAGCAGATGAGTCTTGCCGGTGCCGTACGTGCCGTGAATAAACAAGGGATTAAATATTTTATCCTCTGACCTTGCAGCCATGACCGAGGCCTTGTATGCAAGCTCATTAGATTTTCCGGTTACAAATTTCTCAAGGCTGAATTTATATTTGTCCCGCTTTACAGAAGCAGACGTATCATTTACTTTCGTTCCAGCCGCAACCGGCGAAACAGCCATCCTGCTGCTTCGCCCGGTTGCTGCCGGCGCAGGGCGTGAAGGCTCATCAATGGTTGACGGGGCCTTATCCACTTGCACCTTATAGCCATCCGCGATCGAAACCTCCTGCAGAGCGGAAAGGATTTGGGATGAGAAATTTTTCTCAATCCAGCCACCTACAAACCGGTTAGGCACCGTTATAACTAACAGGCCCTGTTCCAGACTCAT